>CBFDUE010000111.1:0-6198 GCA_965613025.1 uncultured bacterium
TTTCAAAGCTCTCAGAAAGAAGCTGTAATTATGGGTTATTTTAAGTTAATTTTTGGGGGTCTGGTCTCCGACCTGGAAGGGGGTGTAACCCCCAGTGTAAAAAGGGGTTATGCAAAGCTCTCAAAAATTACCAATTGTTTA
The DNA here is from genome assembly GCA_965613025.1 of uncultured bacterium. Taxonomy (GTDB): domain Bacteria; phylum Desulfobacterota; class DSM-4660; order Desulfatiglandales; family JALVMZ01; genus CAYTXJ01. The sequence goes on from CBFDUE010000111.1 coordinate 142, forward strand.
CAAATGAGATTAAAAACCATTTCTTCTTAGGAATTTTAAAATGTGCTGAGCATATTCCTCAGGCTGGTGTTCATAGGTGTTGTGCCCGCATTTGGGCAGCACGGCAAGCTCACCTTTAGGAAGATGCCTATAAAAGGCTACGCCCTGCTCCACATCAAAGAGAAAGCTTCTGTCTGGATAGATAACCAGAGCCGGGCAGGTAACCTGTTTGAGCACAGGCCTGAGATCAAAGACCCCTTTTCCATAAGCCCCGCCAAATCGTCGGAACTGGTTAAAAAAGGGCTCTGCTGATTCCTCTCCGTGCCATTCAATCAATTTTTCTTTAAGCTCTGATTTCAACTCCTGAAAGGAGTGCGGGAATTTTATTCTGTTGAATTCAATCATGGGAATCTCACTGTAACACTGAGTGCTTGAAGTAACCAAGGAGATCACCCGATCAGGATACCTGGCTGCAAAATCCACAGCAATCACCCCACCTTCACACTGACCAATCAGATGAACAGAGTTGATTTTCAGGGTGTTCAGGATTAGCTCCAGTTCCCGCACACTTTCCGGCCGGAATCTCTCACTTACATAAAAGGACTTAAAATCTTTTCCCTTTTCTGATCTTCCATATCCTCGTCTGTCGTACATTATGATACAATAGCCTTCCCGAACCAGCTGTGGGTATATCTGTTTCCATATCTTTGTGCAACCGAATCCATGATGAAGAAGCACAATGGGTGGATCTCCTTTCCCATGCACTTCGTAATATATGTTTAAGTTGTTTATTTTCATATAAGCCATCTTTTACTCCTATTATTAATCATTTGATGCAAGTCAGGATCACCCTGGGAAATTCTGTATCTTTTATCTCCGATTATACACAAAATAGAAGATTTTTAAAGATAGTATATACCAGCTCCTGGTGCCTGAAGCTATGTTCATCAATTCCAAGAAAGTTTTCCATAATTTTATAATAGAGCCGAATTTCTCTTGAAAATTATTATCTTTTGGATATAAAGAGCCTTAGATATGGGGATGTAGCTCAGCAGGGAGAGCGGGACGTTCGCAACGTCCAGGTCGGGGGTTCGAATCCCCTCATCTCCATAAATATCTTAAAAAAAGCTATTTTTTTATGAAAAGGCAGTCAGAATTTAAGAGAACTACTAAGGAAACTAATATAGAGGTGCGTCTTTTACTGGATGGAACTGGAATATGCAATATAGACACCTCTATTCCCTTTATGGATCATATGCTAACGCTTATGGGAGCACATGGACTCTTTGATATGGATATAAGGGCAAAGGGCGATATTGAGGTGGATTTTCATCATACTGTAGAAGATCTGGGCATATGCATTGGAAGATGTATAGATGAGTGCTTAGGAGATAGAAAGGGAATTGTGAGATTTGCAGATGCAACCATATGTATGGATGAGGCCTTAGCAAGGGTTGTAATTGATATCTCCAATCGGCCATTTATGGTCTTCAGGGGATTAAAAGAGGGATTAAGGACAGGAGGATTTGACCTGTTTCTCTTAAGAGAATTCTTTAAGGCCTTAACAAACAGTGCTGGCATCACTCTCCATATTGAGGTCCTATATGGTGAAGATCCCCATCATATCTCTGAGGCCATCTTCAAGGCCTTTGGAATAGCATTGGATAGGGCGGTAGCAGAAGAACGGAGATTAAAAGGAAAGGTGCCATCTTCAAAGGGTGTAATTTAATGGACAAAATCCGTTGGATAGCTTTAGGTATCCTTTTAATTTTTCTTATTTCATGTCATGCGCATAAGATCATACCTCTTAGGAAAGAGCCTCATGAGGGTTTAGCAGAGGTTAAGAGTGCACTTATTATGGAATTTAGACCATTTCTTAAAGAGGGCAATAAGGCAGGCTGGGTGAGGAATCCGCTTACAGGCAGTATGATATATGCTGAACCACTAAATGAGATGGTGGGGGAAAAATTAAGTGAAAAACTATTTCTGTTACTTAAAGATGAATTTGAAAGGCTTGTGCCGTCTTCCCGGGTATCTGGAATATATGAAAGGCTTATAGCACAAGGGCCCGCACTGGATGAAAAGGTGATAATAAGAAAGATTGCCAACTATTTTAATGTGGATGCGGTATTTAAAGGCTATATATACCTTTGGAGAGAGAGAAAGGGAGGTGAGTATGGTATAGAGAGTCCTTCCCATGTTTCCTTAGAATTGGCCCTTTTCAGGGCTGAGGATGGAAAGATGATATGGAAGGGCTCTTATAATAAGAGGCAGACATCCCTTAGTGAAAACCTCCTAGATATATGGACCTTTATAAGGGCAGGAGGAAAATGGGTAAGCGCCCAGAGGCTTGCAGAGATCGGTCTCAGTAAGATGGTAATCGATCTTATAGATAAGAGAAAGGCTCTCTCTGAAGAGGTCAAATGATATGATGATAATACCTGCCATTGATATAAAAGGGGGAAGGTGTGTCAGATTAAGACAGGGTAAGATGGATCAGGAGACTGTATATTTTGAAGATCCTATAGAGATGGCAAAGATATGGGAGAAAAGGGGGGCAGAGAGACTCCATATTATTGATTTGGACGGTGCATTTGAAGGATATCCTGTACATATCAGATTGGTTGAAAAGATAAGAGATAGTATAGGCATTCCCATTCAACTGGGAGGTGGTATAAGGGATCTGAGCACCATAAGAGACTATATCTCTATGGGAATAGATCAGATAATAATTGGGACCATCGCCTATAGGGAGCCTGAAATACTTAAAAGGGCTACACAGGAGTTTCCAGAAAGGATTATTCTTGCAATTGATGCAAAAGATGGGAAAGTGGCCATTGAAGGCTGGAAGACCTTTACAGACATAGAGGCCAAGGATATAGTAAAAGACTTTCTGGATCTTCCTCTCTATTCCATCATCTATACCGATATTAAAAGAGATGGAATGGAAAAAGGACCAAACCTTGATGGAATCAAAAGATTTGTATCCTCCATCCCCATTCCTGTAATAGCCTCTGGTGGGATAACCACTATGGAGGATATTGAAGAGATAGTTCAGATGGAGTATATGGGTGTGATTGGAATGATTATTGGAAGGGCCCTATATTCTGGAAGGCTTAAATTTGAAGATATTATAAAGAGGTCAAAAAAGGCTTGATTTTTAAATTTAAAAGGATATAATTAATAATTTATGATGTTACTAAAAGAGAAAATAGATAAAGATTTTAAAGAGGCATTGAGGAATAAAGATCAGAGAAGGCTTTCATGCCTCAGAATGTTAAAAAGTGCAATTAAAAATAGGGAAAAGGATCTAAGAAGGGAATTAAAGGAAGAAGAGATAATATCTGTCATATCATCCTTAGTTAAAAGGGGAAGAGATTCCATTGAAGAATTTAAAAAAGGGGGGAGAGAAGATCTTATCCAAAAAGAGCAAGAGGAGCTAAATATCCTTTATGAATATCTTCCCAAACAGCTAAGCCCTGAACAGATTGAGAAAGAATTAAAAGAGATCATATTACAGGTGGGGGCGAAAGGGCCTAAAGATCTGGGAAAGGTCATGAAGGTTGCCATGAAGAAAATGGCTGGAAAGGCCCAAGGGAAAGAGGTCAATGAGATTGCAAGAAGGCTCCTAAGCTAAAGCAATCGCTGATGACAGATTACACATTTCGTGTCCTTGAATTTGAAAATCTGCTTATAAGATTATCAAGATACTGCACCACTCCCTTAGGGAAAGAGTGTTGTTTAAAGATTAGGCCTTCAGTGGATATTTGTAAAATTGAAAGTAATCTTAATCTCTTAAAGGAGATGCGTCTCTTACTAAAGATTCAGGGAAATATCTCATTTAGTGGTGTGGATTCCATTGGGGGACTCTTAGATAGGGTCTCTGTAGAAGGAGCCTTACTTGAAGGGGCTGAGTTAAGAAGAATCCTGGATCTTATAAAGGCAGGGATATATGCAAAGCGAATTATAGGGGAGAGGAGGGATATTGTCCCTTCTCTCTTTCAGAAGATAAGGAATCTTCCTCAATTAAAGGATCTTTCTGAAAAGATAGAGGCATCGGTAGATGAGATTGGGAATATAAGGGATTCTGCAAGCACTCGGCTACATGATATCCGTCAGAGGCTTATAAGAATTAAAAGGGAGATGGAGGAAAGAATAGATAGGATTAAAAGGGAGCTCATTAGAGATACTCATGAAGATATAATTGTAAGTCTGAGGGATGGTAGATTTGTCTTAAGGATGAGCACCCTATTAAAAAACAAGGTAAAGGGGATAGTTCATCAATACTCCCCAAGTAGCGCAAGCTTTGTAGTTGAACCCATGCAGATAGTGGAGATAAATAATAGAATTGCAGAGTTAAGGGATCTGGAACGAGAAGAGGAGATAAGGATATTAAGAAGGCTTTCATATTATGTTAGGGATCTTAGAGAGGAGTTATCCCAGCTGGAAGAAAGGATAGGCAAGCTGGATGCACTCCTTGCAAAGGCAAAATTTTCAGAAGATATAAAAGCCACAAACCCCATAATAGATAGGGAGGGAATGCTGAATATAAGAGGGGCTAAAAATCCCATACTCATATCCATAAAAGGATGGGATTCTGTTCAAGGTGTGGATCTCAAGATGGATAGAGAAAGGCACCTTTTGATCATCTCTGGACCCAATAGGGGTGGAAAGACCGTCACACTTAAGAGCTTGGGACTGCTCTGTCTTATGGCCCAATCTGGATTTCATATACCTGCCTCAGAGGGGAGTCATATACCTGTATATAATAAGATAATGGCCGATATAGGTGATGAACAGGATATGGAAAAGGGGCTTAGCACATTTTCTGCACATATGGAAAGATGGGTAGAGATGATGGATGGAGCAGACAGAGATAGCCTTATAATTATTGATGAACCAGGCGTGGGCACAGATCCTGAAGAGGGGGCAGCACTTGCCATGTCAGTACTGGAGGAACTTTTGAATAAAGGATGCTATGTTGCCATATCCACCCATTTAAATAGGTTAAAACTATATGGAATGGAAAATCCCAAGGCACAAAATGCCTCTATGGAAATAGATGAACACACACATAGGCCCACCTATAGGCTCAGATACGGAATGCCAGGGGCAAGTTTTGGCTTTGATATGGCAAGGGAGGTGGGGATAAAAGAAGAGATAATAGAGAGGGCAAAGGGCTATCTTGCACCTAAGGAAGCGGAAATGAAGGACATATTCGAATCTCTGAGGCAAAAGTTAAGAGCCCTTGAAATGGAAAAGAAGCAGGTAGAGCTTCAAAAAAAGAGATATGAATATCTCAGCAAAGAAGTGGAAAGGAGATTGGAAGAGCTTAGGGATCAAAAGGAGCAGATTATAAGTGAAGGGATAGGGGAATTATCAGAAAGTGTTGCAGAGGCAAAGAGGCAGATTGCACAAATTATAAACAGGATAAAAAGGGATAAAAGGAATATAGGCAAAGGAAGAAGACAGATAGAAGAGATAGAGGAAGAGCTTATCAATAGATGGAAAGATGAGATAGAAAAGAGAAGCGCTGAAGATGTGCCTTCTTTTGAAATCGGCCAGATGGTAAGGTATAAACCCAGTGGGATTTTAGGGAAAATTGTAGGGATAGACAGACAGAAAAGGACTGCCACATTTCAGAGGAAAAATCTGAAAGTCAGTGTCTCTTTTGAAGATCTTGAAAGTGTGGAAATAGGGCAAAGAGAGATGAAATATGATTGGAAAGTCAATGTCTCTGATAATGCACCATTAAATGAGATAAATATCATAGGCTATAGGGTGGAAGATGCAATATCACTCCTTGATAAGGTAATAGGTGAGGTCTATATGAGAGGGAAGGATAGGCTTAGGATAATCCATGGACATGGAGAGGGTATATTAAAGAGGGCAGTCAGGGAATATCTTAAAGGAATTCAGTGGATTAAGAGGGTTGGGCCTGATGATATTAAAAATGGAGGAGATGCGGTTACAGTAGTTGAATTTAGAGAGCTTTGAATTTTTCAAAGCTCTCAGAAAAAAGCTGTAATTATGGGTTATTTTAAGTAAATCTTTGGGGGTCTGGGGGTGTAACCCCCA
>CBFDUE010000112.1:0-6139 GCA_965613025.1 uncultured bacterium
TCCCTCTCTTTTAATCCCTTCTTTTCAATTATAATCTCAAATGCCTCCCTTGCATCATTTTCATCTTCAAGCACAAGCTCAATACCTTCCAATCTCTTTACAGCATTTACAAGCTTTTCGCTTTCAACCCTTATCTTCATCCCCCATCCCCTATAATATACCCAATGGGCATGCAACCACACATCTACCGCATATCATTATCCCTTATCCTGTCTATTCCTGACATATCATTAAAGACCCAGAAGCTTTTGAATATCTGGATGCTTGGACATCACCTTGAGGAATTGGCCGGTCCTTTTTTCTAATCTCCTTTTAAGTATCCTTGTGGCCTCATACATAAATATATAGCCTTGCTCAGGATATTCTTCCAAAATGGAAAGAAGCTCCACTCCAGAAACTGAGAGCACTTCAGAGGGCTCACTGCATATCGCATAGGTAGTGTATGATGCGCCTGGGAAAAGGGAAGACCAGCCAAAGGAGTATCCTGATTTTACAGAACCAAGCGAAATAATTATGATTTCAGATACCTCTACCTCCAGAAGGATTTTCCCCCTCTTTAACATATAAAACTTTTCGGCTTTATCTCCTTCTCTAAATACTATATCTCTCCCTTTGTAGTGATGAGATTCTGTAATGGCACAGACCCTCTGGAGGATTTCCTCACCCAGTTTCTGAAACAGATATATGCTTCTAAGTTCATCAATAGTTACCATCAACTACTCTCCTATTGTTAGTTTACGTATCATATCAGCAGTAAAAGGACAATCAAAAAAATGGTCGCAATCACTGCCTTGAGTCCCAAAGGCACTGTTCCTGTTTGAAACATCCTGTGTACCTCCCTCTTTTTCTTTTTAAGATCCTTGCCCCTGATTCCTCTGATAAACCAGAGCGGTTCTAAAAATACCAAAGACAATCTATAAGTCCCGTCTATGGACATCTTTGCAACATTTTTTGCAATACCATCCACAAAGAGTTTATGACAAAAGCTTTGAATACCACCAAGAGATATGTTTATTACCTTAAGTAGTAAAGGCACACCCTTTCTGTAAATCCAGTCTATATCCAGATTTACATATCTCTGCTCAGGAGGATATATCCCTGAAAGAATTAGCAGTGTAAATGCAAGGGCTGAGAAGAAGAGCAGTTGTGTCTGCCAAATAACATGAGATCCGCTGTAGGGATTATATGCAACATCTTGATAGGGAAGCAGCCTATAAAGAGGCCATGGATATGAACCGATAAAGATACACAAAAATGCAGTCACTCCCATGGCAAGTAGCATATTGAGGGGGGCTTCCCGGGGTCTCAGCCCAGAGTCATGAGAAAAGAAGGCAAAATATGGAATCTTTATACCTGCATGGTGAAACACACCTGCTGATGCAAACAGCAATATAAACCATATTATAGGCATATGTTGCTCAGCGGCTGCCTCCATCACCATGGACTTACTCACAAAGCCGCTAAAGAGGGGAAAGGCGGATATGGAAGCCGCTCCCACCATGCAGAAGATGCAGGTCAATGGCATGGTCTTATAGAGTCCACCTAATGCAGTGGCATTGATCCTGCCCGTCCTAAACATCACAGCACCCATTGCCATAAAGAGCAGGGCCTTAAACAGGATGTCGTTAAACGCATGGGAAACCGCTCCATTTAAAGATAGATGGGTTCCGATACCTATGCCACAGACCATAAATCCCACCTGATTTATCAGACTATAGGAAAGCACTCTTCTGAGGTCGTTTTCAATAACAGCGTAGAATATGGGAAAGGCGGTCATGACAGCACCTATCCAGATAAGGGCGTGAGTGCCAGGGAATGCCCTTGCAAGAGCATAAACTGCACACTTTGTGGTAAAGGCGCTCATAAAGATAGTGCCAGTTATGGTGGCCTCTGGATAGGCGTCCACAAGCCATGGATGTAGTAATGGCCATGCACAATTTAGTCCAAACCCAAAGAAGATGAGATAGCTGGAAAGGCCATTCAGTCCTATATATCCAAACCCAATAGATCCTGTTTCATATAGACGCAAGATTATGCCTGCAAAGAGGCATAGTCCTCCTGCTACATGAACCAGGAGATATCTGAAACCTGCTCCCTGAGACCTTTTTGTCCTTCGGGCCCATATAAGAAATATGGAAGAGACGGTAAGCATCTCCCAGAAAATAAAAAAAGTAAAGAAATCACCAGCAAATACGACTCCCAGCGCACTTCCTGCATACACAAGGGCTGCTACATGTTGGAGGTCGTCATCCAGGTGGAGTGCGTAAAGAAATCCGATAAAGGAAATAATGTGAAAGATGTATCCAAACAAAAGGCTTAATCTGTCAACCCTGATCAATATGAGCTTATAGTATAGAAAATCTAAAAGAGTGTGATTTCCTTCAGGCAGATTAATAAGATTTATCATTCCTACAATAGGAATAATAAGTAAAAGCGCTTTTTTAAAATTGCCCTTTAAGAGTGGCACAAGAAGGGCGCCCAAGATAAAGATGAAACCAGGAGGAATCCTATCTATCATAATAGTCCTCTGGTCTCTTTACAATCGGTCTCAGAATATATTTTGCAGCGAGTACTAAGGCAACACATGCCACAAATCCGAATACCGCATAAAATTCCGGCCATTTCTCCCAGGAAAAGTGAGGATGTTTGTGTATAAAAGGCTCTAATAAAAGAAGCAATATCAAAGATAAAAAGAAAGATCTAAGAAGGATCTTTACATTTCTTGGATTATCAAAAAGGTAACTTTTGCGTTGAGGCCTTTTCATGTAGGATCACCTCCTTAAACCCCTATCTTCAAAAAATAGAAACCATAAGTATGATAGCAAGATAGAGTACTCCTATGCTAATAGCGATGAAAAATACTGTTCTATACGGAGATACAGGTTCATGCCTGAGCTCCATCTTACCTTCTATCTCGTCGTTTCTCTCCTCCATCATCTTATACCCCCATACTTTCTATTATAAGGTATGCCAACCTGAAAAATGGCTGTGGATAAAATAGCAATAAAATGGAGATAATCGCTGTTATTACAAGAGGAATCACACAGAAAGGCGGAGCCTCTCTTATCTTATCATCAAATTGAGATTCCTCAGGGCTGCAAAAGAATGCCCTGTATACAATAGGAATAAAATATGCTGCATTGAGAAATGAACTAAGGATAAGCACTATAAGCACTATCTTATAATCTGCCTCAATGGATCCCAGTGCCAGATACCATTTACTCAAGAATCCTCCACAGGGTGGCATACCGATAATGCTGAGAGATCCAATAAAAAATGCAGTCATGGTGACAGGCATTCTTCTTCCAATTCCGACCATCTCACTTATGTTCTTCTTGCCTGTAGAAACTGCTATGGCGCCTGCACAGAAAAAGAGCGTAATCTTTCCAAAGGCATGCATTGCTATGTGTATCATAGCACCAAGCAAACCTTTGAAACTTAAAAGACCCAAGCCAAGGACTATGTATGAAAGCTGCGAAATGGTAGAAAATGCGAGAAGCCGCTTCAGATTGTCCTGAAAGAGTGCAATAAGTGAGCCAGTAATAATAGTGACAGAGGCAAATGTCAAGATAAGGGGACCCAGATTCAAAGAAGAAAGAAGCCCTATTCCAAATACTCCTGTAATTACTCTTATAATACTAAATGCTCCAACCTTTACCACCGCAACTGCATGAAGAAGAGCGCTTACTGGAGTGGGAGCCACCATTGCAGCAGGAAGCCAGGCATGGAAAGGCATGATGGCCACTTTAGCAAAACCAAACAGAAACATTAAAAGAAGCAAAGGAATCAATGCTCCTGCACCATAGCCTGCAAGGATTCCTTCTCTACCAAATTCAAGTGTTCCTGAAAGATTATATGTTATCACTATTGCAGGAAGTACAAGACCAATTGAGCTTCCTACAATATAGAACAGATACTTTCTACCCGATGATCTCGCCTCCTGATCCTGATGATGTGTTACAAGTGGATAAGTGGCAAAAGAAAGTAGCTCATAGAAGAGATAAAGAGTCAGAAGATTTGCTGAAAATGCAACTCCAATGGTCGCTGACAGGGCAAATGCAAAAAAGCAGAAATACCTGGTCTGACTATGCTCTTTTAATCCTCTCATGTATCCAATGGAATAGGCAGAAGTAATAATCCATAGCGATGAAGAAACAAGCGCAAAGAGCATACCCAGTGCATCCACTCTGAAACCGATTGAAAGCCCAGGCATAATTTCAAAGAGATTAAACTCTATCTGAAATCCCTTAAGAATAAGTGGAAGCATGGAAAGCACTATCAGAAACTTGGAAACCGCAGCGACAAATGTCCACGCCTCCCGCACATTCTCTGACCTGCTGGATACAAGCACAGGAGTTATAAAAAGGGATACCAAAACTGCCAAAAGTGGCCTTATGGAATGTATGACTTCCATTACAAAATCACTCCAGGTATGGCCTGGTTTATAATCTCTTCAACAATCTTTCCACTTGAAATACCTATAAGAACAAGTGCAAGAGCAACGATCAGAAGAGGAACTACCATAGAAAGAGGCGCCTCATCTATTCCATGTGATGAATGATTCTCGTCTAAATGACCCTCTTCAAAATATGCCTCTTCCATTACCCTGAAAAACAGGATCACATTTATAAGACTACTGAAGATGAGGGCTATCATAAATCCGTAATGTCTCGCCTTAAAGGCTCCAAGTAGCAAAAACCACTTACTGAAAAATCCACATGTAGGAGGAACACCGATTATGGAAAGGGCACCAATTACAAATGCACCCATGGTAAACGGCATTTTAGAAAAGAGTCTCTTTAGTTCCGGTGATCCGTATCCCTTCATCTTATAGACGATGTTTCCCACCACTAAAAAGACGCATAGAGTCATAAATGCGTCATTTACGATATGAAATATCGCACCTATTGCCCCTTCCCTGTTTCCAAGCCATATCCCTCCCACCATATAGCCCACCTCTGAGATAATGATGTAGGTGAGCATCATCTTAAGTTTTCTCTCTGAAAGTGCCATTATGGCACCTGCCACAATGGCAACCACTGCTATCCAGACAATGTAACGATTCACCGTGAGCACCTTAAATGTAAACTCAGGCGTAAACACCGTAAACATGAGGCGTATCATCACATAAATCATCACCTTGGTCATGAGAGGCGCTATTAGACTGCTGGATGCAGAAGGAGCATATGTATATGCATTAGGAAGCCATCCATGTAAGGGAAAGAACGCCATCTTGAGCCAAAGTCCCACGGTGCATATCACAAATGCCGTTAAAACCGCCTTTGACCCATAAAGAGCCGGAAGTATTTTTGAAATGTCCATCATGTTAAGAGATCCCGTTACTATATAAAGATAGCCAATACCCAGCAGATAAAAGCACGCGCCAATAGTTCCCATATATAGATATGTTAGTGCCGAAAGAGGAGCCCTATCTTCTCCCATTGCAATGAGCCCATAGCCACTAAGGGATGCAATCTCCAAGAGCACATATAGGTTAAATGCATCTCCAGTAATTACAATTCCCAGAAGACCTGTAACCATAAGAAGGTAGAGGGTATAAAACGCGCCAATTTTTTCTGAAAACTCTTCCTCTACACTCCTCTTTGTGGCAATGAGATTTAAAAGTGCCACAATGGATACCACAGGAAGTAGCAAAGCATTTAGTCTATCCACATAATAGGCGATTCCCCAGGGTGGTGGCCATCCCCCCAGTCTGTAGAGTATGTCCCCATCCTTTAACACCTTGAAAAGAAGGGCTATGGAAGAATATGAGGAGAGAGAGAGGGACCCAACTGAGATGGGGAAACAGAGGCTTCTCCTAAGCCATCCTGCAATACTTACAAAAAAGGCTGAAAGAAGTGGTGAAATTACAATTATTACGGGATACTGATTATTCATCTTCCCTTATCTTTTTAATAATCTCATCTTCTTCAAGGGTATTGTATCGCTTGTAAACCTTAATCGCTAAGGCCAGTGCTACCCCGAGAGTGGCAACAGATACCACTATTGCAGTAAGCATAAGCACATGTGGCAAGGGATTGATATATCTTGTAATATCTATTATTCCATGTCCGTGACTATGCTCGATTATGGGTATGGTTGCCCCCCTCTTTGCCCCTATTGAGACATAGAATAGGAT
>CBFDUE010000113.1:0-6131 GCA_965613025.1 uncultured bacterium
TCGTTATCATACCGTCAATTATGGCAAGGGTAAGTGGAAGACGGATATAGAATCTGGTTCCTTTACCTTTCCACGATTCCACATCCACCTTTCCTCTCAGCTTTTCAACAGTATTTTTTACCACATCCATTCCAACTCCTCTTCCTGAAATATCTGTTATCTTTTCTGCAGTGGAAAATCCTGGTTGAAAGATGAGATTATAGATCTCTAATTCTGTAAGACGTTGATCTTCAGTAACTATTCCATTGGCTATGGCCTTTTTAAGGATCTTTTCAGTATCCAGTCCTCTTCCATCATCTTCTATCTCTATAACAATATTTCCACCCTTATGATATGCCTTAAGATAGATTGTTCCCTTCCTGGGTTTGTCTAAGGCCTCTCTTTCCTCTGGAGGTTCTATACCATGATCTATGGAATTCCTTATCATATGAACCATAGGCTCATATATCTCTTCAACCATATTCCTATCAATTTCGGTATCTTCTCCCGTCATAACAAGTTCCACCTCTTTGCCAGACTTCTTAGATAGGTCTCTTACCAGTCTTAACATCTTCTGGAAGGTGTGTTTAATGGGAACCATTCTTAAAGACATGGCAGTTCTTTGAAGCCCAGAGCTTATCTGATTTAGCTGATTAATGATCTGTTCAAATTTCCTATCTTTACTCTTTGTGGCCAATTGATGTTGCTTTAACATGGATTGGGCAATAACAAGCTCACCAACCATATCAATGAGGTTGTCCAGCTTTTCTGTCTCAACCTTGATCTGAAGACTTACCCCCTTTCCGGATCGCTTTTGGTCCCTAAGAGCTGATATAACCTCTTTGGGAGGAACCTTCTTATCCTCAACCAGGATCTCTCCTATCTTTTTTGTGCTCTCCTCTTTCTGCCTATTTAAAGCCTCCTCAATATCCTCTTCCTTTACCAATCCTCTTTCTTTTAGTATCTCACCAAGGGGTTTATCTTTTCCTTTTTGAGCCTTTTCAATGATTACTTTTATTTTATTAATTAATTCTTCATATGAATGGTCTCCTTCTGAAGGACGGCCTGAATCAATCGTGTTTTTTATGTTCTCTATCATACCTCTTAGGGCATCCACACTTTCCAGAATAGTATCTATGATCTCCGCATCCAGTGCCATTTCCCTGTTTCTGGCCTTATCCAGCAGGTTTTCTGTGATATGTGCAAGAGAATTTATTCTGGAAAAGTTCAAGAATCCAGAGACACCTTTTATGGTATGAAACGCACGAAATATTGCATTTATGGAATCCATATCCTCAGGATTGTCTTCAAGATTTAGTATTTTGACTTCAACTTCAGAAAGGTTATCCAGTGATTCTGATATAAAATCATATACTATATCCTTTTCCTCATCTCCTATCTCACTACCTGTGCTTTCAACTATCTTTTGCTCTTCTTCAGTGGGAGGCTGTGTTGGGGCTTCTTCTGATTTTTCTACTTGAACCTCTTTTTCTTTTTTTTGATCTTCAGCCTCATATCCCAGCTCTTTTAATACCTTATCCACATTACTACCGATCTTGTTATTCCTTTCAAGATCCCTTAACATATGCTGAAGGGTCTTAACTCCATTTGAAAATGGTGAAAGATCTTCTTTTTCAAACAGAATCAGCTTTTCTACATACTCTTTTAAGGCATTTACAATGGATCTGATGGAATTTTCTTCAATCTTTTCCTCTTCAATAATATGTTGAAGATTTTCAATATCTTTTAAGATATTACCAAGAGCCGGAATATCCCCTGGTTCAAGCATTACAATCTTTAAAGCTATCTCTTCTAATGGGTCCATGATCTTTTTTAGATCTTTTGGCATATCCCTTTTCCTTATCTCTGATATATACTTGATCTTATATATCTAAATGGATGATTAATCCCATAAAGGCTCTCTGAATGCCCTATTATAAGATATCCTCCTTCCTTAAGATATCTGTAGAGTCTATTTACAAGGTATTCTCTATTTTCTCTTTTAAAATAGATCATAACGTTTCTGCAAAAGATAACATGAAAAGGCTCTTTAAAATTAAAATCCTCCATCAGATTGACCCTTTGAAATTGCACATATCTTTTCACATCCTCTTTTATCTTTACATATCCCTCCCATCTATTTATGCCCTTTTTAAAATATCTCTTTAAAATATCTCTTGGTAGCCCATTTATCCTATCAATCTTATATATTCCTTTTTGTGCTGTCTTGAGCATCTCTGTGGAGATATCTGTTGCAATGATCCGGAAGTCAAAGTTTCTGTCTTTCATCTCAAGGAACGTGATTGCTATACTATATGGTTCTTCTCCGCTGGAGCACGCGCTTGACCAGATCCTTAGAGGTTCAATACCCACTCTATTTTTAAGAAATTCAGGAACGACTCTTTCTTTTAAAAAATCAAAATGATCAGCCTCTCTAAAAAAGAATGTATGATTTGTAGATATCCTATCAATAAGCCATATTAATTCTTGTCCGCTCTTATCACTCTGAACATGTCTTATGTATTCGTTAAAGGATTTAAAGCCTCTTTCCCTTAATATCTTTCCCAGTCTGGCCTTAACCAGCTCCTTTTTCCCCTCATGAAGATGTATTCCTGTCTTTCTGAATATTAGATTACTGATTTTTTGAAATTCTGTATCCTTAAGTTCTATATCATACATTACAATATTTCTTTTGCTCTATTTTCTCTAAGTGTCTGTCTTTGTTTCTGAAATACACACTCTATGATCTTCTCCCTATCTTCAGGAGATATATCCACAAAGGTTATGGCAACAGAATATGCCTGTTTCTTATCAATGGTTATAGGTTCGCATCTTACCACCTTTCCAAAGAGTTCAATATATACAAAGGGAAATCTGGACAATATAAA
This sequence comes from uncultured bacterium, assembly GCA_965613025.1. Lineage (GTDB taxonomy): Bacteria > Desulfobacterota > DSM-4660 > Desulfatiglandales > JALVMZ01 > CAYTXJ01. Next base: position 2,868 of record CBFDUE010000113.1, read on the forward strand.
ATTGGCATATATAAAGGTGTCAGTTGGGAGATTCTGCTCTGTTACCATTCTTAGGCCTGAACCACTTATATCCACACCCATTCCTCTAAGATAGATATCGGTCAATTCCTTCTTACCAGTGCTTAATATTTCATAGATGCTATCCAGCTTATTATCCATATTAATTAAGAGCTCAATTATAGACTGAAGCACCATACTGTTTATCCCTTCTTCAGCACTAAAGGGATTAATGCTTAAATTGGAAAAACAGATAGATCTCCTCTTCTGTTTTTCTCTTAATTTTTTATATTCATCGTCAGAAATCACCTTAAACTTAATATCAAATTCAATTGATGCTCTTACATCTGTTCTCTTATTATCCATATAAATCCTCTCCCAGATCTCTTTTTTAAATAAAGGAAGCAAATCTCATGCCAGTTAAATTAAAGAATTTAAACCATGAGAGGAGAAATAATAGCAGAATAATGGGAGGAAACATCATATGTCAAAATTTTGACATATGTTATCTATTTGGCACATCTCAGATGCCCTATTTTCAATACCTATAAGGATGGCACAGATATTGCTGTTCTATTTACCGAAATAATTTTAAGGAGGTTATGGCCATGGCAGAAGCTACAGCAGCTACATCTTTGTCATCAGAGGAGGTCAGTAAAGGGGGGAAATATCTCACATTCCGCTTGGGGGAGGAGGAATACGGGATCGGGATCTTGAAGATAAAAGAGATAATCGGAATGATGCCTATTACCTCTGTTCCAAGGACTCCTGAGTTTGTAAAAGGTGTTATAAATCTGAGAGGCAAGGTAATTCCAGTGGTGGACTTAAGGCTGCGCTTTGGTATGGAGGAGATGGAATATAATGACCGGACATGCATAGTTGTGGTGGAAATTCAAGGAGAAGAGGGGCAAAAGATAATAATGGGTATCGTGGTGGACTCTGTATCTGAGGTCTTAAATATTAAGGATGAGGAGATAGAGGATACCCCTGACTTCGGTGGCACATTGGATACCAAATATATACTGGGAATAGCTAAGGTAGACGGTGGGGTAAAGATACTTCTGGATATCGACTCAGTTCTGAGCCAGGAAGAGTTAAACTCCTTTATTTAAGTAATTTTTAGGAGGCTTAGCATGTCAGGATTTAGATTAAAGGGGATTAGTAAAAAGATTGTCTTAATGTCTATTTTAACAGCCGTAATTATATCAATCATAATAGGTAGTGTCTCTGTATATAGGATAAGAATGAGTGGAGAGATAATAAATTCAAAGGTAGAGGAGATTCAGGATATAAATATTAAAAAGATGAGGGAATTTCAGTCACTCAGCTTCAATGATTTAAGGAGTCAATTACTTGAAGAGAAGAAGAGCTTTTTAAAGACGCAGGTATATATGGTCCATAAGATGATAGAGGACATATATAAAGAGGTAGCTCCCATGCTTTCAGGAGATCTTCCAGAGGTAACAAAGAGAGAGATGGTCATATCTTATCAGAACAAGGCCAAAAATCTTGTAAAATCCCTTAGATATGGACCTGAGATGAAAGGCTATTTCTGGATAAATGACCTCCACCCCCGCGTGGTTATGCACCCATATAAGGGCCAGCTTGAAGGTAAGGACCTGTCTGATTTAAAGGACCCAAAAGGCAAACACCTCTTTTTAGAGATGGCTAAGATATGTAAAGAGAATGGAGAGGGGTTTGTGGACTATATGTGGCCAAAGTATGGAGCTGATAAGCCTGTGCCAAAACTTTCCTTTGTGAAACTCTTTAAACCATGGGGATGGATAGTGGGAACAGATGTATATATTGATGATATTGAAAAGATTACAGCCTCCCAGAAGGCCAAATTTCAAAAAGAATTGGATAAACTAAAAACACTTCTTATAGGCAGTGTAGAAGGGGTTAAAAAGGAGGTTTCGAGGAATATAGGATCTGTTATTAAGCTTATTATCCTTTTCTCTATTCCCCTCATAATCCTAACCTTTTTCTTTTCATGGCTTTTAACCAAAAGACAGATTGCAGATCCTGTTGAAAGGGTGATATTGGATGTAAATGAAAGCATAAATCAGGTGTCCAGCTCTGTAGATCAGATAGCCAAGTCAAGCAGATCATTGGCGGATGCAACCTCTAATCAGGCAACCTCTGTAGAAGAGATATCCTCTTCAATTGAAGAGATATCGTCTATGACAAGACAAAATGCAGACAACGCGGGACAATGTAAGGCACTAAGAGATGAGACTGCAAGATACCTACAGAGGGCAGAAGAGATAATGAATCAGACAATAGATGCCATGAAGAGGATAAAAGAGAGCGGGGAGCAGGCAGCAAGGATCATAAGATCAATTGATGATATAGCCTTTCAGACAAATATCCTGGCATTGAATGCCGCTGTTGAGGCAGCAAGAGCAGGAGAGGCAGGAGCAGGCTTTGCGGTGGTTGCAGAGGAGGTGAGAAATCTGGCCAAAAGGACTGCGGATGATTCCAGAAACACACAAGAGATAATAAAGAAGACTGTGGAAGAGATAAGTAAAGGAGCAGAGCTTCTAAATGATACTAATAATGCGTTTAAGGAGATGTCGGATAGCAACAAAAAGATGGGATCTCTTATAGATGAGATAGCTGCTGCCTCCAATGAGCAGGCAGAGGGAATCGCTCAGATTAATTCTGCTATTGCAGAAGTGGATAAGGGAACACAACTGAATGCATCTAATGCGGAGAAATTCAGTGCGCTTTCACATGAGGTTCTCACCCAACTTGAAAGGCTGAGAGAATCTGCGGAAGAGCTTGAAGATCTAATTGGAGTAGGGGTGGATGGGTTGTTAAGAAAGGTGCAAGAAAAAGATCTGATTGAAGATAGAGCAGGCGACACTTTCAAGGTTCCTACCACTGAACTAATTAAAACAGAAAAAAATTTGTAAAAGAAACCGATAAAAAACTTACAAAAGAAGGAGGATCAGAAGTCAAGCTTGCGATGCTTATTCCCTTTGATGAAGATGAAAAGGATTTTGAAGAATTTCAATAGATAAAGGAAAGATAGTTTCAGGGCGTAATGTGGAAAAAGGAGGTCACCTTAAATAAATATATGCTTCAACCGGGTTATATCTATGTGGCTAAGGCTCCTACGCTCATCTCCACTGTATTAGGTTCATGCGTCTCTGTTGTGTTATATGATAAAAAGAAAAAGATCGGGGGAATGAACCACTTTAGGTATCCTTATGTAAAAGAGAGATCAAAGATGACCCCCGTATTTGGGAATGTATCTACCTA
>CBFDUE010000114.1:0-6109 GCA_965613025.1 uncultured bacterium
ACAGCAATATACTCTATACTCTAAGGTAAATATCGCCATCTTAAAAAGAGTTTTTAATAATTATCATTATCAAAAATTCAGCAACCTATTCAAGAAAAAAGAGCTTCTTAATTTAATTCCTGTATTTCCTGAATATTTGAAGAGTATGAGCTTGATTAAAAATTATATAAGAGTTTTTAAGATATATATTGAAAATTTACAAAAATTTTGTTAATTTGCAATGTATGTATAAAAAGAGATTAATAACTGATCGAATAAAGAAGGCTCTTGAATTTTTTCCCGTTGTAGCGGTAGTTGGGGCAAGGCAGACTGGGAAATCCACCTTAGTTAAGCATGAATTTCCAGAAAGGAACTATATCTCTTTAGATCTTCCAGAAGTAAGGTCAGCTATTGAAAACGATCCTTATGGCTTTATATCTGCCCAAAAAAGACCTATTATCTTAGATGAGGTTCAGAGGGTTCCTACTATTTTTGAGATCATAAAGGTCTTGGTAGACCGAAGTCGCACCCCCGGAGAGTTTCTCCTTACTGGCTCTGCAAATTTCTTAATGCTTAAAAAGGTTTCAGAAACACTTGCAGGAAGAATCGCTATCTTTGAATTAACTGGTTTTACCATCTCTGAAATTAAAGAAGTTTCACCATCCGCCTTTCTACAGATCTGTTTAAGGGAAAGGAAGATTCCTATTCCTGAATATAGCCCCCCTGATATTTCCTTAGAATCTTTAGTAATAAGAGGAAGCCTGCCTCCAGCGGTGCTTGCACCTGACAAAGAGCTTTGCAGGCTCTGGTTGGAAAATTACATTATAACCTATCTGGAACGGGATTTAAGAGAACTTTCACAGGTGGCTTCTCTTGGAGATTATAGGAGATTGATGGGACTTGCTGCTTTAAGAACCTCAAAAGTATTAAACATCTCAGAACTTGCAAGGGATAGTGGAATCTCTGTCTCTACAACAAGAAACTATCTTCACCTTTTAGAGATCTCATATCAGATAAGAAGACTTTTCCCTTATTTTTCTAATATCAGCAAACGCTTAATTAAATCTCCAAAGCTTCACTTCAAGGATACAGGCGTAGCACTGGTTCTTTCAGGTATCCCATCTAAAGAAAAGGAATTGAGACTTAATCCCTTTTATCATTCCCTTGTAGAGACCTATATAGTTGAAGAGATAGTAAAACTCCTCAATATCTTAGTGCCTGAAGCAAGGGTCTATTATTTCAGAACCCATGCCGGAGCAGAAGTGGATCTGGTAATAGAAGCAGGAGATAGGCTTCTTCCTATAGAGATAAAGGCATCATCAAATGTATCTCTAAAAAAGGTTGCTGGTCTTAGGCAATTTTTAAAAGATTTTAAAAAAAGAGCACCCTTTGGTTTAGTGCTCTATACAGGAGATAAGCCTTTTAAGGCCTCAGAAGACATTGCCTTTATTCCCTGGAGTTATGTGTTAATAGAAGAATAAAGATCATAATAAAAAGTCAAAAACAGACATATTTGTAACTTACGCCCCTTGCTTCATATAAATTAAAAATCTTCTATATAGTTTATATTCAGTATGGAAAATAAAAAGCCCAATAAAATTAAGGGCAAGTTACGCTACTAAAATCTCCTGTGGTTGAATCAACCATATAGTTCTGAAAACAATTATAATCACACCCACCTGAACAACTTCCTTTAGTTGGAGTATAGCTCAGTTCATTAAACGAAAGATCAGCAATTGTGGAATAGGTATCTGTATCAGTTTTTTGAAGAATGCTTGCACTTCCTCCACTTACCCAAGATTGGTAAATACTTGCCTTGGTTAAAACATTTGCAGAATTAACATAAATGCCATATGATGTGGAACCTCCTGAGGTAATCTTACAATGTTTAATAGTAACTGTTGAATCTTTAACCCATATCCCTTTTGCAGTACCAGAATCAGTGGACGCCTTTATAGTTACATTATTTATCTGAAAATTAGTAACAGTATCACATAGAATACCTAATACATGATTAGAAGTGCTTGTCGAATTAATCTTAATAAATCGTATTTCAGAATTACTGGCGCCTTTTACTGTATATGCCTGATCTTCATTTGATCCACCCGAGTAGGATATGATAGTTATTTCCTCACCACAGCCTTCAATATTTACATTGGGTTTCATCTCTATCTGTTCATTATATGTTCCAGGCCCAACTTTGATTAGGTATGAAGTGGTTGTATAATCAGTTATAGCATTTAGGGCTGCGGTAATAGAGGTATATTCTCCACCTTCACCGACTGTTAAGACCCTTGTAAGATTAGGTATGGAATACCAACTAAATCCACCATTTCCATTAGATACCAATGCCTGACCACTCTCTCCATTAGAAGAGATACTATTTAATTTAGTGGCCGTTACAGCCCCATCAGCTATATTTGTATACTGAATAGTTCCATCAGCAATAATAGTATAGGTTACTGCATCCTCAGCCAATTGTGCTGTACCCACTGCTCCAGTTGCAATCTTAGCAGTAGTCACGGCTTCATCCTTTAGGTCTGTATCCTGAATAGAGCCTGCAAGGTCTAATTTTGTATATTTAATTCCAGCACTTAAAGCAATATCCTCATCCATTATGGCTCCATTAGCAATATCACCTGTTCCAATAGAATTAGTTAGATTCAACTTTGAATAGGAGATGGAGGCATCAGATGCAATATCACTGTCCTTTATCATTCCTGTTAGATTCAGCTTGGTATAGGGGATCTCATTATCAGCCAAGGTGAGTTTAGTGTAAGTTACTGCTCCATCTGCAATATTGGTTGTCTGAATGGTTCCATCAGCAATTATGGTATAGGTTACTGCATCTTCAGCCAGTTGTGCAGTTCCAATGGCCCCTGTCTGAATATCTGAAGAGGTGATGGAATTACTGAGGCTCAATTTACTGTAAGGGATGGTCCCTGCAATCTTTGTATAGGTCACAGAGCTATCAGCCAGATCTTCGGTTCTGATAGTTCCATCAGCAATCTTCGTATATGTTACTGCCCCATCTGCGAGCTTTGCCTCAGTGATGGCTCCATCTGAGATATCATCGCTGATGATGGTTCCATCTTTAATCTTGGATGAGTCCACGGAGTCTGATTGAAGATCATTTAAGGAGATGGAGTTACTGAGATCCAGTTTACTATAAGGGATGGTTCCAGATATCTTAGTATATGTAATGGACTGATCAGCTATATCCTGTGTCTGGATAGTTCCATCTTGGATGTCTGAAGATGAGATGGAACCGGTTAGATCCAACTTGCTGTATGGTATAGTTCCAGATATTTTTGTATAGGTAACAGATGCATCAGCGAGCTGAGAGGTTCCCACAGTTCCGTCATCACTTATTATCAGCACACCTGATGCATTGGGGATGGTGATGGTTCTGGAATCTCCTGGGGAGGTGACGCTGATCACTGCACCAGATAGTGTTAGGTTTGTAAACTCAGCGCTTTCTGCCTTGACTGTGGAGGTGAATGAAGCTGAGTCTGCCTGCAGGGTGGTGAGATTGAGTTTAGAGCTGGTTATAGCTCCATCAGCGATCTTTTCTGAGGTGATGGCATTATCTTGGATATGTGAGGTGGATATGGCATCAGATACGATATCAGATCCCTGGATGGAGTTAGTTAGATTTAGTTTTGTGTATTGTATTGCAGCTGATATGGAGATATCAGAGTCTGTGATTTCACCGTCTTTTATCTTGGAAGAGGTGATGGAGTCATCTGCCAGATCCTCTGTCTGAATGGTTCCATCAGCTATATGTGTATAGTTTATGGCATTAGGGCTTATATCGGAGGAGGTTATGGTCTGATCCAGTATCTCTAAGGTGGTTACTGCCCCTGTCTGGATATGGAGTGAGGAGATGGAATCTTGAGCTATTTTTGTATAGGTTACTGCACCATCAGCCAATTTTTCCTCTGTAACAGATTGAACTGCCAGATCCTCACTTGTGATACTTCCGTCTTGAATGTCTTGGGATTTAATTGAACCACTAAGACTTAGCTTATCATAAGGGATTGTACCAGAAATCTTGGTATAGGTAATGGACTGATCAGCTATATCCTGTGTCTGGATAGTTCCATCTTGGATGTCTGAAGATGAGATGGAACCGGTTAGATCCAACTTGCTGTATGGTATAGTGCCAGATATCTTTGTATAGGTAACAGATGCATCAGCAAGCTCAGCAGTTCCCACAGTTCCATCATCACTTATCACCACCACACCTGTGGCATCAGGAATAGTAATAGTTCTGGAATCTCCTGGGGAAGTGACGCTGATCACTGCACCAGAAAGTGTTAGGTTTGTAAACTCAGCACCCTCTGCCTTCACTGTGGAGGTGAATGTGGCAGAGTCTGCCTCTAAGGTGGTGAGATTTAGCTTTGAACTGGTAACTGCACCATCTGCAATCTTATCTGAAGTTATAGCATTATCTGCCAAATCCTCTGTCCTGATGGTTCCATTAACAATCTTTGTATATGTAACCGCATTATCTGCGATCTTTGCCTCAGTAATTGCTCCGTCTGCGATGTCCTCTGTATCCACACTCCCATCCTTTATAATGGAGGAGTCCACAGAGTCGGCCTTTAGATCACCTGAGGAGATGGCCCCACTTAATTCCAGTTTATCATAGGGTATGGTTCCAGATATCTTTGTATAGGTAATTGCACCATCAGCTATATCCTGTGTTTGGATAGTTCCATCTTGGATGTCATTAGATACAATAGATGCGCTCAGATCTAATTTACTATAGGGTATAGTACCTCCAATCTTTGTATATGTTACCGCATTATTTGCAAGCTTCTCTGTGGTTATGGCACCATCTTCTATATCTTCACTCTTAAGCCTCTCTATCACTCCCAATCTATACCAATTATCTCCATCACTTATTAAAGTTACCTCCTGAAACTGTCTATCCAATACCACAGATTTCTTTCCCTGTTCATCGATATACTCCCCCTCTTGGGCATTTATTGTTATTGCCCCTCCTTCATCTATCTTTTTAATTGTAAATATTCTTCCTCTGTTTTCAGATGCAGATGGAAGATTGAGAGAAAAGCCACCTGAGCAGAACACTATATCATCTTCTGAAGTTAAGGTATGACCATCAAAGTCCTCATTATAAAACCTCAGGATCCTCCCTTCATAGGTCCCTGCCCTCAAGGAATAACCCACACTCTTTAGCACAGGTAGTTTCCCATCATAACTTAAGGTGGTGCCATTTACCTCTATCTTTAAATAATAGGGTCTTCCAAATGTAATATCATTATTTGAAAATGAGCTCTTGGATCCTAAGGATACATTAAATACCCCTCCATTTACTTCCACCACATGGCTCTCTTCCCACAGCTTCTGATTGTTATTGGGATCAGGATCAGAATTTTGCCAAAAAGAAAATGTAAGTGTATATGTGCCTTCTAAGGGAGTTCCCGTTTCATCTGTAAGATACCCCTGAAAATTGATCTCTGAAGGAATGTTTATCCCCATGCTGAGCCCAGGAATCAGAAACAAAGATATAACAATCCCAACTAAAAATAATACCTTGGCCCGCATAAAATCACACCTCCTTAATAAGGCCTTTATAATGTAAAGAAAGATAAGATAGCACAAAAAAGAACAGAATTATCAATTTGGCCTGCAAACTAATAAATACTGCATAACAGAATATCACAAAGGGAATCAAAACAATCTGAGTTATGACTCTTAAGAGAGGACTTCTGCTTATAAGATCAGCTATCATTGGACTATGCTTATAGTAAAAAGATACAAACTCTCTTCCCCATACTGTATTAAGTAGGTATTGATCTCTAAATTGTCTAAGTATCTTCACATATGGATGGATTGGGGATCCATATGCTGCGGTTGCAATAAAACATCCTCCTCCACCACTTGCAACTCCTATGCTATCTGAGCTCTTTCCAGGTGCACCAGGAGGAGGTGGCGGTTCAGAGGAGCCGCTTTCTGCCATGCATATACCACCAATAGCATCCATAAACCTTATAAGTGATCTCTTTGCAAGATATATGAATTTCTTTGAAATGGATGGCTTAAGATATGCACTCTGTCCAGTCTTTGGAACTATCCTAACTATCAGATCACTCCCATAATA
>CBFDUE010000115.1:0-6058 GCA_965613025.1 uncultured bacterium
ATGGCCTGCGTGCTGGTTAAAAAGATGTGCAAAGAGCAGGGAAAGGCTCTCTTCTTTTTGAGGAGTTCTGGCCTTTCATCTTTCAAAGAGGCCTTAAATAAGTGGCTGGAAAGACAAGAAGATAGCGCTTCAGGCTTAAAGCATAAACTGGGGAGATGTATGGGGACTGGTTTAATGTAGAATCTTGGCACGTAATCTGTTAAATCTTATAAGTAACCCTATAAGCCAGAGCCTATCTCTTACCCATCCTCAATGTATTTTTGTCAGCCATTTTTTCAATTTCAGACTGATTACTTAGGGGTAACAGAGACAAATATATTTTGGGACAGGTTCAAAGGAAGTTCTATCTTTTTATCATTGACAAGGACAATAAGTATCTCATCTATCTTATCCACTATCTTTACAATTGCCCCAGGGACAAAGCCTCTCTTTAACAGATCCTGTCTGATATCTGTTGAACCAGATAATTTAATAATCATCCCCTGTTGGGCGCTTTCCATATCCAAAAGGACCCTCATCTTTTCTCTTTTCTCCATACATCTATCAGGATATTTATTGTATTCCAAAAAATAGTGAAAATTTGTTAACCAGACAGGTGAACCTTCAGGGCACTGATTTATAAATTCAATAAGTTTTAGTATACCATTAAGCCCCTCTTCTGACAAATAGTGTTCAATACGGCAGGCATCCCTCTCTGCAATGTGTGAGGGAAGTCCAAGGGTCTCACGAAAAAATTTATATAATAATTGATGTCTCTTATATAAATCCCTTGCTATTGCTTTGCCCTTTTCTGTCAGTTCCACATATCCATAATGTTCATGCTGAACCAGGCCTTTCTGAGAAAGGGACTTAAGACACGTTACCACTGAGGCATTATTAGAATTCAGACTCTTTGCAATATCCTTTACCCTGACAACCTTCTTATCCTTAGATAACAAAAATATGGCCTCAAGGGTATCTTCTGCATTTTCTGTAAGTTTCATCTTATTACCCCATTTTTTAATCTTTTTACTTTGTTAGATTAACAAGCTTTTTGTATAAAATCAATCATTACTAATGAAACTATCAATATCTTTTCCATATTTGGGATATCTCTTGTTAAGGTATTATCTTTATTAAGAAAATTTTTCTTTCTTCTAATGCTTACCTTTATCAATATTTATTTTTATGTCTTTATTATCATAAAAGAATATTAAAAATTATTGATTTCAGATGCTTAATATAATAATTAATGTGGCTTGAAGAAGAGCTTTGGATTATTGTAATTAAGAGGATTACAATGAAAATACTCTTTGCTGCACCTGAAAATGCCTGGGGTAATTTCTTGCATATGATAAAAAAGGAACTTCCTGAGTTCCAATTTGATGCAACCGGAGATTTTACTGTTCCTGAGATTAAAGGCTATGATGTGCTTATCCCCACTATGACAACTATTACAAGGCAGATAATGGAAAGAGCTGACAGACTCAAATTGATTCAGCAATGTGGATCAGGTATTGAGGTGGTAGATCTTAAAGCAGCAAAAGAGCTTGGAATCTGGGTTGCAAATGTCCCAACTGATATAAGCGGTAATGCCGATTCAGTTGCTGAACTTGGGATATATATGATGATAGGTCTTGCCAGGGACTTTCGCAGGATGCAGAGGAACCTGGCTGAAAGGAGAATGGGTGAACCTCAGGGAATGGCATTAAAGGGAAAGACCGTTGGCATTGTAGGGCTTGGGGGAATTGGGAAGGCATTGGTTAGAAGATTAAAACCCTTTGATGTAAAGATCATGGGGATTAAAAGGAGTGAGCCTCAGAAGGCAAAAGATGAGCTTGGGCTTGATTGGGTTGGAACTTCTGAGGATCTACCAGAATTGCTAAAAGATTCGGATTTTGTCATCCTGTGTCTCCCCCTTTCAGAAGAGACAAAAGGCCTGATGAATAGTAAGACATTTTCATTTATGAAAAAGAATGCCTTTTTAATTAATCTTTCAAGGGGAGGAATAGTGGAACGGGATGCTCTTGAAGATGCACTTAGAAATGGGAAGATAGCTGGTGCAGGGCTTGATGTATTTTGGGAAGAACCACCTGATCCCAATGATCCTATCTTCAACTATAATGTGCTTGCAACACCGCATATTGCTGGTTCAACTGACGTATCTATGCAGGGTATAGTAAGGGTGGTGGCAGAAAATATTAAAAGGGTTATGAATAATATCCCCCCACTCTATCTTAAGACCTAAATAGGAGGAGATTTATGATTAATTTTGAACTATCTGAAAAGAGACGGCTTTTTAAAGAGATGGCAGCTAAATTTGCACAAAAAGAGATCCTGCCTGTAAGGGATAAATTTGAACAGGATTATGTTGAAGGCAGGTATGTGCATAAGATTCTTCATGAAGCTGCGAAGATTGGACTTCTGGGCTTTCCAATAGAAGAGAAATATGGTGGAACGAACGGGAATAATCTGGATACAATGGTTATATTAGAGGAACTTGCTGCAGTGGATGGAGGGCTGGCCACAGCGATTGGTGCCACCTGGTTTGCAATGACCCCCATCATTATAGCCGCAAACGATGAACAGCGAGAAAGATTTCTAAGACCCCTTGCATCCCGCTCTGAGGTAAATCTTGCATGCATCTGTATGACAGAGCCCCCCTCTGGTTCTGACATAGAAGACCCACGAATGGAACTTCGCACATGTAGAACAATTATAAAGGAAGATGGGGATGAACTTATCCTCAATGGAACCAAGATCTGGCCAAGTAATGCGGGCATTGCATATCTCTATGTGGTGGTCTGCACCACTGATCCCGATCTTGGTGAAGCAGGTTCATGCCTGGTTGTAGTTGAAAAAGACCGAAAGGGCCTTTCCTTTGGAAAGCCTGAACCTAAGATGGGCATGCATGCAGATAGAAACTCAGAGATAATTTTTGAAGATGTAAGGGTGCCTCGCAATAATATGTTAGGAAAGGTAGGAGATGGGGCAAAAATTTTACACAGGACATTGATATATAACCGGCTTGGGGGAGGGATGATATCTGTTGGAATAGCAAGGGGGGCATTTGAATATGCTCTTAATTATTGCAAAAAACGTATTATAGGAGGAAAGCCTTTAATTAAACACAGCCTCATATCTTCCATGTTTGCAGATATGGCAATTAAGATAGATGCTGCAAGGCTCCTTGTATATCGCTCTGCCTGGGCAAATATAAATAAACACCCTCAGAGAGATCGCTACTCTAATATGGCAAAGGTATTTGCCACAAATATTGCAATGGAAGTTACCACAAATTGCGTTCAGGTGATGGGTTCATACGGCTACTCAAAAGAGTATCCTGTAGAAAAATATATGCGTGATGCAAAGATAGTTCAGATATTCTTAGGGCCAAATGAGCTCCTTTGCCAACTTATCGGCGAGTCTTTATAAGATGGTTTAATCAATGACCTTTGGTTATATGGGAAAAATTCTAATCGTTGATCTGCAATCTCAACACATTGAGATTAGAGAGCTTAATCTGGATATTGCTCACAGGTTTATAGGAGGGTTAGGGCTAAATGCCTGGCTTTTTAAAGAATTTTATAAAAGGGGGACAGACCCTCTCTCCCCTGAAAACCCCCTGATCTTAGGAGCAGGCCCATTAGTTGGCACAGGAGTCCCTGGTGCTGCTAAGACAATTGCAACCACGCGTTTTCCCTTAAATGGAGCCATATCTGAATCAGTTGGATCAATGCGTTTTGCACGGAATCTAAAGGCAGCAGGTTTTGATCATATTGTCATAATTGGTAAAGCTAAGAGGCCTGTGGCACTGTATATAGAAGATGGTAGAGCCTATCTTAAAGATGCAAAAGAACTATGGGGTGCTGATATATTTAATACCACAGAGTATCTTAAAAGATCCTTTGGTGGAAATAAGATAAGTGTTATTGCAATTGGGCCAGCTGGCGAAAACCTTATTTCCTTTTCCATTGCCTTAATAGATAAGGCATCCACACTGGGAAGAGGCGGTTTAGGTGCGGTGATGGGTGCAAAGAATCTAAAGGCAATAATAGCCAAAGGAAGTAAGCGACCTAAGGTATTCAATAGAAAAGAATTAAAAAAACTGCTTGGAGGAATAAGAGCAAGGCTAAAACGATTTAAAAACTATCAGAGGGTGCTTGAGTTGGGTATTATGGAAAACTGGAATAATTATATAAAGCAATTATCTCCCTATAAGAATTTTTCAAAGATCTTTCCACCTGACAAAGCAGATGAGCTTTATGGACTTAAAGTATATAAAAGTTTCAAATTAAGGCGAATTGGATGCCCAAACTGTTTTACCCCAGATAAGGACATCTTAGAAATAATAGATGGCCCATATAAGGGATTTAAGACCTCCACAACCTCTTATTTTAACAGCTATTCAGTGGGTCACCTCTTTGACCTAAATACTTCAAAAGACAAAACCGCCGCAGTCAGGATGACAGATATGCTGGATCGCTTAGGTATCGATATGTTGAGTTTTGGAGCTATCTTAGACTTCCTTATATCGGAGTGTGAAAATGGTAACCTGGATCCTTATGCATTCAAAATTCCTCTTAAAAGAGAGATGGATATAGTTCTGGAGTTTGCCCATTCCATCTCAAATAGAAAGATAGATATATTGCCAGAGGGATGGAAGGCTCTTGTTACATATCTTGGAGAGGACTTTGAACCTCGTATGCCAATAATAAAAGATTGCGATATCATATGGGACCCCCGCCTCTGTGGCCTTGGGACCATGGAATTTGAACAGATCGTATCTTTGAAAGGCCCAAGATCTGCAAGTGGGGGCTCTCCCACATATATCCCGGGGCAGCCAGAAGAAAACCTTCCGCTATTTCAAAGGCATCTGGATAGAATGGGGGCAGATTCTAAGGCAATAGCACGCATCATGGACTCTCCTTTTGGATTTAATGTGGGAAGGATGGCACGATATGCCCAGGACTGGTATACTCTTTTAAGCAGCCTCGGGATATGTAACAGACACTTCATTAACCGCTTCTATAGCTTTGATCTATGCCACAGGCTTTTTAAGGCTGTAACAGAAGCTGAGGTGGAACACAGTGATATAAGGGAATCCTTAAATCTAATATGGGATACCTTAAAAGAAATGAATCTTAAAGAGGGATTTGGCCCCTCAGATGATAGAGCACCAGAGCTTTGGTTTAGCCCTATGGAAGGGCCAGATGGGGAAGAGCTTATGATCAGAGACTATTTTGGAAAGAGCGAGCTTAAAAAGGAGGATATCTCCTCTTTAATTGAGGATTATTATGAGGAGCGTGGCTGGAAAAATGGGATACCTGATAAAACCCCTGATTCTATATGAGGAAATGGATCGGAATAAAAAACTGCCTGAAATCGTAGACCTGTTTTATCTCTAAATGATTTTTGGTTGCTACAATGAAATGTGTTATATAATTTCCATATCTTTTTAAAAACCCTGCAGGAATCTTTGCCTTGGGTCTTTCTCTATACTTAACCTCTACAGGAATAATTTCCCTACCTCGGGAAAGAATGAAATCCATTTCTGCACCCATCTTACTCTTCCAGTAATATACCCTTTCTTCAGGTCTAAGCCGGTTGAGGAATCCTAAATATGTAGCATTTTCAGCATAAAGACCTGCCAATTCAGTTCTATCAGAAAGGGACGCAAAGCTTCCTCTTGCCCAGCTTAAAAGACCGGTATCAATGAAATATATCTTGGGAGACTTTTTTATCTCTGACCTTGGATTTTTATAAAAAGGTATAAGCTCTTTTATAAGATAAAGTGACTTTAAAAGCTCTATATATGCAGAGACCGTCTTTGAGCTTACCCCAATATCTGAGGCAATAGAAGAGATGTTTACAGGACTTCCTATACTTCCAGAAAGGGCAATGAAGACCTTCCTAAAGACAGTCTCTTTCCTTGCACTAAACAGGAGTTTCAGGTCTCTGAGTGCATATATTCTAAAGATTTGAGACACAAGTTTTGCTTTCATCTCTGTGTCTTCACAAAGAACCACTTCTGGGAATCCACTAAAGACAAGATATTCTTCAAGAAATGAAATAAGCC
>CBFDUE010000116.1:0-5995 GCA_965613025.1 uncultured bacterium
GCTTTTTGTAAGCTATTCTTTGCCTCTTCTATTGTTTCACCTTGTCCATTAGCTCCGGGAACCTCTGGGCAGATAGCCCAATATCCACCTTCAGGTGCAGGCTCAATAATTGCTGTAAACTCTGCTTTCATATTCCCTCCTTTTTGGAGTGGCATTCCAACCAGTTAGTATAGGTTTCTTACTTTAAATACATTGTGGTGTCAATACAATCCTCTTTTTATTTGAAATTTAAGGATCTTTTTTCTAAGCTACCTCAAATAATGCAATAGAGGAGGAGCAGATGGTGCTTGAAGATATTGCTATTTCCAGATCCATAGTCTCTGTCTATAAGGATAAACTACTGGAATGCATTGAGTTAGATGTGGCATTGGTGGGAGCTGGTCCTTCCAATATGATTGCAGGATATTACTTGGGAAAGAGTGGTATAAAGGCTGCCATATTTGAATCCAGGCTTGCGCCTGGTGGTGGTATGTGGGGAGGGGGGATGATGTTTAATGAGGTGGTGGTTCAGGATGAGGTATTAAACCTAATTGAGGAGTTAGGAATAAGATACAGGGAGGTTCAAGAGGGCTATTATACCATGGACAGTATTGAGGCCACCTCTACCATAATATCTAAGTGTATTGGTGCAGGAACCCGTATATTCAATCTAATAAAGGTTACTGATGTGGTATTCAGAGAAGAAGATGGTGTAAAAAGGGTGTGTGGCCTTGTGATAAACTGGTCTCCTGTTGAAAGCTTAGGACTCCTGGTGGATCCCATTGCCATAAAGGCCTCATTCGTGGTGGATGGCACAGGGCATCCAGCAGAGATATGTAATATTGTAGCTAAGAAGATGGATGTAAAGCTGCACACAAAGACAGGTGGTGTGGTGGGAGAGATGTCTATGTGGGCAGAAAGGGGGGAAAACTTTACAGTTACCAATACAAGGGAGGTATTCCCGGGGCTCTATGTGGCAGGAATGGCTGCAAATAATGCATTTGGAGGCCCCAGGATGGGCCCCATATTTGGGGGGATGCTCTTATCTGGCAAAAAGGTTGCAGATCTTATAGTGGAAAAGCTTAGGAATAAAAGGTGAAGCAGATCTTTAAGGAAGATATACTATACTGTTTTACCCCTGGGCCATTTAAAAGGGATAGGGACCCCATAGAGATGGTAGAGGCTCAGCTTAGGGGTGGTGCTGATGTAATACAGTTAAGGGAAAAGGAGATGTCTAAGAGAGAAAAGATCAATTTTGGCATCAGGGTGCGTGATCTTGTAAAGAGATACAATAGGCTCTTTATTGTAAACGACGATCTTGATATTGCACTGATCTTAGATGCAGATGGGCTTCATCTGGGTCAGGATGATATACCCATCAGGTATGCGCGGAAGTGGTTTAAAAAGATAATAGGTATATCCACACACTCTATCCCTCAGGCAGAAGAGGCCATAAGAGCCGGTGCTGACTATATAGGTATTGGCCCCATATTTTCAACCTATACAAAGGAAAATCCAGATCCTTTGGTGGGTCTGGATATATTAAGAGAGCTAAATAGACTATCAGCAATTCCTTTTGTGGCAATTGGTGGAATAACAGAGGATAATCTTTCAGATATAATAGATACAGGGTGTAGAAGGGTTGCAATCATATCTGACATATTAACTGCCTCAGATATTGAACTTAAAACAAAAAGAATAAAACAGATACTTAAAAGTAAATAATGCAAGAAGATCAAAAAGACATAGAAAAACAGGATATATGGATGGAATATCCCTTTTCCAAATCCTGCTCAATTGCTGAGCGTTACAAAAGATTAATGGATCTGATACATACCGAGGATTCCCTTGCCATAATCATAAATGCTGATCCTGATAGCCTTGCAAGTGCACTCGCCCTAAGGAGGCTTTTTTGGAGAAGGGCAAAGAAGATCAATATATTCAGGATTAATGTGGTGAAAAGACCTGATAATCTGGCATTTATAAGATCGTTAAATATAGAAAATCAACATATTAGAAAGCTAAAGATACACAACTATACCCGTTTTGCCCTGTTGGATTCTCAGCCCCATCACCATGAGACCCTTCGCAGATTCCAATTTGATATTATAATTGACCACCATCCCTTTAATAACTCCAGTAAGGCCAGATTCTTAGATATAAGAGAGGAATATGGAGCCACCTCCACCATACTTACCGAATATCTGAGGGCAGCCAAGATCAGACCCTCTCCAAGAATTGCCACAGCACTCTTTTATGGAATAAAGACAGATACTGATAACTTTATGAGATCCTCTCTTCCCAATGATATAAATGCATTCAGGTTTTTATACTCCTTTGCAAATATAAATATCATAAAGAAGATAGAGTCCTCAGAAATTACAAGAGACTCATTAAATATATTTATCAAGGCATTTGAAAAGGTGAGCTTCCATAAGGATATGGCATTTCTGTATATGGAAGAGGTCCAAAGCCCTGATCACTTAGTTATACTTGCCGATTTTCTCTTAAAGATTGCAGAGGTAAACTTTACCGTGGTATCTGGAAGGTATGGAAACAGGATTTTGGTGATATTCAGAAATGCGGAATTTAAAAGAAATATGGGTAGATTGGCAGAGAGGGCATTTGGGAAATTGGGTTCTGCTGGTGGGCATATCAATGCAGCAAGGGCAGAGATAGAGCTTGAAAGGATAAAAGGGGAACTACAAGAGGGGATGGATATGGGTGATTTTATATTTAAGAAGATAAAAGAGCATAGATAGGATAAAGAGGATGCGTGGAGATTCCATAAAAAAATTGGATCAAGAGCTCATTGATAGGATAAAAGAGCTCATTGAAAGAAAAGATAAAAAGGCACTTAAAGAGATAATTGATTGTATGAGGCCTGCTGATCTTGCTGATCTGATTGAACACTTAGATAGTGATGAAAGATTTTTTATTTTTGACCTCCTTGAGCCAAAAGGGGCTGGAAAGGTGCTTGTGGAGATGGAATCCCCTATCCAAGAAGACATATTGAATCTCTTGGATATACAATATCTTTCAAGACTGATTGAAGGGCTTGAATCCGATGAGGCAGCAGATATTGTGGGAGATCTGTCTCCAGAGAAGGCCAAAGAGGTTATTGACTCAGTTGAAGAGGAACTCTCTGAAGATCTAAAAAAGCTCCTTCCCTATCCAGAAGATACCGCTGGCGGCCTGATGGCCCTTGAATATGTTGCGGTAAGGGAAGATGCCACAGTGCAGGATGCCATAGAAAAGATAAGGGAGATGCATAAGGATGTAAAAAACGTATATTATCTTTTTGTAGTAGATAGCGACGATAAACTGGTAGGTGTGGTATCTTTGAAGGATCTGGTGGTGGAGCCTCCAGACAGAAAGATAAAAGAGATAATGAACCCTGATGTAATATCAGTGAGGGTGGATACAGATCAGGAAGAGATCTATCATATTGTTAAGAAATACAACCTTGTTGCCATCCCTGTTGTAGATGAAAAGGGGAGATTGGTCGGCAGAATCACACACGATGATGTGATAGATGTAATTGAGAAGGAGACAGATGAAGATATCAACCTTATGGCAGGAATTATCAATCAGGAAATTGCTGAAGACTCTCCACTAAAGATATCAAAGGCAAGGCTTCCGTGGCTTATGGGTGCACTCTTTGGTGAAATAGTTGCTGCCTTTGTAATCAGTAGGTTTGAATCGTCTCTCAATCGTATTATCGCACTTTCTTTCTTTATCCCGGTTATAATGGCAATGGGAGGAGCCACAGGCAACCAGGCAGCCACTATTGTGGTAAGGGGGCTTGCAACAGGAGATATAACGCTTTTAGGGATAGGCAAGAGGGTCTGGCTGGAGATTAGGGCCTCCATACTCAATGGAATAATATGTGGTATCATACTTGGGTTTGTTGTATCCATCTGGTTAAAGGATCCAAAACTGGGTTCCATTGTGGCATTTATCCTTGTTGTCATCATCTTTAATGCAGGGTTTATAGGCACTCTGCTTCCCCTTGTTCTAAAAAGGCTAAATATTGACCCTGCCCTTGCAGTTGGGCCCTTTATTGCAACCTCAAATGATATTCTTGGGCTATTTATCTATCTGGGCTCCATCACACTGTTTATGTCTATATCATAAAGGAATCTCGTAAAAGGAAGGAGTTTAGGATCATCGATTGTAGAGATAATCTTTAAAAGGCTTTGAAATGCCGGAAATATAAATTTTTTAAACTTCTCTTTTCCCTTCTTAAAAGATAGATATGAAAACGCACCCAGGATCTGCATATTTCTCTGTAACATAAGATATGGATAGCTCTTTAAAAGGGAATCCATATCAAACCTTTTTGTATCTCTTGCCCTTTTCACATAATAAGAGAAAAGCTCTTCCCTCTTGGCTTCACTTAATCCCACATAGGGATCAATCTGAAGGGAGGCAAGATCATATCCAGGGGGGCCAAGCCTTGCCGATTGCCAGTCCACCAAGTATATCTTTCCTTTTTTAATTAAGATGTTTCGTGACTGAAAATCCCTGTGCAAAAATGAGATATTCTTTCTGTCATATGCCATAAGAGATATGTGATCAAATATGGGATCTAAAAAGTTTAGATTTGTTCTAAGAGATAGAAAATCCGATAGGAATTCCCTTTTAAAATATTCAGATTCAAATCTTCTCATTATATCTGTATCAAAGTATGGAGACTGGTAACACCAGTTAGTGTCAAATCCATCTGTTGCCTTTATCTGAATTTCAAGCAATATATCCAATACCCTCTTATATATTGTAAGTGTGTCATTGGGGTATGTCTTTATAAATCTTTCAAGGCTCATATTTCCCGCATCTTCAAGAATAAAGATGCCTTCAGATAGATCATAGAGATATATGGACGGAAAAGGCAGTCCTTTACCATTTAGGTGTTGCGCTATCCTAAGATACGAAAGATTCTCTTTTTTAATGCTTTCAGTTTTAGGAAAATTTTCCATAATTACAAAGGAATCATTCTCCCACAACACCCTATAAAATCTTCTATCTGAGCCATCACTTTCAATCTCAACTACCCTTATATCTTCAGAGGAGTAATCTTCTGATACTTTTAAAAACCTCTTAATTCCCTTAGACAATCTTTCCATATAGATCGTGTCTTATAAGATTATTATCTGTTATTATACAATCTTTTAGTGTTATTTCTCTTTTTATATGCACCCTCTCCCAGATAATTGAACGTCCAACACTTACATCTTCCTCTATAGTGCATTCATCTCCAATACATGCCCATTCCTCTATCGTTAAATCAGAACTGATTTTGCATCTTTCTCCTATAAGCATCTTTTTTTCATTTAAAAAAAATCTGTTGGCATCAATATATGAATTTATTGTTCCTATATCAAACCAATAATGGCCTTCAGCTGTATATGCCTTAATCTTTCCTCCCCTCTTTAATATTCCTCTATAACAATCTATTATGCTATAGAATTTCGCTTTCGGTATATATTCTAACGCCTTCGGATCCAATATATGCACACCTGTAAATGCATAAAGCCCCTTTTTGTGCTCCTTACTTATTTCACGGACATACCCATCTGGATCAATCTCTATCTGATTAAACTTGGGATATCTCTGAATCACCATGGTAGCCAATGAATCTGAATGGGAGTGAACTTTAAACACATCTTTAAGATCAATATCTGTAAGGATATCCCCATTTATAACCAGAAACGGCTCATCACTAAAGAACCACTCTGCCTTTTTAATTCCCCCACCTGTCCCTAAGATGCTCTCTTCAATACTTATCTCTATCCTGATCCCTTCAATATCAAGCCTCTCTAAGAAATCTATTAGTTGATCTCTGAGATGATGGCAATTTATTATGACCTCATCAAAGCCGTATCTCTTTATGTACTTAATGTTTCTTAACAAAACAGGGATATTGGAAACAGGAACCAGCACCTTTGGCCTCCTTAGGGTAAGGGGTCTAAGCCTCCTTCCATACCCAGCACATAAGAGCATTGCCTTCATATCA
>CBFDUE010000117.1:0-5917 GCA_965613025.1 uncultured bacterium
CTCGTGGGCTCGGAGATGTGTATAAGAGACAGCTTTTAATACTTGGAAGATGGGGCTTATAAAAGTTAAAATCTTCTAAGAGATTTCTGTAGCGATCTTGATGCCTGAATACCAGAAATTCTTTAAAGTTAAGAGGGAAAAGCTCAAATTCAACTGTTCTTCCTATAAGGGAATTTTTGAATTTTTTTAAGGCAGCAATGCTTGATGAACCTGTAAGATAAAGCTTAAACTCAGGGTAATGATCCACACAAAGCTTTACAAAATGTGAAGGATCTTCAAGCAGATGAAATTCATCAATAAAGATCATTCCTCCTTTTCCTAAAAACTGCTTAAGTGCCTTGGGCCCCTGATCCAGTATATCCCTGTCTTCTGGATCTTCGGCATCAAAGTAAAAGGCCTCCATCCCCTTATTATAATATCTTTGAACCAAAAGCTTTAGCAAACATGTCTTACCAGCTCTCCTTGGCCCCAGAATTACCACTGCTTCCTTCCTTCCCTCCCATACTTTTACCTGATTTATTATATGTCTGGGAAATAGCTTCTCTACCATTATTTCCTTTATATCCAACATAGTAATACTATTTTGGAAAATTAATCCAAAAAAGTCAAACTATTTGAGAATTAATCTTAAATGCATGCTCCTTACCTTACCCATAATTGCACTGATCCTATCTATTGTGGGCCTTCTTGTCAGCTCCCTTAATATTTAATGGAGGAAGTATCCTTCTCTTTGCAGGCAAGGGGATACAGATACCCTCTGGCACATATCTCTTTATAAGGGGGGTGTTTAGATCTGGGTAGTCCTTCATCAGATCAAATTCAGAAAGATATGGATAACGCCTTATGTAGTCTTTTCGGCTAAGCACTAAGATAAAGAGTGAGCTATAAAATTGATCTCTTTCAATTTCTTCCACATATTCTCTGTAGTTACATTTAAGCTCTGTTCCCCACTCTTTGCACTGAGGGTATCTCTCTTCATAGATCCTGCAGGATGCTTCAAGAATAAGATTCCCCTCATTTATATTAAAAGAGATTTCAAGCTCAGGGCAGGCAATCCTAAAGATATAGTGTGTGTAGGCTCTGAGGTATCTCTTATACTCCAAGATCCAGTAGAACTTATCTGATTTAAATCCCGTTGCTGGACTAAATTCATCCAATTCAAAAGAACAGCACTGCCCGTCAGAACATATCCTTGAAGAAAAATCTATCCTTTTAAGCAGGCCCTTTACATCCCAGGGGCTCAGTTTAAGCCTTGCCACTTAATCTCCTTAAATATCAGATAAATCTTTTTAATTTTAAATAAAAAATCTATAAAGATCCATGCAATTTTAAAAATGAAATCTCTAAAATCATCTCAAAAACAGAGAATTTTCCTTGAAAATTATCTACTAAATTAGTAAATTTTTGAGATAAAAATGATAGTAAAGAGGAGAATACTAAATAAGATCTATCCCTGGCTTGATAGCCCCCATATAATTGTAATTCATGGTGCAAGGAGGGCTGGAAAGACCATTTTGCTCAAGATATTAGAGAATGAACTGAAGAGGTTAAAAAAGAGTGTTCTCTACATGGCAGTGGATCAGATGCTCTTTGAACCCTTTTTTAAAGATCCTATCTCTTTTGAAAAATGGCTTAAAAAGGAGGGGTATCTGAACAGTGGTCCCCTTTATATACTCCTGGATGAAGTTCAGTATCTGTCTGATGCAGCTCTCTTTTTAAAGGTCTTATTTGACCGTTTGGGATCAAAGGTAAAACTGATTGTTTCAGGTTCCTCAAGCCTTGAACTTTCCATAGATAAGGCCCTTTTAACAGGAAGAAAGATTGAGTTCAGTCTTCAAAGGTTCTCCTTTCTTGAATTTCTCTCTTTGCGTCTTCAAAAAGATTTTGTAGATATGGCTCCTATTTCAGACCTTGCACAGATTAAAGAGATCTATTCCATTTATGGGCAAAGATTAAAGGAGCTCTTTTTAGAGTATATTACCTGGGGAGGGTATCCAGAGGTTATTCTTGAAGAGAATCCCCAAAAAAAGAGCATTCTTTTAAGGGAGATATTATCATCCTATATTGAAAAGGATGTCTCCGGCTTTTTAAGGATAAGGCAGGCTACAGCATTTAATAATCTTATAAGACTACTTGCCTCTCAGGTAGGCGGGCTTGTAAATAAGACAGAGATATGTAATACCCTTGGAATTAGGTTTGAAACCCTAAATTTCTATTTAGATATCCTCAAAAACACCTTTATCTTTGACTTCATACAACCATTTTTCCAAAATGTGCGAAAAGAGATCTCAAAAAGCCCTAAGGTCTATGCAAAGGATATGGGCATTGTATATTATGCCTTAAAGAGAAAATTTGATGAATATGCGCTAATTCCAGGAGAGATTATTGAAAACTTTGTCTATCGTGAGCTTATGGAAAGATTTATTGAATCTGATATTCATTTCTACCGCACACTAAGCGGGGCAGAGATAGACTTTGTTGTTGAAGATAAAAAATTTTATCTCATTGAAAGTAAATTTAGCAATCAAGAGAGGTTTCCAAAATCAATAAAAAATTTTATAAAAAATTATCTAAAAAATAGAAATCACTTAACTATTATTATTACCAAGGAGGTATTTTCCTATGAAGGAGATATCATCTATCTTCCAGCGGTATGCTTCCCCCTGTGGGAATTTTAGCTCTTTATTCTTTAACAGGAGAGAGGCCAATGAATATTGAATACCTTAGGCAAATCTTTAAAAGAGATGGAATAGGTATCATGGGAAGTGCAGACCAAAAAGGTTGGGTAGATCTTGCTATTTACAGCCCCCCTTTAATAGATCCAGAGGGAAATCTTATCTTTGGTGCAACACAGAGGCTTACCTACCATAATCTCAGTGAAAACCCCCATGCAATGTTTATGTATATATGCATGGATAAGGGCTGGGAAGGGGTAAGGATAAGAATTACCCTGATAAGAGATGAATCTTCAGGCCCCATGCTTGAAAGATTAAAGAGGCGATTTGAGGAGATGGGATACACCGCCTTAGCCTCTGAGATATGCCATGCCCTCTATTTCAAGGTGGAGGATATCTGGCCCTTAAAGGGCTGATTTAAAAGCTCTTTTGTTATATTCCTTAGCCCATCCTTTACCTGCTCCCACTTAATATCCCAGAGAAGCCCAGGATCTGGCTCTTTATCTGCATCGTCAAAGTATGTAAGCCCAAAGACAATTGAAGATACATCATTCAGCCCATATTTCTTTTTTGTAAGCTCAAGAAGCCCCTCTAATGTTAAACCCCCCTTTATGATAGCGTAAATATCAAAAAAATCTCTCTTAGATCCCCTCTGTGAAATCGAAATCAGCTTCATGCAACCCATGTCTTCAAGGGATGCTATATGACAACCAAAATCTCTTAATAATACCAACGGTCTTACTAAAGGATAGGGGTAGAAAAAAAAGCTAACCTTCACATCCTCTATCTCAATATGTAAGGTATCCTTAGAAAAAAAATTAGTCTTTAAACTTAAATTCCCCTTTTTTAAATCTTCTATTAATTTAAATGGTTCTGGAAACTTATCAGCACAAAACCAGTCCATATCAACAGAGATCCTATGTCCAAGATAGAGTGCCACCCCAGTTCCACCTGCCATATAAAACCCATATCTATTAGTAATGCTACCAAGAGATCTTAATACCAATCTTTGTTTTTCACTTAATATTTCACTATAGAGATGCCTTAAACTCATCTATCTATCCCATATCTTTCTCAATGGATCAGCTAACCATCTATCCACCTCTTCATGGGGAAGATCAAAGATGGTTTCAAAAAACCTGAGCCTTCTCTTTTCAATCCCTCTCCCCTTAGATTTCAATATTACCTCCCTTATCTCTTTATCACCAAATAGGTCTCTTAACTCTCTTATATCACTTAGGGTTCCGCAGCAAAGCACCTTATGGATAATAAATTCTTTGTGTTTATCCACACTGAGACTGTCCAGTCGGTATTGCCAAAAAAGATGCTTAAATCTGTTAATTATTTCAAAATCTTCCATATTTCTTATTATGATTGATTATTTTGAAATATTCAAGTAACCATTTATTTTAAGATATATCTTCATTGGAGTTTTAATTATGAATCAGTGGGTTATTCCAGCAATTGGATCATTTCTTCTTTGGGGACTATGGAGCTTTCTTCCAAAGATTATCACAAGGTATATAAGTCCACAGAGTGTGGTATTTTATGAAGTAATAGGGGGTATAATATTTACAATTATTATGCTTTCTGCCTTTAACTTCAGACCAGATCCCCACCTAAGAGGTGCTATCCTATCTGTAGTTGCAGGAATAATAGGATTTGCAGGATCACTCTGCTTCTTCTATGCGGTATCTTATGGCCCCATCTCACTTATCTCTGTATTTTCTGCACTCTACCCTATTATTGCCATATTGCTTGCAACCCTATTTTTAGGTGAAACCCTTACCCTTAAACAGATTGTAGGAATTGTGCTTGGATTGATCTCCATAACCCTTATTGTATCCTGATAGAAACATTTCCATTATTCTATGAAAGGCTAAGTTGATATAGAGGCTACAAAAAGATTAAAGATGAGGAGGAAGTTAGATGAAGCGTATGTTTCTATGCTTTAATCATGAACTCACCAGAGAGCAGATTCAGGATGCAAAGAGAAATCTAAATATAGACGAGTTTATTCATCTACCTTCCAGGTTAAAAAAGTTGTGGCAGAATATCCCTCCAGATCTTTTAGATATATCTTCCTATCTAAAGCCTATTATTGATTGGCTTAAAACTAAAACCAGAGAAGGAGACCTTATCCTGGTTCAGGGAGATTTTGGTGCCACCTATCTAATTGTTCAATTTGCCTTTAAAGAAGGGTTAATCCCGGTATATGCCACCACCAAAAGAGAGGTAATAGAAAAGAAGATGCCAGATGGAAAGGTGGAAATGATTCATCAATTTAGACATGTAATCTTTAGAAGATACAGACAGCTACCATAAATTTGCATTTCCCATATTAAATATGCTTGATTTTTTAAAAGACAGTTACATTAAAATGTAATTGAATTCAAAAAATAGTTACATCTGGATGTAAATGGATATCTTTTTCTTCAATCCATGGTGGAAAGGCACAGGGGCATATTTTACAAGGTAAAGGACTTTTTAACTCTCAGGCAGATACTGCTATTTACAGTTAATATATTATACTTTTCCTTTGATGAACACCAGCTTCAACTTGATGATATCCTTAAAGCCTATGAGATTCAGGTCTTAAAAAGGCCCTTTTTAGGTGAGAAAATCTTTCTCTTTTTTGATGAGATACATAAACCCCTCTTGTAAATATGCTGGAAAGCAGATTCTTTTACCGATCCCCCCAAAAAGAAGAGGTAGATATCGTATATATAAAGGAAGATCAGGTTATTCCAGTGGAAGTTAAAATCAAAAGCTCCATAAAAAAGCATGATCTAAGAGGGATCTTGGCATTCCTGAAAAGATTTAATTTAAGGAAAGGGCTTCTTATTACTGCTGATCAGGAAGGCCTCTGGAAAGAGGGAAAACAGAGAATTCAGATGATACCCTACTGGAGATACTGGAGCATCAAAAGATATCTTAAATATGGTTAAGGACGTCTACTTTAAGGATAATCCACAATATCTAAAAAAGCTTGACATAAATCTCATTTTATAATATTTGCTTAGCTTAAAGATTTTTTATTTAAAATCGGTTTTAAATATATTGACCCGAGCTTAAGGGGATTACTTTCAGAAACTTTAAATAGCAACGTTGCAATTGTTTAAATGTCCCCCCCTGAATGATTAAATTAAAAAAGATTTTGGGGGGAGGTAATGAAGCTGTCTCTTATACACATCTCCGAGCCCACGAGACTAGGCATGATCTCGTATGCCGTCTTCTGCTTG
>CBFDUE010000118.1:0-5887 GCA_965613025.1 uncultured bacterium
AATATCAATAATGTAAAGGAGATAATTCGGTTTCAGCAGATAACATCAGTGCCTATGGCTCCTGACTATCTTTCAGGCCTTACAAATCTGAGAGGAACAGTGATTCCGGTTATTAAAACAGCAGTAAAGATGGGAATTCAAAACGGAAAAATAACTCAAGATACACGAATTTTAATTTTAGAACGAGAAAAGGGGAATTTAGGAATTATTGTTGATAGAGTAGAAGGTGTAGAGAAACCTCAGGTTTCCTCAATAAAAGCTCCACCTGAAGCTATCTTTAAAGATATTGATGCCAGATTTATTAAAAACATTATTGAAATGGAAGATGGTAAGATCATTTTGGAGTTAAATATTGATTCCATAACAGAAATTGAGCTTTCTGCTGCCAATCACAGTAATACCGTATCTGAAACAGAGAGCTCCTTAGAAATTAATGAGGAAAAAGAAGTTGAAAAGATAAAAGAAAGGCAGCTTGTCACATTTATCTTAGAAGGAGAAGAATATGGTTTTCCCATAGAATCTGTTAGAGAAGTCTTACGATTCAGAGAAGCTACAGAAGTTCCTGGATCACCCGAATATGTATTGGGAATACTTTCAATAAGAGATATGATATTACCAGTTGTGGATTTAAAAAGACTGCTCGAAATAGAAAATCTTTCCCACTCCGAAGAGCCACTTTCCCAAAGTGAAGATCAAAGAATTATTGTGGTTGATATTGAAAATATCCTGATTGGAGTAGTTGTAGATAAGATTCAGCAAGTATTGAGGGTAGGAGAAGATAAGATTGAACCTCCTTCAGAGATATTTAAGAAAAACGAGGATGATCCCCTATGTGGTATAGTAAAACTAAATCAAGGGAATAGGATTATAATGCTTTTAGATGGAAAGAGACTTATACCTGAACAACAACTTAAAAGGATAAAAGATATGGTTGATGAATCTAAAGAACATTTTAATAAAGAAAAAACCGAAGGAGAGGAAATTCAGATGGATGAAATTCAATTAGTAACATTTAGATTGGCAAAAGAGGAATATGGTATCCCTATAAATGATGTCCAAGAGATAAATCGGCTTACCACAATTACAGAGGTTCCAAAAGCTCCTGACTTTATTGATGGTGTAATGAATCTTAGAGGTAATGTGATCCCTGTTATAAATCTGAGGAACAGATTTGGGCTTGAAGATACTGAAAAGGACGAATCTACCAGAGTGATAATAGTAAATATGGAAGATAGATTAACAGGGCTAATAGTGGATTCTGTATCTGAAGTGCTTAGACTTGCAAAGGCATCCATTCAGAGACCGCCCAGGATTATAAAAGAAGATGTAAATATCCAGTTTATAGATAGTATTGGTAAGATTGATGATCAAAGAATGATATTTATCTTAGATATTGAAAAGATCTTGGATATAAAGGAAAGGGGGAGTTAAGGGAGTTTTCAGAAAGAGATATGCATAATAAAGAATAATCAATAGGAGGTCATCACGGGTATGAAAAAGATCAGGGTGCTTGTGGTGGATGATTCTGCTTTGATGAGAAAGATGATGAAAAAGATCTTGGAGTCAGATCCTCAAATTGAAGTTGTAGGAACTGCAAGGGATGGTGAAGATGGTGTTGAAAAGGCACGCCAACTTCAGCCTGATGTGGTTACAATGGATGTAAATATGCCTGGTATGGATGGGATAACAGCTTTACAGATCATTGTAGATGAAGGCATCTGTCCTGTAGTAATGGTTAGCTCCTTAACACAAGAAGGAGCGGAAATTACTTTTGAGGCCTTAGAGCTTGGTGCCTTTGACTATGTTCCAAAACCAGGGGGAACCATATCACCTAATCTTGAAAAGGTATCCCATGATGTAATTGAAAAGGTAAAGGCAGCTTCTAAAGCAGGGGTATTAAATAGACTTAAAAGAAGACTACAGAGGACAAAGAGGCCTCATTTTGAGAAAAAAGAGACCAAAAAAGTCAGCCTTGATGGTGAAGTTACAAAGGCAGTGGCTATGGGTATCTCAACAGGGGGGCCTAAGACTCTGCTTGAGGTGATTCCAGAACTTCCTGAAGACTTGGATGCAGCAATATTTATTGTTCAGCATATGCCTGAAAACTTTACAGCCTCTTTTGCAAACAGGCTCAATCAACATTCTCAAATCTCAGTAAAGGAAGCAAGTGCAGGTGAAAATGTTAAAAATACAAATGGATATTTAGGAAAAGGAGGCTATCATCTGCTTTTGAGGGCAAAGACAAATGGAGATAAGGTTATTCGTCTTTCAAAAAAGCCAGAAACCCTGTTTATTCCATCGGTGGATGTGATGATGGACTCTGTGCTAAATATATTTGGCAACAAAGTGGTAGGGGTGTTGATGACAGGTATGGGAGATGACGGTGTAAAGGGGATGTTAAATATAAAGAGGTCAGGAGGAATAACCATTGCAGAAAGCGAAGAGACTGCCATTGTTTTTGGAATGCCAAAGGCAGCTATTGAGATGGGAGCAGCAGATGAGGTAGTGCCGAGTTATGAAATAGCTAAAGAGATAGTTAATGCTATCAAATCCTTAGATTAAGGAGGTTAGCTTTGAAGGAGCTATTAAAAAAATTACAAAGTAACGACGAATCAGAAAGATTGTATGCAGTAGAAGATATCTTGGAGAAGGGCCTTTCCCAGGCAACTCCAAATTTAATAGATAGGCTAAAAGAGGAAGATTCCCAGGTCGTGAAAGATATGATCGTTTTTGCCCTTAAAAAGCTAAACTGCTCTGAGGAATATGATAGGCTTTTTAATCTATTTTCTTCTCCTGAGGCATATCTTAGAAATGCTGCAATAGTTATCTTTGCAAGTGAAGGGAATAGAGCAGTTGCCTATCTTGCATCTAAGTTAGATCATTCTGATAAAGAGGTTAGAAAGCTTATTCTGGACTCTCTGGTTGAGATTGGAACAGAGGATACAAAGCTTGCAATCAGAGCGTCTTTACATGATCCTGCACCAAATGTGAGGATAACCGCGGTAGAATATCTGGGAAGAATGAAAGATAAAAATAGTATAGATGATCTTATGGATCTCTTTAAAAGGGAAGATGAACCCATGCTCAAGACTACCATAATGGAGGCGATACTTGCTATTGGAGATAAGGATAAGATGAAAGAGATAATTGATGAGATGTGTAAAGTTGAAGAAGGTGAGATAGATCCTCTATTTATCCCACAGCTTATAAAGATGGCAGGAGAGATTGCTGACAGAAGCAAATTCCTAAATATTATTGAAAAGATGGGGGATTTATCTCTATATGCAGAGGATATACTAAAGGCGCTACAGAACACTTTTAAACAGATTCCAGAAAGAGAAGTAATATCTTATAAAGAAAAGCTCTTAAATACCCTTTTAAAGATATTAGAGTCAGATGATATAGGTGAGGATCTCAGATATGGGGTATCTGAGATAATTATTAAAAATAATCTCTTGAGTGCACAAGAGCTGTTTGATTTAGGCAATCGTCTCCTTTCAAGAGATTCACGATATCATTTGCCAGGCATAAGATTAATGGCTGCATCTAACCTTCCTTCTGTAAAAGACAGATTAAGACAGATATGCTCTGAATCAAAAGATGAAAATATCATAGAGATCTGTAACGATATATTATTCGGAAAGGAGGTCTAAGTGGAAATCACCCTGGACGATTATCAGAGGCTAACAGATTTCATATATAGAAAAGCGGGGATAAGATTTGAGCCTAAGAAGATATATTTTGTCTCAAAAAGGGTTCAAAAGAGGATGGAAGAGCTTGGAATTGATTCTTATTCTGAATATATAAGAAGACTAAGATTTCTGGATAGAGATGGAAGGGAGTTTCAAAATCTCATAAATCTTTTAACTGTAAATGAGACATATTTTTTTAGAGACTATCCCCAATTACTTGCATTTGGAGAGCACTGCCTTCCAGAGGTAGTTGAACGAAAGATTGAAAATAGGCAGAGAAAGCTTCGTCTCTGGTCAGCAGGTTGTTCTACAGGAGAAGAACCCTATACACTGTCAATTATTCTACACGAACTCTTGGATGATATAAGACTCTGGGATGTGGAGATATTGGGAAGTGATATAGATGAGGGAACACTTGAGCGTGCAAAAAGAGGAATCTATTCAAAGAGAAGTGTAAAAGATGTTCCACAACAGTATCTGGAGCAGTATTTTACTCCTTTAAATAATGGATTTTATGCAATTAGAGACAATATAAAGTCTATTGTAAGACTTGAATATCTAAACTTGGCTGATAAGATGGAACTTAGAAAGAGAAGAGGATTTGATTTTATATTCTGCAGAAATGTACTCATCTATTTTGATGATATCTCCCGAAAAAAGGTGGTAGATCACTTTTATGTTTCTCTAAATAGGGGTGGATATATATTTTTGGGATCAAGCGAATCCTTAGGCAGGATTACATCTGCCTTTAAGATGAAAAGGGCAGGTAAACATATAGCCTATACTAAGGAGTAAAGGAATATGGGTTCAAAAAAGGTCCTTGTGGTAGATGACTCTCCAGTGGTAAGAAGCTTTCACATGAATATATTAAAGGCTGCGGGTTTTCAGGCAGATGGTGCATCTGATGGAATTGAGGCACTGGAGAAGGCTCTTTCACATGACTATGATCTGATACTTTGCGATATCAATATGCCAAATATGGACGGAATTACCTTTATAAAAAAATACAGGGAAGAGGAAAAAGAGACACCTATAATTATAATCACCACCCAGGAAGAGAATATACATAGGAAAAAGGGTTATGAAGCTGGGGTAAATCTCTATATTGTAAAGCCTGTTAAACCTTCTACATTGACTTTACATATTAGGATGTTATTGGGAGGGAAGTGATGATAAAGGTTAGGAAAAAGAAAGACCTATTGAATGTAAAATTGGAGGGAGAATGTCTGATAGATACAGTGGAAGAGGCATATGATAAGTTAAAAAATTCAATGAGTAATCCTGAAATAACTCAGATAGCTTTGGATATGAAAGGACTGGAATCTATAGATACATCATATCTGCAGTTGATCATTTCATTATGTAAAAGTGTAAAAGAGCAGGGACTGAAATTAAATATAAAACCTGAATCAGAGATATTTGATGAGATATTAGGTCTATATGGCATAAGTAGCCTTTTTAGCTGATAAAAGGAGGGGGGATTGTGGGAAAAAATATTCTGATTGTAGATGATGCAGTATCCATGAGGGGTCTTGTTTCCCTTACCTTAAAAAAGGCTGGATATGATGTTAAAGAGGCTTCCAATGGAAAAGATGCCCTTAAAAAACTAAGTGGAAGTAAGGTAAATATGATTATCACAGATCTTAATATGCCGGAGATGGACGGAATTGAATTTATCAAGGCTGTTAAGAAGATGCCAGGTTATAAGTTTATTCCGATTGTAATGCTTACAACAGAAAGCCAAGCAGAAAAGAAAAAAGAAGAAGGAAAATGCCCATATCACTTCGGATATTTGAAGGAAAAGCCCAAGGAAATGCCAATACCTGAAGAATGCCTTACATGCCCAAAAATGCTCGAATGTATGCTCTAACGCGTTAAACTTGGCTTCCTTTTCCAGTTTTTGCTTCGTTTTTATGCTTTTTAAGATATTTCTCTCTAATTTTCTCAGATATACCAGCCTCTGCTTTAATACTAACTGCTTCTTAAGCCTGTACATCCCTCTCATACTGGGTTGTTCAGGCATCTTTATATAAACCCCGGCTTTTATCTCTTCCACCAGCCTTTGCTGTTTTATCGCCTCAAGTACACTTATTATGTGTT
The DNA here is from genome assembly GCA_965613025.1 of uncultured bacterium. Taxonomy (GTDB): domain Bacteria; phylum Desulfobacterota; class DSM-4660; order Desulfatiglandales; family JALVMZ01; genus CAYTXJ01. The sequence continues at coordinate 5,793 of CBFDUE010000118.1, forward strand.
CATTTGTAAGTTCTGCAGTATTTGTATCTATCTTACCATTTTGCTCTGTAAACCTTATACCGGTAAGGGCTTCAAGGATATGGTCTGAGAAATCC
>CBFDUE010000119.1:0-5883 GCA_965613025.1 uncultured bacterium
GGCTTATATCTATCGTAATTGTGATGTTTATCTCTGGGAGAAATGTCAGTGCCCAGGACTATTGTAAACCTCCTCCTTTTACATCCGCTCCAGCTCCTCCTGTAGTAATGCTTGTGATGGGAAGGAGTCATAAACTCTACTATGAAGCCTATAATGATGCCTCAGACATAGACGAAGATGGAGTGCTTGATGTAGGTTATAAACACAGTATCAATTATTATGGCTATTTTGATCCCTATAAGTGTTATAAATACGAAGGTTCTGGATCCAATGCCAAGTTTGTCCCTATCAGAACCACATCTGATAAATATTGTGGCGGAGAAGGTGAATGGAGTGGAAATTTTCTAAATTGGCTTTCTATGTCTCGTATGGATGTCTTAAGAAAGGTGCTGTATGGTGGTTACAGAAGCACGGATTCTGCTTCAGAGACAGGTGCTTGAAGGGGTCTATATCCCTCAAGATGCGCATAGCTGGGGAAAGGAATATTTTGGTGATGATACAAGAAAATTAACCCCTTTTGATCCACCTCAAGGAACATGTGTCTTACCAGAATCTCCTGTTACCTGGAATAAAGATGGAAAGATACTTTTTGTAATCTATGATGACAGCAAAGAAGGAGTCTATGGTAACAATCATCAAGATCTTATAAATTCTTTTTCTCCCTGCGATTATAAAGAATATGCCTACTTAACAGAGCTGGATACAACAAATGATTATAATTATAGAAATCGTATTGAAACCGGCAATTATCTGCTTGTAGCAGAATTTATGGTCACTCAGGAAGGCCAATGGCGATTTGCCATAGACTCTGACGATGGATCTGAAGTAGAGATAGATGGAACAGTAGTTGCCTCATATTATAGCGGTCACTGGTTTTGTGGATGTTCAAGCTGTGGGTGCTCTGTCTGTCAAACTTGTCAAGATGCTCATAGTGGAGGGATCTATCTTACACAGGGCTGGCATAGGATCATAGTAAGACTACGGGAAAATCATGGAGATGATGGTGTATTGGTCTGGTACAAAAAACCCGGCAATACAGATTGGAAAAAATTCTCTGCTTCTACCTTAACTATACGTGCTCCAGATATAGACAATACCTGTCGGTTAAAGAGTCAAGATTTTATTCTCAGTGGAGAACCTGCAAGTGGTGGAGGGATATTAGAATGTAAAAGACACCTCTTTTGTGTAACTTCATTAGGAGATGGACAGCCACATAGAATCAGAGTGCTTCTTAATAAAAGTAATAGGGTCTGGGAGTGGGCATCTAAGGAAAGGCCTGTGTGTGACAATTCCCTTGGAACTCCTGATCATGAGTATTTTGTAAGGGTAAAGGTATGTGATCCATCGGTTGGATTAGAGTCCAATTGTAAGGAATATCCAGCAGGAACCTATAAGCCTACAGGACTTTTGCAAAAATATGGTGAAGGTGATGGCACAAAGGTGTGTTCAAAGAGTCTTAGACCTTGTAATACAGACTCTGACTGTGGCTCAGGTGATGGTCTTTGTATTGATAATGCATCCATCTTTTTTGGCCTGATTTCAGGTTCCTATACCAATAATCTTAAAGGTGGAGTGCTTAGGAAGAATGTGTGGAGTTTTACAGATGAGATTAATTCCCAGACAGGGATATTCAAGAGTTCAGAGAATATACCCGGAAATATCGTCTTTACCTTGGATAGGATGAAAACCGTTGGATTTAGATATTCGGATCATTCATATCAAGGGACTTATAGTTGTGGATGGATCACCACAAGAGGTATTGACAATGGGGAATGCAGGATGTGGGGGAATCCCATAGGAGAGATGTTATATGAGACCTTAAGGTTCTTTGCCGGGAAAGAGAATCCCACGAGTGATTATACATATAGTCAGAATCAGGATACCGGTCTTAATCTCCCTAAACCTGACTGGGGAATAAGACATGGAAGTGATAGATATTTCCCCCCTGACCTTTTCCCTTCCTGTTCAAAATACTCAGTCATTGTGATAAGTGATGTAAACCCTAATTATGATTCAGATAACTATCCTAATGACCTGAATGGATTAAATCTGCAGTCTCTTACAAAAGAGATAGGTGACGGAGAAGGTATAACTGGAAAAGATTATTTTATAGGTGAGAGCGGGAGTGTAAAGGACTTTATATGCACCGAAAAAGAGGTAACTGATCTCGGAGATGTGAAAGGCCTCTGTCCTGAGGAGCCCACTAAAGAAGGGACCTATTACTCTTCTGCCATTGCATATTATGGGCATACATATTTCAAGGATTATGAGACCAATGGAAAGCAGGTAGATTTTTATTCAATAGCACTATCATCACCTGTTCCTGATATAAAGATAAAGGTGGGTGACAATATTGTAACATTGGTTCCTGTTGGAAAATCAGTAAGCGGATGTCTGAGTGTATATAATGCCTGCGCAGCTAAATCCAACCTATCTTATGACCCAGACAGGGGTCTTATCATAGCTCCTATCAAATCTGATGCCTATTGCCCTTCTAATCAGATAGTGGATTTTTATGTTACAGAGATAGGCACAGATTACGGAAAATTTTCCATTAATTATGAAGACGTGGAACAAGGAGCAGATCATGACATGGATGCCATTGTAACATATGAATATGAAGTTATTGACAGCAGTCATGTAAAGATAAAGCTCTCATCTACTTATGCAGCAGGATGTATAGATCAGGTAATGGGCTTTGTAATCTCAGGAACAACCCAAGATGGACTTTATCTACCGGTAAGGGATAAGGATAGCGGAAGCTGTGGTGGAGATACTCCAAACGTAGTATGTAACATGCCCCTTACATGGGAACATACCTTTACGGTATCAGACACACCTACTGCTACCTTAATTAAAAACCCTCTCTGGTTTGTGGCTAAATGGGGTGGGTTTGAGGATCTAAATAATAATGATAAGCCAGATCTTACTGCAGAATGGGATAAAGACAATGATGGGGTTCCAGATAATTATTTCTTTGTGGCAAACCCATTAAAACTATATGAACAGCTTGATAAGGCATTTAAGGCAGTGCTAAGTAGAAGTGGTAGCGCTGGAGCTGTTGCTACAGTTCCACAAAAGGTTCTTAGAGAGGATATAGTTATAAGAGGTGCATTTGAAAACAATCCAGAGCAGAATGAGGCATGGAAAGGGCATCTGGAAACCTACTGGCCATATGGTCCAGAAGATGTGAGTTCCCAATCAGATTGTGAAGCCGCTGGTTGGACATGGAGTGGGGGTGAATGCACTGGAAGCGGTGTAAAATATGACTTTGAGGTCCATCCCGATGCAACTTTCTGTAAGGATATGCCCAATCCAAGACACTGCTGGGATGCAGGGCAGAGACTTCAGTCCCATACTGAAAGAACTATTTTTACATACTTAAATAATTCCAAGGTCTATTTTACCACTTCTAATGCCTCCACCTTATCCTCATATCTGGAAAATGACATTGATTTTAATAATGACAGCTCTGTAGATATTCAAGACACCCAGGCACTGATTAATTGGGTGAGGGGTGATGATACCTATGAGGGCAGTACCGCAAGAGATAGGGATGGCTGGGTCCTGGGAGATATTGTCTATTCCACTCCTATAGTAGTAGGAACACCGTCTCTGGGTGCTGTTCCTGAAGAGGCAGTTGGAGACTGTTCCTGCAATTGTTCAGCTGATATGGAAAATTGTGCAAAGCAGTGCTTTTACTGTTATAGATACAAATATATGCACAGGAAAAAGGTTATCTATGTGGGAGCAAATGACGGAATGCTCCATGCATTTTTAGCAGGATATTGGTTTGAAGACCCTGATCCTACCACCGACAACGATGGTGATGGTGTGGCAGATGAAAGTCACTGGATCTATAATCCAAATGAATCAAATTCAGAATGTGATGGGTATAGCTGCACTGATGAAGATGGATACGATCTAAGGAATCAAATCGGTCAAGAACTTTGGGCATATATTCCCAGTAACCTCCTTTCCGAGTTAAAATACTTAGCAGACCCTAATTATGGTAGAGAGACGGGCTGTCAACACAGGACAATGGTGGATCTATCTCCAGAGGCATGGGATGTATATATAAGAGTGGATACCAATAATAATGGGGATCTATCTGATGAGACACCACAGTGGAGAACCGTTCTTTTAGGGGGAGAAAGGGGAGGAGGTGACCTCTATTTTGCCTTAGATATAACTGATCCTGACAATCCTCGTATCCTTTGGGAATATCCGGTAATGAGAAATATGATCCAGTTACATCAGGGGGCCAATCCTGATGTCTATAATCAATCTACGCCATATCTTGATCAAAGTGTATATGAGCAGGTAAAGATCTTGCCTGTTTCCTGGTCAAAGCCTTATATTGGAAGACTTAATATTCCTGAATCTGTATGCTTCTATGCAGCTGATCCCATTGATACCTGGCAGACGGGGACTCCTTCACTTTCTGTAAGTTGTAAAGGAGCGGATGACCTCAGTGAATGGTTTGTATTTATAGGCGGAGGAGTGAGGATCTTCGATCTAAATGACCTCCCTTCTTCCCTATCAGGTGATGAAAAAAAGGCCACTCTTAAGCCCTTCTTTATGGCATTGGATATGGAAACAGGCACCAATATCTTTCAGTTTATTTGGCCTCTGCTTCAGGCAGTATCTCAAAGTGAATGGCCGGATATGACAGTGAGTGGAAATTATATCCCCTATGCCATGTCTGATCCCCTTATATTGGATATATGGGACGCCAATGGAGAGGTGAATAAAGACGGATATTCAGACCATATCTATGTGGGAGATCTAAATGGTCAATTATATGGAATAAAGTTTCATATGGGATCTGGGTTTAGTGATTATGGCCTTATGATTGATGTATGGAGGACAAAAGATGGGCTGGATTCCAACAACCACTATAGATCAGAATATCAACCGATCACTGTAACTCCGGTAGGTGCATTTGGGCCTAATAATGAGCTTTATATATATTTTGGAACCGGAAAATACGATAATGTAACGGGGGGAAATGATGATAAATCAGATACCGCAAGGATGTCCTTTTACAATCTTAAAGAGAGTTGTAATGTAAAACCCCTGAGTTCTACACCATGTTCTGTAACAAAGTCTGGATCCACCTTTACATTTAGCTGTAAGGATAAGGAAGTTGAAGTTTCAGGAACAGATTTTACTATTGAAATTGACTTTCACTGCTCCTCTACCTCTTTTCATTCCAATTGCACCTGGTCAAGACAAGAAGGGGCTTTATATATTCCAGATTGTTGTGAAGATTATTGCTGCACAAATATAGAGACTGAAGCCGCCTGCGACTCTATCAGCGCATGTTCTTGGGGAAATGGAGAATGTTCAGGAAACTGCTGGCACTGTGTATATGATCTTACACGAGATGGGGAGAGGGTTACAGACTCTGCACTGGTAGCAGGTGAGCTGGTATTCTTTACCACATTTGTTCCCAATCCAGAATCATGTCAAGCAGGGGGAGATGGATATATCTATGCAATGGATTACCGCTGCCGTCCCCTTTCAAATAATCCTTTTGAAAATACATCATTGACCTATGAAGAGATAGTTACAGGCAGTGAAAATAAGGTTGTAGGATACAGGGTGCACCTCAATCCTGATAATCCTGGAGAAGGAGGAATGCCCAGCAAACCGGTATTGGATTCCACAGGTGAACATGTTCTGGTACAGGACAGCACTGCTAAGATACACAGGATAAAGGTTGAACTTCCGAAGAATCCTTTTTATCTTAAAGGATGGAAAGAGGAAGGTTCATAGCAATTAATTAAGGCTGATAGAGAGCTTTGAAAAAGTCAAAGCTCTCAGAGAAAAGCTGTAATTATGGATTATTTTAAGTTAATTTTTGGGGGTCTGTGGGTG
>CBFDUE010000120.1:0-5877 GCA_965613025.1 uncultured bacterium
ATGATACGGCGACCACCGAGATCTACACCTAAGCCTTCGTCGGCAGCGTCAGATGTGTATAAGAGACAGCATGATGAGTATAGGATAAGAACATCCCATTATGGTTTTTGCAATCAGATCAAGGATTGGAAATGAGTCAGGTTTTAATTCCGCCTTTCCACTCTCAAAGAGTATTTTATCCTGGATTGATATAACAAATCCTCTTGGGTCATCATAAATGTCAATGTATCTCTCAATATTATTTAATATCTCTTTATATTCTGGCTTATCCTGAACAGTTTGTGGTAACATCTTCTTTAAAACTTTTATATCTAATATAACTCTAATATTTTCATCTTTGATTTTATCAATAAGTTCATTTAGATCTGCTATCTCACCATTGCTACTAAATTCTAAAACGCCTGGTGCTCCTGTTAAAAACGAAAATGTCTGTTTTAACTTTTTAGCATCTAATGATGACATACTGAGAAGGAGAACAAAGAATGTTAAAAGTAACATTATAAGGTCTGAAAATGTTACCATCCATCTTTGGGTATCTGTGCTATCTGTATCTTCTCTCCTTTCCTTTGCCATAGCCTAATTTATCCTAAAGCTAAAGTCTTTATATGTAAAAATTCTCTTCTTTTCCTTTTTAAAAATCTTTTTTATATAGTATGGCAGTTTATGGGTTATTTTTATCTCTACTCTGTTGTTTAACTCTCTTGTTTCAGGGGATAAATTGCTTGCTATGGGATTTAAACTGCCTCTACCATATGCTACAATCTTTTCAGGATCTAAACCAAAATCCTCTACAAAGAGCTTAAATACTAATGCTGTCTTAAGAGATGAAATTTCAAAGTTTGAGCCATATCCCTTATCTATTGCTGATAAGTTATCAGTATAACCTATAATCTCAGTAAAATAATCACCCTTTTTTATATATTTACCTATCTTTTTTAAAGTTGAAATGGCAGATGGTTTTATCTTCATCTTCTCAATATCAAACAGATATTTATCATATATAGTAACAAATTCTCTTCCCTTCTTTCTTTCAACTTTTACCATATCACCTATGATTTTATTATTTTCTTCAATCAAGAATTCATTAATATTAAATTCCCTTTCTGTAATAGGTGCTGAAGTGGGTATAATATTTTCTCCTGATTTGAATGGTGAAAGTCCACCAGTAAGATTTCCAAATGCTCCAACCAATGACCCAATTGCTTTTTTAGTCCTCTTTTCATCTCTTACAGCTATAGAATTTAACAGGATAAAAAACGTCAGAATAATCAGGAATAGAGACACAGTCATCACCATTCCTACATCCATCTTTGATTCATCATCTATTCTTTTTCTCTTTGCCATTTCTATATTCCTCTACTTATTCCTCTATCGCCTGTCTCTTACTTGTAGGTAAAAATGCTAATAGTTTTTGTTCAATTATCCTGGGATTATCTCCATTAGAAAGAGATATTATCCCCTGAATCATTAATTCTTTTTCAAGCATCTCTTCCTTACTCCTTGTCTTTAACTTTCCTGCGATAGGAAGACAGATGATATTTGCCATAATTGAACCATAAAAAGTTGTCAGTAAAGCCACTGCCATTGCCGGGCCTATCTTACTTGGATCATCCATGGTCTGTAACATCTGGACAAGACCAATTAGTGTCCCAATCATACCTAATGCAGGAGCAAATGTTCCCATGGTAGTAAATATTTCAGCGCCGAGTTGATGTCTGCTTCTTATAAAATCTACTTCTGTTTCCAATATCTCTCTGATCTCTTGAGGTTCCAGGCCATCAATGGAAAGTTGGATGCCTTTTTTCAGAAAATCATCATTTAAGTCTTTTATCTCACTTTCCAAAGAGAGTATCCCCTCTTTTCTGGATTTTTTTGCATATTCTACAAATCTCTTTATAATATCATTAAGTGATATCTCCTTTGCAAAGATGGCCTTTTTAGCCACACCTATAACTCCGATTACATCCTTAATAGGATAATTTATCATTGTTGCACCAAGTGTTCCTCCCACCACAATCATAAGAGAGGGGATATTTATAAAAAGGGACAGCCCTCCACCCATAAAGATTGATGCAATTACAAGACCGAAAGCTGCCACTATACCTAATATGGTTGCTATATCCATAGACTCCAACCCTACCTTTATAAATTTTCATTGATTTTATGAGCAATGTCTGTGCCATTTTGATCTTGGAGAGATTCTTTTTGATAATTCAAGACGTTAGTTGAATTTAAACTAAGGAAGGGGTGAAATTAAAGGGACTGATATGTCAATAATATATAAAGGGGATGTCAATAATTTGACACCCCCTATCATTTTACTCTATCTTTTAATATTCATTAATTCAGCAAGCATCTGATCTGTTACAGTAACTACCCTTGCATTGGCTTGAAAACCCCTTTGAGTGGTTATCATTTTTACAAATTCATTTGCAAGATCCACATTGGATTGCTCAAGAGAATTGGATGCAATGTTTCCCAGACCATTTGTTCCAGGTTTATTGGTTATAGGATCCCCGCTAATTCTTGTCTCTTTATAGAGATTTCCGCCTACCTTATATAGGCCATTGTTATTTTGAAATTTGGCAAGTGCAATTCTATATAGAGGTATTACCTGGCCATTGGAATATTGGCCTGTAATTACCCCATCAGGGTCAACAGAAATTGATTGAAGATCACCTGCGCCATATCCATTTGCTGTTTGAAGTAGAGTAGTAGAAGAAACCGCATACTGGGTGGTAGATAGAGAGTCATTTGCCCAGGCTGTTCCATTGAAATAGGAACCAAAATCTAATTTAATATTCATACTGCTTCCTTCAATAAATACTGGTGTAAAGTAGAAATATCCTCCATTATCTTCAGCGTCACTATTGGTAAGAGCGCTCCAGGTGCCATCACCATTAGCTAATTCACAGGTAATGGTATTTTCAAGACCTGACATGCTTCCAGAACCACTATTAAATTCAATGGTTCCACGGGCTAAAAGCCCTTTATGTCTTTGATAAGTTATATCCCTTTTATCTTCTGCAGGATTACATGTAACTATATATTCCCAGATAGGATTATCAGCATCCTCACCTTTATCAAAATAGATGGTTATATCATGTGTGCTTCCTAAGGAATCATATACCTTAATAGTTGTTTGATATTCATAGTAGTTGTCAGAGATATAATCTCCATCAGCATCACTTCCATCCCATTTTTCAGAAAGTGCTGTATTTGAACCTGATGAAAGATTCTGGGCTTCAGAATTCAGATTTACAATTACCTTAATCTTATCTGTCTTTGAAGGAGGGGATGTAAAAGACTGAAGCTTGATATCTGTAATTGATCCAATGTCCTCGCCTGTATCGGGGTCCAGTCTCCATCCTCTTACAATATAACCCGATGGATTTACGAAATATCCATTTTTATCAAACCTAAACTCTCCAGCTCTTGTGTAATACTGATTATCTTCATTTTCAGGATCTCTTACTATGAAAAATCCTTCACCACCTATTGCAAGATCGGTGGAGGAATTGGTGGATTCAAAAGAGCCTTGTACAAAACTACTTGATATATCAGAAATCTCTGTCCCTCGTCCAACCTGCGCCATACCAGATGCAGTGGTAATTGTTTGGCTGAGGATATCCTGAAATGTCACTCTACTTGACTTAAACCCAACCGTATTCATATTTGCGATATTATCTCCTATAACTGTCATAGCGGTACTCAAACTATTTAATCCACTTATCCCTGAAAATAAGGATCTTGAAAGTGACATATTGACCACCTCCTAATCTTCATTTAAATTTATCTCAATAATATTATCAGGACTTATTTCCTTTCCTCCTTCAAGTATAAGAAAGGGGCTTCCTCCATTAAAACTTATTCCTTTAACCATTCCCTGAATCATGGTTCTATAATCCACAAGTTCACCTGTTTCATCATAGGCTTCAATTCCAAAGCTATACACCCCATCTTCAAGTACCCTTCCTTCACTATCCCTTCCATCCCATTCAACTTTATGTTCTCCAGCATCTAAGATTCCCATATGAACTCTACGCACCTCCCTTCCCAACGGGTCAAATATGTGAACAGTAACATCTGCTCTTCTATCTATTGAAAAATAGGAATTCATGACATTACCATCTCTAATTTCAATAGAATCATCCTCTACTTTTATCTCTTTTCCAATATAATTTATTAGATTAGCATTTTTGTGAATTTTCAAATCTGTCTGAATCTCAGATAATCTATTTTCCAGATTGAAGATCTGTTCCAGTTCAGTAAATTGAGCAAGTTGTGAGGTAAATTCAATGCCATTCATTGGATTAAGAGGATCTTGGTTTTTCAATTGGGTAATTAATAGGTTTAAAAAATCATTCATTCCAATCTGAGTTCTTCTCTTTTGATCCTGGATTTTGTATTCATATTGAGAGAGTAATCTATTTAATGCATCTGTGTCTATTCTCTCAGGATTCATATTATCTTCCCTCCTTAAAATCTTATTTAAACCATTACACTTAAATTGCTATCTTGCATCCTGTAATATCTCTCAGGTGGTTTTGTCTCAATTTCCTCTTCAAATTCAAACTTCTGATTTTTGCCTCTTTTATATAATTCATCATCTTTATGCTCTCTTTTTCCTTCTAATCCCTGATTTAGAAGATCTTTTGAAATAAATACATTTATATTATCAAGCCGTATTCCGTAATTTAAAAATACATTTTTAATATCTTCCCTATGAGTTATTATGATATCCCTTATGGTACTATTTTCAGGAAAGAAATATATCTTACATCTCTGATCTCTTATCTTCATCTCTATCTTTATGGTTCCAAGATCAGGAGGGTGTAACCTTAGGCGCAGGAAATTTTTGCTATTTTTAATTATGTAATAGATTCCATTTTCAATCTGATTAAATATATGGGTCTTATTAATAAAATTATCTTTAGCTTGTGTATTTAGTAGGATATTTTTATCATTGTAACTTTGAGCTACATCTAATTTTAATCGTTTTTCAAAACTAACTTTTTCATCTATCTTCCTTTTAACCATATCTCCGTTCTTAGAAAAGGTTATATTATCTTGAGCCACTTTAATTGGATTTCCTTTTATCTCTCCTTTATCTGAAGTATTATTTTTAAGCCTAATTATATGATTATCCCCCTTTTCAACTACTCCTTTAAATCTATTATTTATGATATCTTGCGTATTCTTCTCTTCCGTGTTATAAATCTTTCTATTAAGACTATCTTTCTTCTTAACACCCTTGGATATGTCACTTAAAATATGATTCACCTCTCTCGCACTTAAACCCAGTTTCCTAAATCCAGATTCCAGCTGTAACTTATCTACCTGCTTTTGATCTAATAAGATCTCTATCAATTCATTTAAGATCTTATTATCCTTTTTAAAAAACTCTCTAATACTAATATCTTCTGAATTAAGATCTCCTAATAAATTACTATGTCCTTTGACTAAAAGTTCATTCTTGTTTATCTCCTTAATTGATTCTTCATCTATAATGGAATCCCTTTTACCCTTTATATTAGCACCAGTTATCCCATTAATATCAGTCTTCATATACTTGGACATATTACTCAATATATGAAATATACCTCTTTCACTTAAACCTGATTGCCTATGTTCAGATGCTAACCGGAATCTATATTCATGACCCTCATTTAAGATAAGTTTCACCAATATATCTAAGATCTTATAAATCTTATCCTTTTTCTTAAGATTGGGATATTTTAACAGGTTATTTTTTATAAGAAATTCAGAAAATTCATCCGCCATTTCTATGTTATTTCCCTTAGTCCCCTTCCCCATAAATCTATTATTTATGATAGCTTGAGTATTATTCTCCTCCTGTCTCTTATACACATCTGA
>CBFDUE010000121.1:0-5847 GCA_965613025.1 uncultured bacterium
CTGCTTCCCCATATAGGTAGTGCCACAGAGGAGACCCGCTACAGGATGGCAGAGATGGCTGCCAGAAATCTTTTAAGCGCACTTAGAGGAGAGATCCCCCCTAACTGTATAAATAAGGTGTAGCCATTTTTGCGAAGGAGTGTTAACGACCAAAGCAACCCTGAACAGAGAAATTGCTTTCTTTTGCTCGTAAAGACTTTCATATTGACAGGGGGAGAGATAATTCTTAGTTGTGAATAAGGAATAGAGGAAGATAAAAAGAATAAACCATTGATATTTATATAAAATAGCTTACAAAGATGAAATCTGAGACTCAAAGCTCCTGGAATGAGTCCTATTCACCGTGGTTTTTACTGCTGGTATGTGTATTTATAACCTCATTGCTTACTTCAAACATTATTGCAGTAAAGATCATATCTGTATCTAATCTGATTCTTCCTGCAGCCATTATAATATTTCCCATAAGCTATATTGTGGGAGATGTGTTAACAGAGGTGTATGGATATTCCAGGGCAAGAAAGGTTATCTGGCTTGGCTTTTTGTGTAATGCCTTTCTGGTACTGTTTATCTGGATTGCCTCTCTGCTACCTCCTGCACCCTTCTGGAAGGCTCAGGATGCGTATAACACCATATTGGGATACACCCCAAGGCTTCTTTTTGCCTCATTTCTCGCATACTTAGTGGGAGAGTTTACAAATTCCTTTGTGCTATCAAAGATGAAGATAAGGACAAAGGGAAGGTTTTTGTGGGCAAGGACAATCGGATCCACACTGGTAGGTCAGGGGCTGGACTCTCTGCTCTTTATATCCATAGCATTTTTGGAAAGTATCCCAAGTGGCTCTCTGATACGTATGATAATAATTCAATGGCTTACAAAGTGTATATATGAGGCCATAGCAACACCTTTTACCTATATGGCAGTTGGGTTTTTAAAGAGAAAAGAGGGGATTGATTTCTTTGACTATGAGACCAGATTTAATCCCCTTTTGTTGACCCAGTAGTATTAGAAGATGAAACAATATGATGTGGTTGTAGTGGGAGCGGGGCCTTCAGGGGGGATGGCCTTATACAGGCTTGCAAAGTGTGGGCTAAAGGTGGCCCTCTTAGAAAGATATATCCTTCCAAGAAAAAAGCCCTGTGCTGGTGGATTGGTCAAAAGGGCGATAGATGCCATGCCTTTTAGCATAGAAGATATCTATGAAAGACATTGCAATACAGTAGATGTTCAGTTTGACAAAGGTAAGATAATAAGGGTTAATGCATCAAATCCCATTATTATTACAATCAAAAGGGATGAGTTTGATCTAAGAATAGTATCTGAAGCCCAGAGACAGGGTGCACATATTTATGAAGGCCACTGGGTTGAGGATATAAGGGTGTTCAGAGATCATGTAAAGATTCAGACAGATAAAGGCACATTTTCATGTAAGTTTCTCATAGGAGCAGACGGAGCACTTAGCCTTACAAGAAGAAAGGCAGGAATTAATGAAAACAGGATCTTCTTTCCTGCACTGGTATCCCATATAGAAGTAAGAGATAGACTCAAAAGACCATATGAGGACAGAGCAGTATTTGATTTCTATTCCGTCCCTTATGGATATGGATGGATATTCCCCAAAAAAGACCATCTTTCAGTAGGAGTGGGGGTATTTAAGAGAAGGGCTTTGGGATTAAAGGATCGGCTTGAGCATTTTATTGGCAGAAGAGGCCTCCTGGATGGTAGATGCAGATGGATGAAGGGAGCGCTGATACCTGTTTTATCTACAAGGCCAGAGATTATAAAAAGGAGAATTCTCTTTATTGGAGATGCTGCAGGGCTTGTGGATCCTGTAGTTGGAGAAGGTATCTCACTTGCTCTCAGAAGTGGTCTTATTGCTGCTGATGCCATAGTTAAGGGAGAGATGGATGAAGATGTGGTTGGATATATCTATAGGAGAGATTTCCAACAAAAGATACTTTCACAACTAAAAGGGGGCTTAGCTGTATCTAAGATCATCTATAAGAGCCATATGTTCTTAAGGCTTCTTATGAATCTATGGGGAAAGGAGTTAATTGGGAGGCTATTGGGAATTTTCAATGGAAGATCCAACTATATTGAGGAGTTTTTTAATCTAAGAGCCTTTACAAGCCTCTTATTTAAAGTAAAATAGTGCAGCTATAAAGAGGCTTAAGATATGAGATATAAAAAGGGATTATTAGCATGTTTTTTCCTTATTTCTTTGCTTATTTCTTCCTTTTTTAGCGCTGAGATCTTGTGTTTAGAGGATATAGAGATCAAAGGTTTTAAGGTGAATTTAGCTGTTAAGACCCCTTATATTGTTCAATACAGATGGAAGGTGGATCTGATATACAGAGGAGATAAGGAGAGATTTGGAAAACTTATAATCCTCTTTTTGGACACTCAGGGAGCCGAGGTCTTTAAAAAGGAGCAGATGGTATATCTTAGAAAGGGTAAAAACAGGCTTTCTGGCACGGGCGTTATGTATCCAGATACATGGAAGATGGTAAAGAGATATAGATTAAGTATAAGATGTCTTTAGGGTCATGGGTAAAGGTTTTATAAGCCAGATATATCCTTTAAAGTGTAGCATCATGAATTATGAATGGGGGTCTAAGAGATTCCTAGCTGAACTATGTGGAAGGCCCTCTCCATCAGATCTACCTGAGGCAGAGCTATGGATTGGGGCACATCCCCGTGCACCTTCGCATATCCTATATGAGGGTAAGTGGAGACCTTTAAATGAGATAATAAGAGAATTTCCTTTTGAGATACTTGGAGATAGGGTAGTAAATAGATTTGGCAAAAATCTTCCATTCCTATTTAAGATAATTGCTCCTGAAAAGGCACTCTCCATCCAGGTCCATCCAGATAAGATAAGGGCAAAAAGGGGGTTTAGATTGGAAGAAGAAAGGGGGATCCCAAGAGATGCTCCATTTAGAAACTATCGTGATCCCAATCATAAACCTGAGATGCTCTGCCCCCTAATGGACTTTGAACTGCTTTTGGGATTTAGAGCCCCAGATGAGATAGTGGAACTTTTAAGATGGGCAGGACTTGATAAGATAATTGATATGCCTCTAAGCTATAGAGGGGATGAAGAAATTTTTTTAAAGAGGATCTTTCTCTCTTTAATGCATATTGGATGGTCTGAAGATGTAGATAAGGTCTTAAAAGATATGGAATCTGAAAAGAAAAATATCCCTGAAGCCCGTTGGATCTTAAAACTCCATGAGCAGTTTGGAAATGACCCTGGTATATTTGCCCCCCTTTTTATGAATCTTTTAAGGCTTTCTCCCTTTGAGGCCATATATCTTAGACCTGGTGAGCTACATGCCTATCTAAGTGGTGCAGGGGTTGAGGTGATGGCAGATTCAGATAATGTCTTAAGGGCCGCACTTACCTCCAAACACAGGGATCTAAAAGAGCTTATAGAGATTGTAAGATTTGGATCATATAATCCCAATCCTTCTAAAAAGATCTGTAAAGATAATTGGGAGACTGTCTTTGAATCTCCTTTTGAGGAATTCCTTTTATCATATATAAGGTTAAGTAAGGGTGTGGAATACAAAATTACAGGAAGGGATACAGTTGAAATTATCCTCTTTATAAAAGGAGGAGGAGAGATAGAGAGTGTAGATGGTAAGGTGATTAAAGTCTCCAGTTGTGATACCTTTATGGTGCCATCAAGTGTGCCAGAATATACTATTCGAGGAGGGGTTGAGCTCTTCAGGGTAAGGCCACTCATCCCTTAGAGATGCCAGATAAAGAGATTCACATAGCCTTTTTTGTCTCCTATCATGGCTTTGGTCATGCATCCAGGGCATCGGCCATTATGGATGCCATGTGGAAAAGGAATAAGAACATCATATTTGATATAGTAAGTGATGTTCCAGAGTGGTTTTTTCATGACTCCCTTTCTGCCCCCTATAACTATTTTAGATTTAAGGTAGATGTTGGGTTTGTTCAAAGAGATCCCTTTACCATTGATATGGAAGCCACAGTCAGAGAATTGAAGAAATTTTATCCACTGCGATCCCAAACAGTATCCCACCTAAAAGCACTGCTTAGAAATTTAGGAGCTGTACTTGTAATATCAGATATCTCGCCTCTGGGTATAGCTGTTTCAAAAGAGGCAGGTATTACCTCATGCCTTGTTGAAAACTTCACCTGGGATTGGCTCTATGAACCATATCTAAGTGATTTTGAAGAGCTATCCTCTATTATTGATTACTTAAAGGGAATATTTAATATGGCAGACATACATATCCAGGCTGAACCTGTATGTGAAAAGAAAGAGGCAGATTTAAGGGTCTATCCTGTATCAAGAAAGGCAAGGGAGCAGAGAGATAAGATCAAAAACAGATTAAAGCTGAACTCATACAATAGAATTGTGCTTGTAACTATGGGCGGGGTTCAGGGAGTATTAATGGATATTGAACCCTTTAAAGAGCAAAAGGAATATGGATTTGTTATATGTGGAATTTCAGACAAGATAAGATATTGCGAAAATATAGTCCTTTTACCTCAGAGATCCACTTTTTATCATCCTGATCTTGTAGGTGCCTCTGATATAGTAGTTGGAAAAGCAGGATATAGCACCATCTCTGAGGTCTATTATGCCAGGGTCCCTTTTGTATATATAGCAAGGGAAGATTTTAGAGAGTCAATGACGCTTATCTCCTTTATTGAAAAGAATATGCCTGGATTGAGAATTGAAGAAAATGAGCTTTTCTCCCTTAATTGGCTTGAAAAACTAAAAGGTATGGAAGATAAAAGGGAAAACGCTAAAATTAACCATCCAAATGGAGCAGACCAGATAGCAGAGTATCTTATAGAGAGGCTTTCCATTTAAAATATTTGACTTTTAAGTTAATAGAAAAGATTCTTATTAGGATTATGTAGAAGATGGAGACTGTTGGATCTGGATACAATAAGGAAGAGATAAAGAGGCTCATATATGAGGAGCTCCCCAGGATCATAAGGGAGCATCCTGAGGTGAAGGTGGAGCTATGGAATCTGTTATCTGGGGCATTTACGCCAAAGGAGGAGACAGAGGATAGATTTGAGAAGCTACTTAATGAGATACAGAGGCATAGGGAGGAATCTAATAAGAAATTTGAAGAATATCAGAAACATCTTGCAGAGCATGATAAGAAGTTCAATGCTTTTTGGGCAGAAGTAAGGACACTCAGGGAAGATTCAAACAGGAAGTTTGAAGAGATGCTCAATGAGATCCCAAGGGTGGATAGAAGAATAGATAGGACCATAGGTGCACTGGGTGCAAGGTAGGGCATCTCCTCTGAGTATACATTCAGAGAGGCCATAATATCAGTAATAGAGGAACTAACAGGGTTTAAGGTAGAGAAATATGTGAAGTATGATAGTGAGGGCAAGGTGTTTGGTAGGCCTGATCAGGTGGAGCCGGATCTGGTTATTCACGATGGGATGGTATGGATAATGGAGATAAAGTCATCGATTAGCAAGTCAGAGGTATATACCTTCCTTAGGAAGGTGGAATTTTATAAAGAGAAAGAAAAGAGGTTAAAAGGAGGATAATAGTGAGCCACATGATAGATCCCTCTACAATGGATGTCATAAAGGATCTGGGATTTGAATACTTTACCTCTCCTGAGGATATGGATCAAAGGGTCTCCAATTCATGAATATGATCAATGAGATCGCTTTGCTCGCAAATGACTGTAAAATGGAATTTACTTTTAATGATTTCAATATGTTACAAAAAATTTTGCCAAACTTGGGTTAAGCAGACTTGAAAGGCTATTCACAGGGCAGTGGGGAAAGCTGATGGAGACGCTCTTTGAGGCATGAATCACTAAGCTATTTAA
>CBFDUE010000122.1:0-5723 GCA_965613025.1 uncultured bacterium
AAATTGTGGTGGCACTGATTGAGGATGAGGCAACCATTAAGAGATTTTACAGGGGAAAGGATCACATTGAACTTAAACCTGCCCACAGGGATATGGAACCCATAATTATAAGAGATCAGGATATTAAGATCCTTGGTAAGGTAATCGGGGTTATCAGACATTACAGGTAGGGAAGCTGTGTTTTACAGAAGTATATTACATATTCACATACCCTCCTTTTCAGTTGAGGTTATGAGGTTATCAGACCCCAGCTTAAGGGACAGACCTGTTGTAATTGCTCTACCCTCTTCAAGATCTGTGATCCTTTGTGCATCTCCTGAGGCAAAGGATCTGGGTATAAAAAAGGGGATGCAACTTAAAGATGCGAGAGAAATCTGCCCCGATCTGCTTATTATCCCACCCGATACTAATAAAATCAGAAAGGTTTTTAGAGAGATAAATTCAAGGGTGATTTCAAGATTTTCTCCCATCTGGGAGCCATCAAGGCCAGGGCATGTGTATCTTGATCTGAGTGGCACAGAGAGGCTCTGGGGTAAGGCAAGGGATGTGGCATTTAAGATGGAACGAGAGATTAAAAAGGTGGTGGAACTTCCCTCTATTGTAGGAATTTCAATTAACAAGATGGTATCTTCCATTGCAAGCATTGTTCAAAGGGATGAGTGTGTGCTTGAGGTGGAAAGAGGATATGAGGCATCTTTTCTGGCACCATTCAGCGTGGATGTCATTCCGGGGATTCAAAGATTCCACAGGACCCTGCTTGAAGAGCTGAATATCTATAGAGTAAGAGAACTTGCCCATCTCGGTATAGATGAGCTCAGGCTCATATTTGGAAGCAGTGCAAGGGTGATCAAGCAGAGGGCAGTGGGGATAGATCCAAGCCCTGTAATTCCACCCGATGGTGGAAAGATAATTAGAGAGACTCTGGTATTCAATGAAGATACCAATGATAAAGAGCTCTTGATGGGGGCACTTTTGAGCCTTACTGAAAGTTGCACTAATAAGCTCAGGGAGAAGGGGTTGTGTTCCAGAAGGGCCGGGCTTTATGTGGAGTTTTCAGATGGGATATCGCTAAGAAGATATTTAAATTTCCCATCCCCCTTGCAGAGCGATTTTGAGATATTTCCCCCTTTAAAGAATCTGTTCTTAAAGGTGATCAGAAGGAGGGTGAGAGTCCGATCCATTACTCTCTGTTTTTCCGGCCTGTCTTCAGGCTCTTATCAGATAGGGCTTTTTGATAATGCCTTTCAGAGAGAGAAAAGGGAGAGGCTTGAAAGAAGCCTGGATCTTATCAGAAAGCGGTTCGGGGAGAGTGCCATCAAATATGCCTCTTCTTACCACCTAAAGGATCAATTCTACATACAATAAAGATCCAAGGGTCTTAAAGATGGAGTTTATCCATTTACATATCCATTCTCATTTTTCAGAGGGCTGGGGAACAAGCACGCTGGATGAACTGCTTGAAAGAGCCAGAGAATGCAAAATAGATAAATTTGCTCTCACTGATACCAACAACCTCTATGGGATGGTGGAATTTATAAAAGAGGCTAAGGGAAGAAGGATTGAAACCATAATTGGATCTGAAATTGTCCATGAAAAGAGAAGGGCACTTCTGCTTGTTAAAAATCAGAAAGGTTTTGAAAATCTATGTAAAATTATCTCAGACAGAAACTGCAATCAGGACTTTGATATTATATCTTCAATAAGAGCTCATAGAGAAGGATTGGTGGTAATTTCAGATGATTTCTCCCTTTTAAAACAGCTCAAACGTCACTCCCTTGATGACCTCTATGTGGAGCTATCTCCAGGGTTCAGGATGGCATCATGCTATGCCTTTTCAAGGGAATCAAAGATCCCACCCATTGCCACAAACAGGGTGTATATGGCAAAGAAAGAAGACTGCTATCTCCACAGGATCCTGAGAGCCATATATCTTAAAACCACCCTCTCAATGCTTTCCCCTTCAGATACCTGTAAACCCCACAACTACCTTATTCATCCTTCAAAGATGCCTGAACTTTTCTTTCATGCACCCTCTGCAATTAAAAATACAGAAAAAGTTGCAAAGAGCTGTTCATTTACACCTGATATGAACAGGATCATATTTCCATCCTTCAGGGGCATGAGCGATGAGGATGCATTCAATCTGCTTTGCAGGCTTACACTTGAGGGTTGCAAAAAGAGATACGGAAAAATTAGCCCTGAAATTAAAAAGAGAATTGACTATGAGATGAGGATCATAAAGGAGAAAAACTTTGCCCATTATTTTCTGGTTGTATGGGATATAGTAAAAAGATTTGGGATTTCATGTGGAAGGGGAAGTGCAGCAGCATCCATAGTATCGCATGCCCTTGAGATTACCCATGTTGACCCCATTAGACACAACCTCTTTTTTGACCGCTTCCTCAATCCTGGAAGAGTTGATCCCCCTGATATTGATGTGGATTTCCCATGGGATCAAAGAGAAGAAATTTTGGAAAGCATATTTACAAAATATGGTTCCAGAAGAGTGGCACTGGTATCCAATCACAACACCTTTGGTGCAAGAGCAGCAATCAGAGAGGTTGCAAGGGTGTTTGGAATGCCTGAAGAGGAAATAAATAGAGTTACTTCAAGGGTTGGATGGGACTGGCATATAAAAGAGATGGGAGATGGAATTTTACACAGGCCAGAGATGAGAGGAATAAAATTGGATCCAATCTGGAAAAAGATAATTAAAGTGGCTTCTAAAATTGAAGACCATTTCTACCATCTATCCACACACTGCGGTGGAGTGGTTATTGTCCCTGATGAAATTAAAAGATACTGCTCTGTCCAAATTTCCCGAAAAGGCTTTCCTTTACTTCACTGGGAAAAGGACTCGGTTGAGGATGCAGGGCTTGTAAAGATAGACATACTGGGTAATCGCTCTCTGTCTGTTATTAGAGACGCAATAGATATGATAAACAGAAACTATGGAAATACCCTAAATTATGCATACTTAAATCCCCTTGATGATCCTGAAACACTGCGGATCTTCTACGATGCAAGGACGATGGGGGTGTTTTATTTTGAAAGCCCAGCAACAAGACAGGTTTTAACCAAGGTTGCATCTGGCTTTAGCTTTGAAAGATACCAGAAGATGGATCATTTTCACCTGAATGTGGTAATAACCTCCATTATCCGTCCTGCATCAAATAAAAGCATCAATCAGTGGGTATCAAGATTACATGGAAAGCCCTGGGATGTCCCCCATCCTCTGCTTAAACCCATCCTTCAGGAGACTCTTGGTGTGATGGTCTTTCAGGAGCAACTCTCCCAGGCTGCAATGCACTTGGCAGGATTTGACTCTGCTGAGGCAGATACTCTCAGAAAAGTGGTCTCTAAAAAACACAAACACAAGAAACTCAGGGATTTTTATAAGCGTTTTCTAAAAGGGGCAAAAGCAAGGGATGTGCCTTTTAAGGTGATTGATGAGGTCTGGGATATGATCATGGGGTTTGATGGATATAGTTTCTGCAAACCCCACTCTGCAAGCTATACCCTGGTTGCCTACAAATCAGCATATCTTAAGGCACACTATCCAGCAGAGTTTATGGCAGCAGTAATTTCCAATCAGGGAGGATATTATTCCACCTATGCCTATCTATCTGAGGCAAAAAGGATGGGACTTAAGATTTTTCCACCAGATATAAACCAAAGTCATATAAAATACACGGGAAAGGAAGATATTGTAAGAGTGGGGTTTATGCAATTAAGTGGGCTTTCAAAAGAGACCCAGGAGTTGATCATCCATGACAGGGATAAAAGGGGGTTTTATGGATCCTTTACTGAATTTCTTGAAAGACTTGGCACAAATATCCCTTTCCACGATGTCTTAATTCTTATAAGAGCGGGGTGCTTTGATGGTATCAAAGGAAACAAGGAAAGGTCTGACCTTGTATGGCAGACACTTAAATATTACAGCAGAAAACAGTATACCCTGAATTTTAAAGGCATCAAGGCAGGGAAGATTATCTTTCCCAATTTAAAAAAAGAGATAAGGGATGAAATTGAAATATTTGGATTTCCCATCTCATGCCACCCGCTGAATCTCTTTGACCCCTATTTAAAGGGTATCAATCATATTTCATCTCAGGAACTGGATGGGAAAGTGGGTGAAGGGGTTATCCTTATAGGCTGGTTAATCACCGATAAGTTGGTTCATTCAAAGGATGGGGAGCCTATGGAGTTTCTTACCTTTGAAGATAGGGACAGCACTTTTGAGGCGGTGATATTTCCAAAGACATATCGCAAATTCTGCCATCTTCTCAGTGGCCCAGGCCCCTATATCCTTAAAGGAAGGGTTGAGGAGGATCTCAGGGCTGTAACCATTAATCTATCAGGGGTTGAACTGGTAAGACCCCAACGCAGGTTCAGTGCTTTTGATTAGGAACATCACCAAATACAATCTCAGCCTGCTTTATTATCTCCTTGATCTGAGCAACAATCCCTTTAATTCTTTTATTAGAAAATTTTTTTCTATTTTCAAGAATATCAACCGCAGCCTTTAAACCCACCAGAAGAGTCTTGTTGATCTCCCTCAGTGTCCAAAGATATTCAAGGGTTTTATCATCCATCATTTAACCCCTATTATTCCACCTAAAAAGATAAGCTCTCTTGTCTGATCCTCCCCTCCTTCTTTTACCTTACAGACCAAAATCAGATCCCCCTCCTTTGGGGAAAATTCTTTTCTTGGCTCAGGTAGGAAAACCCCTGAGATCTTTTCAATTACCCTGACAAGATCAGAGTTTTGAATATGATTAAAGATGCTTTTATCCCTTGAAAATTCCCTAACCCAGTATCTCAGTCCAAGAGGAGGGAAATTTCTAAGATAAATTTCATCCTTATCCTTTCTAAATTGAACCCCTGCACAGAAATAGGGGGAATTAATCTGATAGTATCTGCAAAATTGCAATTCCATCCTATCCCCTTTATTTTAATTTACTATTGGAAATAAAATATTTAAAGGAATTTCTCTTAAATAGACATTTTTAGGTTTCTTATCAAAGAAAAGATGACATCTCATTTTATAATTCCACCTGCACCCATCTTCTCAAGTTCTTCTAAACTTTCAAAAAATACTTTTAAATATTCTCTCCCCTCACCTCTCCTGTCTTTAATCTCCTTTGGAGTGCTCCCCAAAATATGGACACTTATTAAGTTGGGGTATATAATATAATTCAACAGGAGGTATGATATTATAAGACCCAATAAGTATAGCATAGATAAAATCATCCGTATCTTAGCTGAAGCCGAGCTCCCTAACAGTTCAGTTGCAAAAGTGGCACGAAAAAACGGAATCTCTGAAAATACCATATATAAGTGCTTGAGCAAGGAAAAACTTAAAATGCTAATAAAAGGAGTGTCCACCCAATTGTGTAAAAATTTTAGGTTCATCTCCAAATTAGTTGGTAGAAGATATAAATAAATAATGGACATCGTTATCATTTCTGGGGGATATATTTTATAGAAAAACTCAACCCAGAAGGAGGATAAACGATGTCCACAATTAATGTAAAAGCATTTTTTAGGTTTTGTAAAGTAAAAGTGATAAAGCAAGTGGTAGATACAGCCAAGAGGGTTGTAAAGATAGAGGTAAGGCCAGATAGGCGATATAGTCCTGTGTGTCATAAGTGCAAGGAGAAGGTAAAAAAGATTCATTCCTGGAATCAAAGGGTAGTCAGAGACCTTAACATCTTTGATGC
>CBFDUE010000123.1:0-5641 GCA_965613025.1 uncultured bacterium
CCTAAAATACCCCAATTTTGCCATGAAATTACTTCATTATTACTTCAAGATTTTTCGAAATTTTTATTATATTTCTTAAAGTTACCTTATAATACGATGACAAGATAAGAGTGAGCTTTCTTCTTAGAGAAGAATTTTTGGGCCTAAAATGGGGTTAATAATTTTTGCATTTATCTGCTTGGCGGCTTTAATAAGTATATCATCAGCAACTACAAAGGCTATTTGAGGAATATCTTTAAAAAGATAAAATGTTCCAAGATGAATAGCGTCAAGGGACCTTAATCCAAGAGCTTTACCTAAATCTTTCACTAATTCTTCAGCCACATTAAGGACAGCTGTTCCAATCTTTTTTACTTTGAAATTTAGGCATTCCTCATTAAAGCCTTCAATAATTTTGCTTAATTCAACTTCATTAATCTCTTTCATTCTAAATCTTCTATATACAGCACAGATAAATTCTAATCTTGCAAGCTCAGATATCCATATCTCATTATCAGGATTTGAAATTAAAGATACTACAGTGTTTGTCCCCTTCTCTTGATGAAAATATTTTACCAATGCTGATGTATCAAAAAAGAGAATCATATCCTATCCTCTCGCATCTGCCTAATATCCTCAGAAAATGATCCCTTGCATTTCTTAAGTATCTCTTGCACTTTAAGATAAGAAGGCTCTTCTTTTTTAGCCAATTTACCCCTTTTCCTCTTAATGTCTAAAACTAATTCATAGATATTAACTATCTCCTCAGGAGATAGAGTTTGTATCTCTTTTATCAAACGTTCTCTTATTTGCATCACTTATTATCCTCCTCTTTCAGAGCTACAATCAAAATTAAAAATTTTTAATTTACTTTTAAATATTAATTAATTTTATCATCTTTTATCAAAATTAGCAATTGTTAATAATCCCACATCTTCAGAAAATAATTAGAATTAAAATGAGACTTTTTATAAATTATTCCAGTAGATTAGGAATTAGCCAATCTAAACACACAAGGATGAATAAAGATCTTTGATGGGAGCTATTACAGATATTATTTTGGTGCCATTGATACAGGACTACTTAAGTTTCAAGATAAACTTAAAAAAGTGTAACCCTATTAACTTATACTAACCTGAGGCTATTTATAGAGTTTCCAAGGGTTGCAAGTACCTTATAATAGAATTTTAAGGGAAATCCGTAATTATTAAGGATGGATTTCTGAAATATTTCAGTAAGATAGACTTCATAGCTCATCCCATATTTCCTTCCAGTGCTTGGTCCTTCCAGCATTAATGTCTTCAAGTGCCTTTTTAACCAGTCTCTTAAATTCTTCAGACTCAGCAAGTATCTTATTTTCCTTTATATCCTCAGCATCTTCTAAAAGGGAAAGTAACTTTTTATAATCTTCAATTGAAAGGATAACAGCGGTGGGATTCCCTTTTTCATCAACTACATATTGTTCATTCATGTTAAATGCCATTTAATTATCTTCTCCTGTGGATAATTTTTAATTAATTATACTCTAAGATCATTAAAATACAATAAAAATACGACAATTATCAATTACATATCTTCAAGGCTTATACCATTTTTATACCCTGAAACAATAGTGGTATTAGGGTTATATATCCAATCATCAAATTCTTCCCATACTTGGCCATCTATATGGTTACTGAAGGCTTTGAGAACCTCGTAGTAGTAAGAGGCTGTAATAATACAATCAAATTTGAAGGAATTGGCAAGATAGCAGCATTATTAAATTTTTTCAACATCTCAATAAGTTACCTAATTTTGGGGGCTACCTCTCTATCCCTAAAAATCCCCTAAAATACCCCAATTTTGCCATGAAATTACTTCATTATTACTTCAAGATTTTTCGAAATTTTTATTATATTTCTTCAGGTTAACTTCTATTGCTATGACAAAATAGAGATTATATTTTTTCCTCTGGCATCTGCCTAATATCTTCAGAAAATGATCCCCTGCATTTCTTAAGTATCTCTTTCAGCTTAAGGTAAATTAGTTTACCTTTTAAGGGATTCTGTGGGGGAACTATCTTTATTTATTACAAAAATTCAATATGATTAATCATATCTTCCTGGGTTAATACGGTAGCCAAAAATTTAAGTCTACGGATACATTCTCCCACTGAATAATCTTTCTGATGGCAATAAATTATTCCATAATGTGTTCTTCCTTCATCAATCCATTTTGCACCTATTTTGAGAAAATCGGTATCATGAGTAAAAATAGTAGCTTTTTTTCTTGGCAAATAGCAATTGTTCTTCATCAGTTAGCCCCAATGTTCCCATATCCCTTGCAGAAAAGGCATCAATACCTCTCCTTTTAAGTCCCTCTGCTATAGCTACATTTACACTCTCATTAATGTATATCCTCACCTTAGGCATGACATTAAATCATCTTGGAAGGGAACTGTTTCTTTAACTTGCTGATAAGCTCTCTATCTTCCTCTATTTTCCTATCCAATTCTTCCTGATTTTCATAATAATAGGAAAGGGCATCATGCACTTGCTGTAAGGTAAGATATGGATGAGCCTCAATGATTTCATCAGGGGAATACCCTAACATCTCATATTCTACAGCAATATCAATAACCCTGGTTCTGGTTCCCTCAATAATGGGACTTCCAGCACAGATCCCCTCTTTTTTCACAATAAATGGATGATTTGTACTAACCTTCTTTAATACCTGTTCTTTCATAATTAAAATTTTCCATCTATTTTTCATGTAAAAGTTATCATAATAATTTAAGAAATCAAAGATAATTTAACCCCCTCTTTCAGATTAGAAAATACATCTTACCTTCTTTTTCCAAATGACGGAGCTCCTTTCTGAAAGACCTGAATAGCTGAAAGCCATTTTGTATAGCAACCAGCAAGGAAAATTTAAAAAGCTTGTAAATTAAAAATTTTGAATATTTAAAATTTGAATGTAATTTTAATATGTTAGATAGAAAAGCAGTTTAAAAATCAAAAAATTTCCCTTAAAGGAGGATTTTTTATCAATTAAATTTCATCCAGAGGACTCTTTACTCCCAAAATATTCTTTTTGGCAACATGAGTGTATATCATGGTGGTAAGCAGGCTCTTATGCCCCAAAAGCTTCTGAATTGTCCTTATATCATAACCGCTCTCAAGAAGATGTGTTGCAAAACTATGTCTCAATGTGTGAGAACTTACCCTTTTATTGATTCCAGCCCTTTTAACCGCATCCTTTAATACCCTATGGAATGAGGCGGGATGTATATGATGTCTTCTTATAAGCTTTGTCCTTGGATCAATGGAAAGCTCTCTTGATGGAAAAACCCAGAACCACTCCCAGCTCTTGCCTGCTTTCGGATACTTCCTTGAAATAGCATCAGGTAGATATACACCTGCGATCCCATCTTGTCTGTCTCTTTCATAAATTTCCCTGACTTTATCCAGATGCCCTAATAGCTCATCCCTTACACTATCTGCAAGTATTGTTACCCTATCCTTATCCCCTTTACCAGATCTAACTATCACAACCCTTCTTTCCATATCCAGATCCTTAATCCTTAACCTGACACACTCACTCAACCTCAACCCACCTCCGTAAAGGATCATCGCCATAAGCCTATGCATCCCTTTCATATAGGAAAATATCTTGAATACCTCCCTTTTGCTAAGCACCACAGGAAGTCTTCTCCTTTCCTTTGCCTTCACTGCATCCACAAAAGGCTCAATATCCTTCTTCAGCACATGCCTGAATACAAACAAAAGACCATGAAGTGCCTGATTCTGGGTGGAACTTGAAACCTTCTTATCCACCGCAAGATATGTAAGAAATTCCTGAAAATCCCTCCCATCAAGCTCATAAGGATCTTTTTTCTTAACAAAATCCCTAAACCGCATTAGCCACATAATATAGGTCTTCTCAGTCTTAAAGGAGTAGTGCTTAAGCCTGAGTGCCTTTACAGTGTCTTTTTCAATCTCATCCCACACCCCCTTATTATCTTCTTCTCCCTTTTCAGGGTAATTTAAAGTGAGAAAATAGCGATAAAGTTTTAATGCATAATCGGCCTGTTTTACCTGCCACTGCTCATACATTAGTCCCAGATCTTTTAAAAACTTCTTCTTTAACACCTCATCAGGTAATTCATCCATATTTAGTCCATTGGATGAGTAAAATTCAGATACCCATTTCACATAATAAGGGATCTGCCTTTTTGGCACATCCCTTCTTTTCAAAAACTCCATAAAGCTTTTTTGCCAAGAATTTTTCATTTATCAAAATTAATCCCAAATTATGCGTGAACTGGTGAAGAGGGTTTTTCATTTCTATTTTTGTCAAGATTTTGGGCACTCTTTGTTTGATATCAACGAAATAGGCTTCAGTTTTGAGCTTTGAGGCGGCCGAAAATATTCATAGGATCCAGTTCAGATACACCTCTGCCTTGACGTGCGCTTCTATGTCGAACTTTGTCTTTTCTATGTTAACTGAGTCTGGAAAGCGCCTCTTTGTATTCATCTTTATAGGCCCAAGTAGCCTCCAGCTTGAGTACCCATTGTCTGGCTGTGTGAATCAGCTTGCCAGGTATCAAAAAGAGTTTCTCCCTGATAGTGGTCACCATGGCCTTGGTCTTGCTCTGATTCAGTACCTGTTCTTTGAATAGATTCATGAGGTTGTATCCGAGCATCACCAGCTCAAACCAAGTGCAGTTTCCAGCATAGCTGTGAGAGACCACCTTGTCCAAGCCAAGGCTGTAGATGCCCTCCTTGATAAAGTTTTCACAACAGGCCCTCTGGTTGTAAAAACGCCACACCCACTCAGAGCTTTTCGCACTGTTTGTAACAATCACCTGATAGTCGTATTTGACTTCTTCGATGTTAAGGAGCTTCAACTGTTTCCTGGGACTAGCATCGACCCTTACTCTCTGTCGGATCACCACCATCCTCAACACAGTAGTGCGATCCACAATATAGTCACATTCACCTACGCTAAGGCCCTGTCCAATGCTACTCCAGTCTGTCATGTGCCATATCTTGCGTTGTACCCATGGCTGCATGGGCACCACTATGGCAAACTCAATACCCTCTCTGACCAGATACTTGATCAGCTCAACACTGAAGAATCCACTGTCTGCCCGAAGCCTCATCTTCCTGATATGGGAGGGAAGGGCCTTGAGCAGCCCTTTGACAAACTCAACACACTTATAGCTGCTATGGTGCTTGCCACTTCGAAGAAATCCTCCAATATAATCTCTCGTCTCTCCCACAAAGCACAGCAAGGGATGGTAGCTCTTTCTTCCCCTCTTCTTCGGATTGTAACCTATGGCCGCCCTTTGTTGATTGCCATAAACAGGAATCACATGGGAGTCCAAATCAAGGGTGATCTCCCTATAACTCTTGTAGCCATTCCTCAGCTTCATAATAAGATCAAAGTTCAAAGCCCTGATTTGGTGTGCCACAGATACCCTCACAGAGGAAAGAAATCGGCTGATGGTAGACTGAACAGGAAAACTGCACAATCCCGCTATCTTCTGAAATACCTTGTCAGCACAAAGTATCTTCATCTGGAAGGGCCGACTATAGCCCAACAACATCCCATAAAGACAGCCCAGAAGCAACTCTCCCACACTGTACTTGCTCTTCCTACGGCCTTGTACCTTGATGCG
>CBFDUE010000124.1:0-5546 GCA_965613025.1 uncultured bacterium
TTCAAGCAGAAGACGGCATACGAGATCATGCCTAGTCTCGTGGGCTCGGAGATGTGTATAAGAGACAGGGTTCAGATGGAATAATTTATTTTGGATCGCATGATAACAATTTATACGCTCTTAAACCAGATGGCTCATTAAAATGGAAATTCAAGACAGGAAATTGGATTCGATCTTCACCTACTATTGTAGAGGACGGAACCCTATATATAGGATCTGGGGATGGCAATCTCTATGCCATAAATACTTCCTCTAAGGGGCTTGCTGATTCTCCCTGGCCTATGTTTAGGCATGATCCACAGCATACAGGCAATTTTAATTATGGCTTGAAGAAAGCGACAGAGTTTTCTGATTTCTCATCTTTTACCATTGAAGGAGATCAGATAAGCGTTGATAGTGAAGGGATTTTAAACTTTAATTTTTCGTCATCCTCTCTGGATCAGGCCTACAAAACAATAGATATAACCACAGAGGCAGGTCAGAAATACTGGTTTGATTTTGAATTTAACTATTTTTCTGACTATTCCACAAGGCGTATTGTGCTTTTTGGTTTTACCAAAGATCTATTTTTTAGAACGTCTGGTGATCCTGGATGGTGGTCAGAATATGAAGACCCAGAGGGTATCTATGTAGGTATCTGCACAGCGTGCCTTGGATGCGGTGATGATGATCAGAGCTATGTATATAAATTCTTTGCAAAAAAGGATGGCAAATCTTACTGCATCTTTAATGTGCAGGGATATGAGGATTTTTCATGGGGATATGGAAGGTATAGGTTTGAATTGGATATCGTATCAGAGGAAAATTCCACCATAAGACTCTATAGATATGAAGGCAATAGCTGGACTCTTTTAAAGGAAAAGGCGCTTAATATTGATCTGACAGGCTTAGAGCTTAAATATGTAAGGCTATGGTCAGACAGGCATCAGACATATAGTCTTATGGGAACTTACAAAGGTAAGATATATGAGATTGGGGTTGAAGGGGTAAGTGAAGAGGAGACCTACAATGAAGCTCCATATAAACCTTCATCCCCTGAGCCAGAGGATCAGGAAGAGGATGTGGCAACAGATGTAAAGCTCTCCTGGTCTGGTGGTGATCCTGATGAGGGGGACAGTGTGGTATATGACATCTATTTTGGCACTTCTGATCCACCGCCATTGGTTGAGGAAGATTACACCTCAACCACCTATGATCCAGGGATCTTAGAGGAGGAAACCACATATTACTGGAAGGTGGTTTCAAGAGATAAAGGAGGGCTTGAGACAGAGGGGCCTCTGTGGAGCTTTACTACTACCTGGTCACAACCCAATTCCAGCATAAGGATCAGGTTAGAGGAGGATGCTGAAGTTAAAGAAAAGTATGATATAGGGGATCAGGTGGATCTACTTGTGAATTACAGAAATTCTGAGGGAAAGGATTTTAATCTGGAAGAATTGGAATTTATTAAAGTCAACTGGGTAAGCAGTGATGAGGGGATTGCAAGTGTATCTGAAGATGGGGTTATCACATTTAAGGGTAATGGCACAGTAAGAATCTATGCCTATGTAGAGGGTCTTAGTGATTACATGGATTTTCAGGTAGGAGAGGTTTCAGAAGGGGAGCTTAGGCACTATGGTAATCTGATTGTGGTAGCTGGAGGAAATCCAGAGAGTGCCACAGATAATATGAAAGGTGCCATACAGTATCTGGCAGACAGGATTTATGAGGTATTCAGAAAGCGTGGGTTTAAGGATGAAGATATATACTATATTAATCACAAGACAGATCAGGACTTAGATGGAGATGGAAAGGCTGATGGTATAGTGGATAGCACTGATAAGAGTGTAGATCAGTTAGGGTATGCAATTACTGAATGGGCCACCTCTCAGTTAAATGATGGGCCTCTGTATCTGTATTTAGTTGATCATGGTCAGAAGAATGGCACATTTCTGATTGGGAAGGATCAGATTCTTACTGCCTCTGAGTTTGACTATTTTCTGGATCAGTTTGAGGATGAGACAGGCAGGGATGTGGTTGTGATGATGGAGGCATGTTTTTCAGGCTCATTTATAGATAAGCTATCTGACAGTGACAGGGTGATATTTACAAGCTCTGATTCTGACATAGAGAGTTACATAGGAGGAGGTGGGAGTGTATCATTTTCACAGTTTCTAAGTAACAATCTGCTTATGGGATATGATTTAGCAGAGGCATTTGAAAATGCCAGAGGTGTGCTTGAAAAGATAGGGGGGCCATATGGGCTTCAAGATCCACAAAAATATATAGGATCAGGGGTTGAAGATATTGGAAGCATATACAGTGATTTTATTATGGCAGGATATCTTCCAGAGATTAAGGGATACAGCAAGGGGAAAGAGGTTGAGGCAGGGAAGGGAGTTGAGCTAACGGTTGAGGTTGACATTTTGGATGTAAGTGGTCTGAAGGTCTGGGCCATGATTAAGCCACCTGGATATGAGCCTCCAAAGGTAGGTGAAGAATACAAGAGTCCAGAGCTTGGTCTGATTGAGGTTGCATTTCAAAAAGAGGAGGGGGACAGCAAGCTATTTAAGGGGGTGTATAATTTTCCATGTGCAGGGGACTATGAGGTGGTCTATTATGTGAAGGACAGCTCAGGGAATGTGGTAAGCACTCCACCTGAGGTGTTTCAATCAGTGGGGGAGGGATGTGTAGAGGGGGGTGACATATCTTTTGGTAGTGGATGGAATCTGTTAGGGCTTGTATATGAACCAGATGATAGCAAGGTTGAATCTCTCTTAGCTGATGTGATCTCTGAAATTGTATCTGTGTGGAAGTGGAAGGAGAATAACTGGATGGTCTATCTTCCCTCATTTGAAGACAAGGGTGCAGACTATGCCCAGAGTAAAGGATTTGCTCTATTGAAGGATATTAACTCAGGTGAAGGGTTTTGGATAAACTCAAAAAGCTCTGGCACCATATTCATATCTGGCACACCTCCACAGGATACAACTCTTCATATAAGTTCAGGATGGAATCTCTTATCCCTGAGAATCAATGAGAAGAAGAGCATAGATGAGCTGATTTCAGGAGATGAAGATAAGATCATGTCGGTTTGGAAGTGGTTGGGGGATACCTGGGCTGTGTATCTACCAGTGTATGGTCAGGATACCACAGAGCAGTATGCAGAATCTAAGGGATTTGAGGTGTTAGAAGGGATCAGTCCAGGTGAGGGCTTCTGGATAAATGCTACTTCAGCACTTGAGCTTTTAACAGAATAGGAGATTGCTTCGTCGCTGATGCTCCTCGCAATGACTTTTTCATCTTGCGAGCAAAGTGAAGCAATCTCATTGCTCTATGCTAAAGTCCTTTGGCTTAAAGGAAGGATCATTTGCTATGGTGCAGAGCCCCTCTTTCCCTACCCTCAGCACAAAAAGCCCCTGACGATAGGAAAACTTATCAGATTCCTCTTCAACCCTAAGAAATGCCACTGCACCATATAGATGAGACCCTCTATATTGTGGAAAAAACACAGTAAAACTCTTAATATCCTCTAAAAACTCCCTTACATCCTCAACCTTAAGTGTGGTCTTTACCTCAACCACTACCACATCCCTTTCCCCACTCAGGAGCAGATCTATCTCCATGCCCCTTCCATCTCGCTCAGACCTAACCCTTTGAGCCACATTCCATACCTCTATCCCCCTCTCCTGAAAGAGCTTTGTGATTCCTGCCTCAAATAGAGACTCCATCAACCTTCCCCACTGCCCAGTAAATAGCCTTTCAAGCCTGGTTAGGTTTTTATCCGTCTCTTTAAACCTCTTCTCCAGATCCTTTGATATTCTGTCTATCTTCCTATCTGTTTCCTTAAATTTTTTATCTGTTTCCTTAAATAACTCCCAGATCTCCTCTACCATCCTTTCAAACTTGATCTCATCCATCCTCTTTCCCTCAGTTTAAATATTTTTAATTTAACATACCTTATCTGCAAGTGTCAATTATGCCAGATCTTTTGAGGTTGCTTTAGCTTCATAGGGATTCTTTAATAGACAGGTGGGAGAAGTTATATCAGGGCATTAAGGAGTTGAGGGAAAGTATAAGGGAGCTTAGGGAGTCCCAGAGGGAGACAGATCTATAAAAGGCCATTTTCAAACATGTTATTCTGAAAATGGAAGGAAACTGAGTTCCTCAACCTCTCTTTTATCTTCATCAAAGCTGATACCACAGAGGATCACCCTTTTACCCTCTGCTATGAATCTATCTGCATATCCCTTCTGCTTTATCTGCAATATGGCTTCCTCTGCACCCCTTCCTACCTTGAACTCCAGCACATACACCTTGTCCTTAAAGATCACTGCCATATCAAGCCTTCCCTTAGAGCTCAAAAGCTCAGTTCTTGCATCATATCCAAGAAGGGATAGACTAAGATACATGATAGTATGATAATAGTATTCCTTTATCCTCTCTGGTTCATCTTCCTTAGGATATACACTGTATGGAATGGATGAAAATATACCATTTATGAGTTCTTTTACCTTATCAAACCTCTCCTCTTTGAGTGCATCACCAAGCCTTTTTGCAAAGTAGAAGCTATCCCCTGTTGCATCATATATGCTCTTTAACAATACCTTTGTAAAACTGCTCTTTACCTCCTGATTGGGATATTCCAGAAACACCGTTCCATCAATACTTCCCTTTATACTCAGATATCCAGATTGATAAAGCACCGCCTCTAAGGGAAGATTATCTAAGTCAAATGCATCAAATAGCTCCTCCTCTATCTTTATCTCTTCAATCTGAGGAATATAATAACCTTTATCCCTTATAAGATTTATTAAAAAGCTGGGAGTGCCTGTCCTGAACCAGTAGTTTTTAAACTCCATCTGATCCATGGCATACATAAATGAGATGGGGTTATATACCTGAGAATCACTTTCAACTGAAAACCTGTATCCATTATACCAGTATCTCACCCTTTCCATACACTCATCCATACTAAAACTCTTATCCTTACATAACCTCTCTAAGTAATCAGGGAAGTATCTGATTATCTCATCTTCACTGTATCCAAGAAAATCAGCATATCTCTTATCCATGCTAATATCCTTTAGATTGTTCCATTCAGAGAATATAGATACTTTTGTAAACCTTGATACCCCTGTTACAAATACAAACCTGATTATATCAACTATATCCCCTTCCTTTAAAACACCAAAAAAGGATTTAAGTATTTTCCTGTTTTCTAATGCTATATCCAGCTCTGCCTTTCCCTGCCCTAAATGATCCAGTATGGGCTTGTCATATTCATCTACAAGTATCACCACTGGCTCTTTATTATTTCTATAGAGTAATTTAATGGACTCAGAAAAGAGCTTATCCAAACTCTTATTGGACTTAGGTGAAAGTTCTATCCTATATTGGCTTAGATTGTCTTCAAGGGTTGTTCTTAGATCTGATTCAAAGATTTCAGGATCTTTATTATTTACTCCATTAAAATCAAATAATAAAATAGGATACTCCTTAAACTCCCATCTATCCTCAATCCAAAGTCCCCTAAATAGCTCCCTGTTTCCTCTAAATAGCTCCTT
>CBFDUE010000125.1:0-5354 GCA_965613025.1 uncultured bacterium
CTAGTCTCGTGGGCTCGGAGATGTGTATAAGAGACAGCTCTTTATATTTCCTGACTTATCTATCTGAACAATCCTATAATAATCATAATCAGCTATCCAAAGCGTATCTCCATCTAAAAAGATTCCATGAGGGTTATTAAAGCCTTTAATTTCTTCGGCAGTAAGATCATTGGGGTTGATCTTTAGGATTCTATCCTTGTCATAATCACACACCCAAAGGCTTGTCCCGTCAAATGCAATGTCTTTGACACCAGAATCTAAGCTGTATTGTGTACCGTTTAGGGTAAAGTTTTCTATTGTCTTTAGAAGGTTTCCTTCAGGGGAATATTTCTGAACCTTTCCGCCATATAGGGATACCCAGATATTTCCCGATGAATCAATAAATATTCCATAAGGATATGAATCAAGACTAATATGTGAGATGTAATTTCCGTCCTTATCAAATTTCTGAATGACCTTGTGGTTGTAATCAGTTATCCAGAGGTAATTTCCTGTATTATCTATCTGGATGTCTTTGGGGTTGTAAAATTTTCCAGCTTGAAATGTTGAACTTTTTTCTCCAAAGGATTTTATATAATCCCCATC
The DNA here is from genome assembly GCA_965613025.1 of uncultured bacterium. Taxonomy (GTDB): domain Bacteria; phylum Desulfobacterota; class DSM-4660; order Desulfatiglandales; family JALVMZ01; genus CAYTXJ01. The sequence goes on from CBFDUE010000125.1 coordinate 586, forward strand.
TTTAGTGTATTTATGAACTTTATTATTGCCCTCATCCACCAAATATATGTTACCCTCAGAGTCAACAGCCACCCCATTTGGGGAGCTAAATGGAGAATTTTCACTTCCAAAACTATCAATCTTGAAGGCCTTTACTCCTGAATATGTAAGCTTTAAAAGGTACTTATTATAAGCTATCAGAAGTCCATCACTTAGAGGATATATTGACCTAACATATTTAAAACAACACCCGCTTGAACTTCCCGATGAGCCGAATTTAGATGAAAAATTGCCTGAGCTATCAAACTTCTGTATCCTATTATTTCCACTATCCACCACCCAAAGATTTCCATCGCTGTCAAAAGCAAGACCTTTAGGTTGATAGAATTGCCCATCTTCACTTCCTTTTGAACCCAGAGTCTTTACCCATTTTCCATTCGGGCTTATCACTAATATCCTGGATTTAGAGGAATAGGACTCGGAAATCCAGTAGTTTCCATCAGGTCCCTTTATAGTAATATATGGATCATAAATTCTAAAACTTGCTGCATTATCGTATTGACCATAGGTGTTTATAAAATTCCCATCTGATGAAAATACCTGAAGCCTGTTGTTATTATAATCCACTACCCATATGTTTCCGTCTTTATCAATAGTCACATCTGTAGGATTTTTAAATTGACCTGTTCCTGTTCCCTGGCTTCCAAATTTAAGGACATTTTCTCCTGTTAGTTTAAATGCTATTACTTGATGATGATTATTGTCTGCAACATAGATGGTATCACCCTTCTTATAAAATCCATGAATCCCAGACATATAATAGTCTGATACTTTCCCGGATTCTTTATATGTCTTAACAGATGCATATGAACTCACATAAAATCCAAACAAAACTAATATAGATAAAAATATCCTAAAAAGACCTCTATTCATTATTACCCCCCTTTAATTAAGATTAATCAATCTCAATACAATATATGGCCCCATCAAGGCTGCCAAAGAATATCTTTCCGTCATAATAGACAGGAGAAGATATAATCCCCCTCTTTGCCTTAAAGGAATAGAGCATCTGACCACTACTTAGGTCAATACAATAGAGCATTGAATCATTGCTTCCAATATAGATCTTGTCATCTATTATTAGAGGAGATGAGTATATCTCACCTTCTGTTTTAAACTTCCATTCTAACTTCACATCTTGAGGATCAGATATGTCAAGGCAATATATGTATCCATCCAGTGCACCCACCACAAGCCTATCGCCAGATATTGATGGCCTTCCAACCACTGAACCACCTATCTCAAACTTCCAGATCTCCTCTCCTGTCTCTGCATTCAGACAATATATGTGCTTATCTTCAAGCTCTTTTGTAATAGTAATATTCACCTCTTCAGAATAAACCACCTTTGAAGATAGCTCTTCAGTATTAAACTTATAGGTAAGCTCTTCTCCACTCTCTTTATGCTTGGCAACCGCCTTAATATTGTTCCCCCCTCCAAAATAGACCTTTCCATCCATTATCAATGGAGTTGAAAGAATCCTTGCAGGAAGTGGAGAGTCCTTTGGATATTTCCATTTCTGAGCATGATCCTCAAGTGTGGATCCATGACAATAGAGATAGCCATCCCATGAGCCAAAATAGAGCTTTCCATTTTCAAAGACTATGTCTGAAGTGATTACTGAGTTCTTGGCCTCAGACCAGTAGGGAGTGCCGTCCTGGTTATATGAATATAGAAGTTTATCTGTGCTTCCAAAGACAATCTTTGAATCCACCATCACAGGAGATGATATAATATTAGGTGGTTCAGAGGCAAATGGGTTTACCTCAATAAATCCGTTTTCAATTGCAGGTGTGCCATCTGCTGCATTCAATATATAGAGACGATTCTTTAATGTGGTAAGATAGATGTGGGATTCATCAATTAATGGCCTTGAAAATACTCCCACTCCCAGGTTATATGTATAGACAAGGGAGCCGCTCTGAGCATCTAAGCAATAAAACTTTCCATCACAGCTTCCGATATATACCCTTCCATCTTTAATAGTTGGAGTTGCATATATGTTTCCATCTGTCTGATATGTCCAAAGGGGAATTGCAACCTGAATATTTACTTCAATGGTATCTTGCTCGGTTTCAGTAATTTTAATTTGAAGATCAGGGTCATAACCATTCTCCATCACAATATCAATACTGGCACCACTTAAAATATCTTCCGGGATCATCCCAAAGCTGAAATTTCCATCAGAGTCTGAAACTGCGTCTATATCCTCTGGCAAAAGAATGGTAGAAGGCTTTGCCTTTATATTTAAAATCAGTTTAATGCCAGATAGAGGATTCCCCTTTTGATTAGTGATATTGCCCTTGATCTCTTTTTTATTGATCTGGGCCAATTTTATATCTCCCACATCCTTTATAACCTCTGACTCACCGATCTCTACCTGAAGCTCCTTTATGTAATGATCTTCATGGATTATCCTGAGTAGCAATGAACTTACACTCTCTGGCACATTGATTGAAAAGCTCCCATCTTCAGCCGAAACCGAAGTATTATAGGTGGAGCCACATGTAATGAATGCATCGCTTATCGGGTTTCCCCCCTGATCTAAGAGCCTTCCCTTAATTGTCTTTTCAGATGAATAAACAAATATAAATGGATAAAGCCCTGTAAGATATACCCCATCTTCTGATTTAAAATAATATGAAGATCCTCCATCTTCAGATACAATCTGGCCATCCCCTGCAAGGATCCATTCTTCTCCTTTAAGATAAAAGAGATAGATCCTGCCTGTGCCTGCCTGAACCTTGTTATATATCTCTGAAAGTGATATCTTATTCTCGTTTAAGAATTTCTTATTTATTACTCTTATCTTTGCACTAAATCCTGCATCATCCGAACTTATAGGATTTCCTTCTGAATCACTTATGGGCACATTTGCCCCTCCCAAGATCAAAGTATCAGAGCCTTCTGAAAAGAATGGAGCAAGGTTATAAAGGGAGATCTCATCTAAGGAATCAAAGGTATCTAAGGCAACTGTGATATCCTTTTCAAGCTTCATATTGGTTATTATAAATACAGAGAAGTCATCTGATATCACCTTGGGAGTGGGTTTTGCAGGAACTGGAGGGGGGGATGCAAGGATCAAAAAGAGGTTTGGATATTCCTTAAAGTCAGATGCCTCATAATCTCCTTTATCTATGCCTATGGCATTCTTTCCAAATGCCGCCTCTGGAACCCCTGTCTCTTCTTTTTTAATTATAAAATAGCTCCTGGTGCCAGATGATACCTTAAATAAAAAATTCTTGCTTATATACCCATCTGCCTTAACCTCAATATTTATATCTTCCATTCCATAATATTTAAATTTTCCATAAAGATCGGTTTGGGCCATCTTTTTACCTTCAACATAGATCTCAGCTCCTGGAACAGGTGCATATCTTCCAACCACACTTCCATCTAAGACCATTCCCTCCACATATGGAAACGGGCCTGTGTCTTCAGATGCATTTACCCAAAACCCTTCTCCAGCACTTATATTGGATAGCACAGTAAATCCTTTTGCATTTACATATGCATCCAAGATCTCAGGCTGAGTAAATAGAAATACTGCCCAGGTATTATCCTTCCATTTCCAGACACTCTTAATCTTATCTGATATCTTTTTAAATATGGTTTCAATATCCACATCTGTTTTGTTCTCTTTTAGGCCCACTAAGTTCCAGCCCATACTCAGATTAAGGCTTGGATCTTCAGGATATTTGCCAGAAACTGAGATCGTAAAGCCATTATTTGAATTAATCCAGAATCCCTCTCCTGCATTTATATCCTCAAGAATATAAAATCCTTTCTGCTTTGCATATTGATCTAAGGTGTCTGATGAAAAGGAAGGGATATACACTGCCCAATTACCCTGCTTCCACTTCCACACACTCGCTATATCATCTTCATGGCCTGAAATAATGGAAGTAATGGAACTATCTGAGGGCTGAACAGGTAAGCTCACCAGATTCCAACCAGTAATGACCTGTATCTTAAATTCCATTCCAAATACAGAGGATATCAGAAATAGACTAAAAGGGAGGAAAATTAATAAACAGTATCTTTTCATAATTATCCCCCTGAAAGATCAAAGGCCTTCCTGATCTCAGAAGGCCTTTATCAATTTAAGGAATAATATATGCCAAGCTTCACCATAATCAAAACATATTACAAGAAAAAATAATTGTAAATGACAAAGATCACATAATAAAACTGTCAATATCTTCATTGGTAAACCATAATTTGAAGGATGTATAAATCCTTTTCCCCCTACAATTCAGGGATATCCTCCTTTGCATTTATCCAGAACCCTTCTCCTAGGTTGATCTCTGTTAACACCTCAAAACTCTTGGATTCAACATACTGCTCTGTAGTTTCTAATCCATACTCTGGTAGATACACAGTCCAGGTATTATCAACCCATTTCCATAAACACATAATCTTGTCCTCATATCCTGAACACTTTTTTGTTCCATGTAATTTAATTAAAATTCCCTCATATCTCCCTGATTCTTTAAGAAGTCTTCTCCTTGCCTTTTTCCATTTAATTTCACAAGCAGAAAGTATCCTCATAAACTCCCCGAAAAGACAGAAAGTATCCTCATAAACTCCCCGAAAAGATGGAAATTCAGTGAATAAAATCACCAAAAATAAAAATTTTCAGTGAATTTATTCACCAAAACTTCATATATAAGATAAAGTCAACAATATTTGACAATCAGTTTGAATTGTGGATCAGAAAAGGTTATAAA
>CBFDUE010000126.1:0-5349 GCA_965613025.1 uncultured bacterium
TTTCAAGCAGAAGACGGCATACGAGATCATGCCTAGTCTCGTGGGCTCGGAGATGTGTATAAGAGACAGATCTGAGATTTCCCAGATGCCATGAGGGGAGTCGCTCCTTAGCAGACCTTCACGAACCAAGCTGTTTCTGTTCTAAGACTTACTGAAACGTTGGTTTTCCATCCATATATAAATTGGATATAGCATGTTTGCAAATCTATAACTTCCTCTTCCTTCTTCTTTGTCGGGGATAATAACACCTAATTCTCTCATCTTTCTTAGAAAATTGGTAAATACCTTCTTTTCATTAGCATTGAGTTTACTTTCAATATCACTCTTTTTGAAAGAGACGAAAAGTGGCCTTTTCCCTAATTTTCTCAAGATTGATCGGTATCTTTTACTTCTAATGGCACTATATACTTTAGGATCAAGATATTTTTTCCCTACCCTGTCAGCAGCTTCATAGATGCCATTTAGCGCCTCTTTTTCATCAACTATTTCATCCGTAGCCTGCCAGAAGATAGCGTCTCCTATTTCATGCATAAGAATTGGCAAACCACTTGAGAACATTACCATAGTTTCCATTGCCTTTTTCTCTACTTTCATACCTATGCTCTTGAATGCTATTTTAAAAAATTCTTCTACTTCACTATCTGTAAGTCTATCAATTCTTATCACTCTAAAAACTCTCATTAGAGAAGGTTGTCCTCTGACCATAGAGTCTCTTATCTCTGGTAGGCCAATTACCAATATAACTACAGGCAGTTGACCCGGATATCTTATAGATACATTATCAACAAAACTTTTATACCAATCAGCAAATCTCTGATTTCTGGACAAGCCATTAATATCATCTAAGACGATAAAAATGGCCTTTTTTTTATCTTTTATTTTTTCCCATAGCTCTTTAATTGTATCTGGAAAGTTCTTTACCATATATTCCAGATCAGACTTTGGAGGATTGAAACTTATTGAGATACCTAATATGCCTACTTGCTGAATATATCCTACTTTTTTCTTAAAAAGACTGGCCAATTTGTCTTTCATATCACTTTCTCTATATATTTCCGTAAGAATTTGCTCCAGAATTCGGCGAACCAATTCTTCTACATCAGTTATACCTCCCGAGGATACATATACAGAAAGAAAGTTATCTTTAGTGGTCAAGAATCGTAAAAATGATGCTAAAGAACTTTTTCCAATACCCCTTTCACCTACTAAAAATATATTTTCCAGTCTTCCATAGATGCTTTGATTAATGTATTGCCGTGCTTCATTGATCTGCTCTCCTCTACCAACAAACAGTTCTATGGGCACCGGATTTCCCGGTGTAAATGGACTACTTTCTTTTACAAAACTCATGATAAACCCCCAATCTAAATCTTTAACACTTTCCTATATCGTCTCATTTATATTATGCTCACCACATATCAATGAAACCTTCTTCATATTATTATTTATCCTTCCACTACCTACAAACTCCTGTCATGTCTACTTTCTATAGGTCTCATTATATCATATTTCCCTACACCAAAAATGAGAGCACCTGCCCAATCATGATTGTAATCCTTTAAAATTTTCAAGTAATCTGATATTACTGATTAAAGAGAATTTTTCCTTTTTGCATGGCTCTTGAAAATCTTCATCTAAGGATAGTAAAAATTCCATTTCATAAAACTTGCATGTAGCCAAGATTAAGGCATCATTAGGAAGCAGACCGTATTTGATAATATATTCATTCGCTAATCTAATTATATCCTCATTAATCATTAGAAATTTTACATACTTAAAAATTGGTAAAAATATATTTAAAAAGTTTGAACCATGTTGGACTACCAATCTCTTATTCTTTTTTAATTCATAATAGCTTTTTCCTGATACTGTTTTAATAAAAACATATGTAACTTCAGAATAAACTATCTCATTTATATAAAGCTTCACATCAGTTATTCTAAAGACGCTTTCAAACAGTTTTACAGCTTCTGGATTATCTTTGAAGTATTCTATAAAGATATTACTATCAATAAATATTTTCATATAGCTCAGCCTCAAGCTCCCGCCATGTTTTATTTGTCCTTAAACAACCTTTTGCCTTATTTAGCGCTTTAAGTCTTTTTATGACTTCTTCTACCTCTTTATTGATAATATCCTCAATCTCCTTTTCCAATCCTTCAAATTCATCTGGAATCTTTACTTTAACAATAATTTCTTTCATTTTTAAAAACCCCTTATTTTATAGAAATATACTTGGATCTATTCACTTGCCTCTTATCTTATCCCATAGCCTGCAAAGCACTGATACAAACACCAAAAATGAGAGCACCTGCCCGATCATGATTGTAACCTCTAATCTGAAATCTTCCCCAGTTTATCTATTTTCTAAAATTGTTTTTATGTAATTCAATAGGTTGTTACTAATATAGAAGCCATAATTTCTTAATCTGTAAATTTCATCCAATGGATTCAAAATTAGATTCTTTTCATAGGCTTTTAAAATAACGCCAATTGTTCCAATTACTTTAATGCCTATTTGAAAAGCAAATAACCTTGGTTCTCTATTATCCAAGATAACTAATTGAGCTTGTATTTCCTGAGCTAATACAATAACCTCGGCTTCACCATAGTCTAAAATTGACATCAATGTCTTTACCTGTTGCTCATTCTTAATCTTAAAGATCTTTATCCAACCCTCATTTATTGCCTTTTCTATAAGTTTAACGCCAGGCTTTCTTTTACCTTATAATACAACCTCATTATATACTGCCTTAGGGATAATTATTTCACTCCAGATTTCTTTAAGAAGGTTCAACCTCTCTATTTGTGATAATGCAATTAACGGAGAAGCATTGGATATAACTTTCATCTTAAACTTCCTTTATGATCTTTAGATCTTCTTCAAATTCTGCTATACCATAACGCAAAGGCACCTCCATTTTTCTAAGTAGCTCCATAAAATCCCATATAGAAAGCCCTGAAAGTCTCCTTGCCTGCCCAAAAGAGAGTTTTCCCTTTTCAAATAAATATACCGCTAATTCCCTCCTTATGATTGAATTAATATCTTTTTCAGGTATTCCTAATGCCCTTACAGTCTCCTCCGGTATCTCTACCCTATATTGCTTCTCCATCATCTACCCTCCTATCAAATAATCCATTCAATAATACTAATCTATAGCTCATATTTCCCTACACCGATCCATTGCCTTATGTTGCAGGTAAAAAGCTGAAGCTCAGGAGATAGCTTTTTTATCATCTCATCAATTCTGGCCATGCCTATTCCCCCTCTCTTTACTCCTTTAATAAATATCACTTAAGTATCAAAATTCACAAATGAATTCCAATACTATCTTGAAGGTTCATTATATATGAAACATTATTTTTTTATTCTCTAAAAATCTCGTCAAGAAATTTATCTTTATCTAACATCTTTTGCCACTTTCTATGTCGTTTAACACTTTCAATCCTTTTTCCCCGTGGGATATTGATAAATCTAATTGTCTCTACAGGACCTATCTTTTCCATAAGAACTTCAATGGATCTTTTAATTAAAGTATTTTCATCCATGTATCTAACTGCTCTCATCTCAAGTCCTCCTTTTCACAAAAAGCTATTGGATTACCACACCATACTTTTATTTTATGCCTTTTACATTTTTTTACAAGTTTCCCATCGCAAGAAATAAACTCAGCGCTTGCCATTTCCGCAAATGCCACATGAGCTGCATCTGCAATTCCAAAACCAAATTTTATTAGCTCTTCTGCTCGTTCTCTTGTTGCTCTTATATCAACTTCTGTAGCCTTACCATAATTATTTAAGAGTGTAAGTAATTGTATTCGCTCAATTTCATCTGATATTGCTTCTATTTCTTTTATATGGACAGGTGAAACAACCATTTGATAAAAGCCTTCTTTTATTTTTAAAAGTATCAAATTAACAGCTTCTGTTTCCATTCTTATCCTCAAATAAGATTGATCATCAAAAGGTCTACACAATGCACATATATCTAAGTATATAAATTTCTGCTTTTTCCTAATACTCATATTCCCTTATCCCATAGCCTGCAAAGCACTGATACAAACACCAAAAATGATAGCACCTGCCCTATCATGATTGTAACCCTTCTAAGATTTCTTCTGGAGTTTTCCGGCCAATATCAGTGTGGTCAAAATCTGAATCAAAACTCACCAAAGTAAGTCCATATTTCTTTGCTGCTACATACTGATATGAGTCATCAAAGTCCAATTTGTAATTTCTATAAGTTTTAATAATATCTTCAAAATCCTCTACATCTAACCTGATGTTACCAACATTTGACTCTTTAAAAATATCCAATAGAAAAAGTCTAAAAAGCTCTTCTTTTTGCAAACGAATCATGATTATACCAATGGAATATAGAGAAAACTCTGTAATATTAAGTAATTGAGAATCTATTGTTTTAAAAAATTTATTAACCTGTTCCGCCTTATCCTGCTTTAACAACAACTCAAGCCATATATTGGTATCAACAAGATACATTCTTTAATCTCCCCACCACTCAAGAGCCTTCTTTTGCAATTCTAACGAAGTGTATCTGTCCCTATATTCACTAAGCCCCCCTGCCCAATCCATTTTAAGCCTCTTGCCCTTAGTAACCCTCCTTTTTGATAGTAAAAACTGGGCAAAATCATAAACTTCCTGTTTTATATCAGGTGGCAAATCTTTTATTAATTCATCAATTGATTTCATAATCTCATCTCCTTAAATAGGCGTCTATATCTTAATCAAAGGATCTCTATTTCCCGTTAATTCCACCCAATATTGCAATGTAATTTTTCGCAGAAAATCTTACAAAAATATGATTTCAATATCATTAATCTTTTCAAAATCTCTATCCATTCTTCTATAAAATAGTATTAACCTAAACTCCTCAATTCCATAATCTTATGCTGAAGATTCACTGATGTGTATCTATCCTTTAATTCCGTTAATATGCCTTCCCAGTCAAATTTAAATCCTTTCTTCTTCTCAGCCTTCTCTAATTTGTATTTCTTTCTTAATAGCTTTGCATATTCCAGTAGCTCATATTTCAGTTTTAATGGCAGTTCACTCAAAATCTCTTCTATCTCATCATCTAAAATATATTCCATATAAGCCCTCCTATTACAGCAAAAATTACATTCCGATCATTATAGCCCCCACCATTCCATTGCCTTATGTTGCAGATGAGAAGCTGAAGCTCAGGAGATAGCTTTTTTATCATCTCATCAATTCTGGCCATGTCTATTCCCCCTCTCTTTACTCCTTTAATAAATATCACTTAAGTATTAAAATTCACTAATGAATTCCAATACTATCTTGAAGGTTCATTATATATGAAACATTATT
>CBFDUE010000127.1:0-5297 GCA_965613025.1 uncultured bacterium
TTTTCAAGCAGAAGACGGCATACGAGATCATGCCTAGTCTCGTGGGCTCGGAGATGTGTATAAGAGACAGACAAGATGCAATTGAAAAGGCCATAAAAGGTGAACATTTTGTTATCACAAGCGGCACAGGCTCAGGAAAGAGCCTCACATATTTTATTCCCATATTCAACTATATTCTAAGCTCTGAAACAACAGAGGCAAAGGTATATGCTATAATAGTCTATCCTATGAATGCCCTTGTAAATTCCCAGTTTGAATCACTGCTTAGATTAAAAAGAGGCTATGAAAAGCGATCTGGAAATGGCTTTCCTATAAAATTTGAAAAATACACTGGGCAAGAAAAAGAAGAGATTAAGATAAATATTCAGAAATCCCCGCCACACATACTTCTTACCAATTTTGTAATGCTGGAACTTATGCTTGTTCGTCCACAGGAACGCCTATTTGTTGATAAGGCCACCACTGGACTTAGATTCCTTGTCGTAGATGAACTTCATACCTACAGAGGAAGGCAAGGGGCAGATGTAGCCTTGCTTATCCGAAGATTAAGGGAGCGGTGTGGTAATCCTGATCTTCTATGTATGGGAACAAGTGCTACCATGATCTCTGAAGATGGTCTAAATGCAGAGCAGAGAAGAAAGGCTGTTTCAGACTTTGCAAGTAATTTCTTTGGAATCCGTTTACCACCTGAAAATATAATTGAAGAGACACTCAAAACTGTTACAGATCTATCTATTGAACCGTCTCCTGAAAGCCTAAAAGATGCAATCCTGTCTCCTATACCAGATAATATTAATGAATTTCTTAAAAATCCATTGATTACATGGATTGAATATAATTTTGGCCTTGAAAGGGATTCAGAAGGAAGACTCAGGAGAAGATCTCCTATCAGCCTTAATGAAGGAGCTGGCAAACTTTCCAAGCTAACAGGGGTGCCCATTAAAAAATGTGAAGAGGTATTAAGGGAGATCTTTCTGAAAGGATCTAAGATGAGGCTTCCTGATGGAAGCCCTCTTTTTGCATTCAAGTTACATCAATTTATTTCGCAGGGTAGATCCATATATGCCACCCTTGAATCCAGTTCCAAAAGATACCTTACAATAGATCCACAGTATTATGCACCCGGAAAGGAAGTCAGGATCCTGTTTCCACTACTATTTTGTAGATCCTGTGGAAAGGAATACTATTGTGTAATAAAGGATAATAAACAGGGGAGGTTATATCCATCTGAACCAGATGCAGATCGCTTAGATGAAGACTTAGAGAAGGGATACATCACCATATTTGAAGACGATATTAACTGGGCTCCAACCCCTGAAAACCTGCCTGATGCCTGGCTCACAAGTAATGGAAAGATCAAGAAGGATTACAAATCCCATATCCCTAAGGAGGTATGGGTCTTACCAGATGGGAGTCTATCAAACACACAAAAAGAGGGTTACTTAAAGGCATGGTTTCAACCTACCCCTTTTATGCTCTGTCTTAATTGCGGAGAGTCTTATACAAGGCGAGACAAGAATGATTTTCGCAAACTCGCTGGATTGTCAAGTGGTGGCAGAAGCACATCAACAACAATTGTATCGCTTTTGACTCTAAAGCATGCCCCAACTGGCGAAATAGAGGATGAGGCATGTAAGATACTGAGCTTTACTGATAATAGACAAGATGCAGCACTTCAGGCAGGCCATTTTAATGATTTTGTGAATGTTACCAGACTCAGGTCAGCCATATATAAAGCAGTAGAGAGATATGATGCACTCAGGTTTGATGAGATTGCCCAAAAGACTGTTGAATGCATGGATATAGAGATTAATGATATCTCCAGATATGAACATCCTCTTGAGCCAGACTCAAAGCAGGCAAAAGATACCCTGAGGGTATTTCAGGAACTGATTGAATACCGTATCTATGAGGACCTAAGAAGAGGGTGGCGGGTGGTGCAACCAAACCTTGAACAATCAGGGCTATTGAAGATCCGTTACTTGGGCCTTGATGAACTTTGCAATAAAGATCCTGTCTGGAAAAATCTTGCTCCTATTTTCAAATTAACTCCTCAGAGACGAAAAGAGTTACTAATAGGCTTTTTAGATCATCTTAGGCGAAATCTTGCTATTGATGCACGATTTTTAAAAGAGGATGAACAGGAGCGACTAAAGAGGCGTGTGGATGAATACATAAATGAAGATTGGGGGTTTAATAAAAATGAAAGCCTAAGGACAGCAATAAGATTCATCCTCCCTCCAGATAGTGTAAAGGAAAGATATAGAGAAAAGAGTATGGCAAAGACAAGTGCAATTGGCCATTATTTTAGGAGAGCTCTTAATATTAAAGATTCTTATGAAGATTTTATCCTGAAGTTCATAGATATCCTATGTAGCTATGGAATCTTAAGAAAAAAGAGTGAAAACGGTAGATATTACATACAGCTATCTCCAACCATCCTTTCTTGGGAAAAGGGCGATGGAACCCCACCTCCGCCTGATCCTGTATATTCAAGGCAGATTATAAGCCCCAATTATATGAGACTTGAAAAGGAGGCAAATAGATTTTTCAGGCGCTTCTATAAAGAGGCACAGGCCTTTATCAAAGACAAATCTGCTAAAGAACACACTGCCCAGATATCCTATGAAGAAAGACAGAAGTGTGAGTCAGATTTTAGCTCAGGCAGACTCTCTTGTCTTTTCTGTTCTCCTACTATGGAACTTGGCATAGACATCTCTGATCTTCAGCTCGTGCATATGAGAAATGTGCCTCCAACGCCAGCAAACTATGCCCAAAGAAGCGGAAGGGCTGGCAGAAAAGGAGATCCAGCCCTGATTATAACCTTCTGTGCATCTGGGAGCGGACATGATCAATATTTCTTTAACCAAAGAGATGAGATGGTCTCTGGCACTGTGCGACCACCAAAGATTGATCTTGGAAATGAGGCCCTCCTAAAAGCACACATTCATGCAATATGGCTTTCAGAGACAGGTATTGATCTTGGTAAATCAATAGAGGAGATTTTGGATATAGATGATCAAAACGCCAACTTCCCTTTAAAGGAGGAGATAAAGGCGCATATTCTTCTATCTGATAATAGGATCAGAGAATGTCTAAAAAGAGTCAAAGAGATTTTAAGGGATTTAAATCTCTCTGAGACTGAATCTGAATGGTATTCAGATGAATGGATTGAAGATGTGCTAAAGAGTGCTCCAGCTTCATTTGATGCCTCATTTGACCGATGGAGGGAATTATATCGTGCTGCTATTAATCAATTAATGGAATCTCAGTTGGTATTGTTCCGCTCCAGAAATACAAAAGAACAAGAAAGAGCAAAAAGAAGACAAGATGAAGCAAACAGGCAAAGAAATCTGCTTTTAAATATAGGAACAACCAAGGAAGAGTCAGACTTTTACCCTTATCGCTATCTTGCAAGTGAAGGATTCCTTCCTGGATACAACTTTCCAAAATTACCAGTGAGGGCATACATCCCTAAGGATCAAGGGGAATATATTTCAAGGCCAAGATTTTTGGCAATAACTGAATTTGGCCCTGAAAACATCATCTATCATCAAGGCACTATGTATAGGGTAGAAAGGCTTATCTCATCACCAGGTGGTCTTAAATCCCATAGATTAAGGGCAAAGGTATGCAACATCTGTGGGTATTTCCATGTGGATGAAAGAGTGGATATATGTGAGAATTGCTCATCCAAGATGGACGCATCCACAAGTAAGCTTCTCTCCCTTCTGGATATGCCAAATGTAAGGACCGTGCAAAGGGAAAGGATCACATGTGATGAAGAAGAACGCCTGCGAATGGGTTATAATACCAGCATCCATTTCCAGTATGCACCTCTACCAGAGGGAAAAAAGAGGATCTTTATTGCAGAGACAAATGATACACAGAATAATCCGATCCTTAAGCTGATATATGCACCTGCTGCAAACCTCTATCGCATAAATCATGGATGGCGTTCATCCCTTGAAGGTGATCAAGGCTTTTCTCTTGAATTAAACACAGGGGAATGGCTCTCAAGAAAGAAAAAGGAAAAACTTATCAAAGATACAGGACATCAGCACCATATTGAAAACATAAAGCTCTTTGTAAAAGACACTGCCAATATGCTTCTGGTATATCCTGTTTCAGAAGAGATAGAATGGAATGAAGGGCTTCTTATAACCCTTCAATATGCATTGCAAAGAGGGATTGAGGAGCTATATCAGATTGAAGAATCTGAGATTGCTTCTGAAAGGATCGGTTCAGAATCTTACAGGGCAATATTACTCTGGGAGGCATCAGAGGGAGGTGCAGGTGTCTTAAGAAGACTTGTAGATGAAAGGGATGCTGTAGCCCAGATCGCTTCTCTTGCCCTTAAAAGATGTCACTTTACGATTCCAGATCTAAACGACACCAAAGAGGACTGCTCAAAGGCATGTTATGGATGTCTGCTATCCTACTCAAACCAGAGAGATCATGAAAGCATAGACAGACACATAATAAAGCCCATACTTGATCTATTAAGAACAAGTTCAACATTTCCAATAAAGAAAGGCCATGATTATGAAACACACTACAGATGGCTTAAAGGGCTAACAGATTCAAGGTCAGAGCTTGAAAGAAGACTGCTTCATATCCTGTATGAGACAAAGAGAAGACTCCCAGATGATGCCCAAAAACCCCTTTCAGATTATCCCTGTATCCCAGATTTTTTCTTTGAGCCCAATGTCTGTGTATTCTGTGATGGCTCTGTGCACGATGAACCATCGCAAAGGGAAAAGGACAGAAGGATCAGACAGGAACTAAAGGAGATGGGTTATAGGGTAATTGTAATAAGATACGATAAGGATCTGGAAGATCAGATCCGCTCATATCCAGAGATCTTTGGAAAAGGGAAATAACACCATGAGTCATCTTAGCATCGGATCAATTGTGAAATGCAGAGGCCGTCAATGGGTTGTTATCCCATCTGATGATAGAGATCTCATTATGCTTCGGCCTCTGGCAGGAAGCGATCATGAGATCTGCGGAATCCACAAAGAGCTTTCAAATCTTGGCCTTGATCGGATTGAACCAGCCCAATTCTCTCCTCCAACCCCTGATGATGTGGGTGATTCAGTGGGCTCAAAGCTACTTTGGAATTCTGCCCGCCTCATACTAAGGGACGGTGCAGCACCATTTAGATCACTTGGAAGGGTATCAGTAAGACCAAGGCCATATCAGTTTGTCCCCCTTCTTATGGCTCTTAGACTTGACCCCATCCGTATGCTCATCGCAGATGATGTGGGAATCGGAAAGACCATAGAGGCACTTCT
>CBFDUE010000128.1:0-5139 GCA_965613025.1 uncultured bacterium
TAATGATACGGCGACCACCGAGATCTACACCTAAGCCTTCGTCGGCAGCGTCAGATGTGTATAAGAGACAGTGCCAAAATTGTGGTTTAATGATGCGTGGGTAAAAGATTTCATTCAGTTTATTTTACGATTTATAGGGGATGGGAAACCACCTAGAATTATTGAAATCCATCCACCTTTTAATGACTACTATAAAAATCTGCCTCAATTCATAGAACTATACAAGTATTTTGAAGATGAAATGTTATCAAGATACTGTGAGACAGAAATATTGATTGAAAATAGATATGGAAGCCAATATAGTAAAGGTAAGTTCATATTATCAACAGTGGATGATTTGATAGAGCTTGTAGAATTAATAAAGGAGCATAATTTAAAATTGAGGATTGCTCTTGATTTTCCGCAACTATTTTCGGCACATCATATTGATGTCGGAAAATTCTCAAAAGATGGATTATTTGAAATACTTAAAAATCTATATCCTGTAAGAAAGTATATCGTAAGCATTCATTTATGGGGCAAGTGTTTAGGGAAAAATGACAGAATAAGTGCCCATATGGGGACATTAGATTCGTATTTTAAAGGATTGAGGTGTAAAGATATAACCGCTGATAATGTAATCACTCTTAATTCATATACTGGGGTAGATGCATCAAATGATGATAACAATATTAAGAGACACTTTTTAAGTGAATTGCATAACTTACTGAGTGATGGCTCAGCGAGGTATTTTCTCCCTGAAGTAAATAGCAAATCCGAACACTTACAATCAATTGTAAGGGATTTAATTGATTCAGGTTTTAAATTTATATGAAATTTCCCTTGCCTTAGGGTCTCTTTGAAACTTTCGTTGCTCTCCCCTATCGAGGTCACCTAACAGGAGGATATGTGGCTTCGCCTTAGGCTACGCACAAATTTACTCCCTCACGCTCCGCAAACTTCAAATATCCCCGGAACGTTAGCTAAAATGGCGGTATTTATAGGGGGATAATATATTTATGAAAATCTTTAAAGATTTATATAAAAGAAAAATTAGATTAACAGACGAAAGGCGGGATCATATGGAAACGGCTCATCCTGAAATGTTTGGACAGATGGATAAAATTGAAAATACTTTATCTAATCCTGATATTATTGTAAGATCAAAAACAGATCCAGAGGTTGAGCTATTTTATAAGCATTATCCTATTACACCAGTTACTGATAAATATTTATGTGTAGTTGTAAAGGTATTGATTGAAGATCTTTTTATAATAACAGCCTATTTTACAGATACCATAAAGAGAGGAGAGGTATTATGGGAAAAGAGATAAAGATCTGGTATGATAAAGAAGGGGATTATTTGGAGGTGCTTTTTGAACAGAAAAAGGGGTATTTTAGAGAAACCGAGCATGATGCAGTAATGGAAAAGGTTGATGAAGATGGAAATATTATTGGCTTTTCAATTTTAAAGGTTAGTGCCTTACAAGCAGAGCCTATTTCAATATCCCTTAAAAGCAAGGTAGCCTGATTTTTATCTATACCTTTATTATTTTCTTAATAAAATAGACATCTTACCCTGGTCACAATAAAACCACATTAAATCCACAAAAAACCGCATTAAGACCAAGCTTCTTTCCATTTCCTGATTTATAAATTCAGTCCATGTATGAATGCAGATGCCCAAATGATGGAAAGAAGCTTGCAGAGATTTCAAGACCACCCCTTTCAATGCTCCGATATGAAAAGAAGTGTGCATGTGGAAGAGGGATTAAAGGGAAAGTTGAGGTTGATCCAGTAAGTGGTTGGATCATTGGAAAGGCAACGTGTACATGTGGGAGAACTTATAAGAAGGTTCTTGGGTATCTTGTAAGGATAAAGTGTAGGAGATGCAAAGAGGTGATTGGATTTTAAAAGGATAAGAAACATCTAAATGAAGGCTCCGAGGTTCTTTTTGAAGCCCATGCCTTCTAAGTGCAATGGGCTTTATCCTTGGAGCTTCAAAGACTCAGGGATGAACTTAAAAAAGAAAGATATTTAAAGACATACAGGGAACTCAGGATGAATTATCATATCCTTACCCCATTTCCTACCCCCATCTCATTGGTGGATTTCTTTCACAGACAAAGTAGTAGCTTTAAGCTTAAGGATTACATACTGAAGATATTAATCCAGGAATACCAAAGGGGTAGATATTGGCTAAGCACCCTGTTTTTGGTGCTCTTTACACCTGCAATAATAAGAGTCTATGCCATAGCTAAAAAGAAGGCATTAGAGTTGGATCCGGCTGAAATCCTAAATGAGATCTGCATCTGCACACTTGAAGAACTTAAGAGTATAGATCCTCATAGCTTAGATCAGAAGGTATCATCAAAGGTAATTGGAAGGGTTAAAAATAGGATCAGGGCATGGGTAAATAAAAGGCTAAAAGATGAAAAGCTAAAAGAGCCATTTTTAGATAATTGTATCTATCCAAAATATCTACCAATTAAAGAAGAAAAGTCCCTACCTGATATAGAGCATATAGAGCGTTTTCTTAATCACTTTGTAAAGGAAGGTATCATCACTCAGGCTGATAAATTCATAATTCTGGGATCAAAGCTTCTTGGTAAATCCCTAAAAGAGATGGCAAAGGATGGAAGAGATTATCAGAGGATCAAAAAGAGAAGGCAGAGGGCAATTAAGGCAATTAAGAGGCATCTTAAAGAGCAGAAAGAGCAATATCAAAAAGAGCAGGGATTAAGGGAAGGAGATGTAACTTTGTTGGATATAATTAGAGAAATTCTTAAGTGATAACAGTTGGTTATATAAAAAATGAAAAAATTTTAAAAAATTTTGTCCCCTTTCTCATCCCCAATGACATAACTCATATAGAGGGGGAAAGGACAGTGGGAATGAGTGATAGGGTGTTGGAGATTGTAAGAGATGGATTTTTGGAGCTAACCCTTTGTTTTGAGGCCATATTTTTGATCTATGGAGCAGATGATGAGCTTGTAAAGGAGATAGTTAGTAGCATGGAAGAGATATACAAGGAGATTAAAACCAGGTTAATGGAAATTGAAAAGGGTGAATCCCAAAAAGAAAGCCCCATATCTCTTAAATCTACAACCTATCCATCTATCAAAAAGTTTCTAAGGAAACTAAATGAAAATACTGAATCTGATCTTAGCTGTGGGGAGGGTGAAAAAGATGAAGGAGGATCAGCAAGATGAAGATATCCAAATCAAAGCTGCTAAGTTTTATTACATGCCCTCAAAAATACCTGCTCTGTTATGAGCTTGGAATCAGGCCAAAGAAGAGGGCTGGAGAGATACTGATTGGTCAGTCCACTCATCATGCAATTACCACGATCCTTGAAAAGAGGCTAAAAGGAGAGGCTTTTGAACTTGAAGATCTCATAGAGGTCATGAATGACTTCTGGATGCATGTTGACAGTGAAAACTCTGACTTTGACAGCGAAGAAGAGATCCGTAAAGCGATAGCACAGAGTCTTGATCTTGTAAGGCTGTTTTTAAAGGAAACTGAGGATCTCAGCCCCCAGGAGGTGGAATATGAATTCACCCTCCCTGTGGTGAATATCAGAACAGGGGAGGAGCTAAATGGAGTGGAACTCACCGGTAGAATTGATCTTATTGACGAGGTGGATGGAAGGAAGAGGGCAATTGAGATAAAAACCAGGGCACGAAGATCTGATGGATTCAGTGCCGCTCTTTCCCTGGAACTCACTGTATATGCATACTGGATAAGGTTTTTAAGTGATAAGGATACTGTTCCAGTTAGCTACATAAACATAGTTAAAAACAGAAAGCCCTATCTTCAGTTTCAGAATCAGGAAAGATCCACAGAGGATTTTGTGGAGCTATTTCAGACCATAAAGGCGGTTTGTGAAAACATCTCTGATGGAAGGTTTTACAAAAACCCTGGGGTTCACTGCAACTGGTGTGATTATAGACCCATCTGCATAAAGGACAGAGATGCAGTGGAAGAGAGATTTGGCACTGATTCACTGGATCTAATCCAGGATGTGTTGTGGGTGAAATGATCTTCTTTGGGAGGAAATGCCACTATGGGAAAGCTATTGATGATAGGCAGATGGGTCAAGGGAAAGTGTTCAGTGGTTGTGGATCTTAAAACCTACAGGGAGATGAAAGGTCTCCGACAGGGGAAATCCTCCAACTTGGAAGGCTTACTAAATCAACCAAACCAGAAAAACCAAAATAACCAAAATAACCAAATGAACCAGAACAACCAGAACAAGGAGGAAAGAGATGGCAAAGTTTCAAAGGGCACAGAGGAAAAAGAGCAGGCTTAGGTTAGCTCTTGCAGGGCCTGCTGGCTCTGGAAAGACATACTCTGCACTATTAATTGCATTTGGAATAGGAAGCTGGCTTCAGGATAGATACGGAAAGGGGCATGGCAGGGTTGCAATGATAGATACTGAAAGAGGCTCAGGTGAGCTATATGCCCATCTTGGAGAATATGATGTATGCGAGATCACTTCCCCATTTACTCCTGAAAAATACATAGATGCAATCCATGAGGCAGAAAAAGAGGGTTACAGCATAATCATCATAGATTCCCTATCCCACGCATGGGCAGGTGAAGGAGGATTGTTGGATATTCATGGTCACATCGCTGATAGAAGCGGAAACTCATGGGCTGCATGGAGAAAGGTAACCCCCAAGCACAATCAACTGGTTGAGTCAATGCTTCAGTCACCGTGCCACATAATTGCCACCATGAGATCCAAGATGGAGTATGTGCAGGTAAGTGAAAACGGTAAAACAGTTATCAAAAAGGTGGGGATGAATCCAATCCAGAGGGATGGAATGGAGTATGAATTTACCCTCTTCCTTGACCTTGACCAGGAACACATAGCCACTGCCACAAAGGATAGAACATCACTATTTGATGGAAAATTCTTTAAACCATCACCTGATACAGGCAGAGTGCTAATTGAGTGGCTTGAAGATGGTCTCCGACCTGGAGGGTCTCCGACCCGGAATGGCAAAGAACCTGATCACTTAACCCCACCAACTCAACCAGAAAAACTCTCCGAGTCGGAGACTCATCCGAGTCGGAAACCAGAGCCTGTCTCTTATACACATCTCCGAGCCCACGAGACTAGGCATGATCTCGTATGCCGTCTTCTGCTTGAAA
>CBFDUE010000129.1:0-5111 GCA_965613025.1 uncultured bacterium
ACGACATCCTGAGTTTCAATTCCTCATAGGTAGGCTTAAAACCCATTTTTTTATAGTTAAATTAATGATATATTGTCAAAGAGCTTTGTCAAGGTATATTTTTAAATATAATAAAATTCCTTTATGATCAAGGGATAATGGTGTCGTCGCACCCAAAGGATTTTTGCATCATTTAAGGTAGACGCCATAATTAAAGAATAAGCTCTTCTCCTCCCTTAGGAAGTCCCAAGATTTCCCTGTTTGTATACCAGGTGCTCCTAAAGGTATATATTACAACAGAATCCTCCTCTTCATTTATGATCCTTTTCAATTCAACCTTAAGCTTTTCAAGCTTTGCATCAGTTAGCTCCCCTTCAAAAACCGAATTTTGCACCCAATGAAGAAACTTTCTGCAGGTCTTTAAAACCTTTGCCACTCTCTTTTCTCCAATATCATATACTAAAATGATATACATCCCTTTACCACCTTGCAATAAATGGAGTATATGGCTCTTCTCCGATCAGGTGTTTTTCAATTTTATAAAGCTCCAGCCTAATAAGTCTTCTATATGAAACATGACGCCCTAATCTTCTATGTTTAAATGTGCTCTTAAGCCTTTCATCCAGATATCTTATAAATAGCTCCCTTCCCTTTTCATTTAATACCACTCCCTGAAGCCTCTTTTCAAAGTGCCCTCTTTTAATAATTCCACGGTTTATAAGGGTAAATATAGTTCTATCCACAATTATGGGTTTAAATATCTCAGATACATCCAGATTAAGAGTAAACCTTCTAAAATTGGTGGTATGGAGAAATCCGATTCTGGGATCCAGATGAGTATGATAGATTTCACTAAGGCATATGGTATAAAGAATGGAATTTCCAAAACTTATAAGTGCATTTAAGCGGTTTAGAGGTGGCCTCTTGGTTCTTTCTTCAAAGATAAAATGTTCATTATCCAATATCATATCAAATGCACGGTAATATTGATCCCTTATATTCCCCTCTATCGCCATAAGCTCTTCAGTTGTATTACACTTATCAATTGAATCTGAAAGACTCAAGATGGCGTCCCTTTGATCACTTACAGGTTTTCCCCTGTTTGCATAATAAGATAGCACCCTCTTTATATTTTCTACAGCACCATTTACAAATCCTTTTGCAAGAACAATCCTCTTTTTAGAATCAATATAGTGTTCTGCCTGTTTTAGTATCATATAGCCAGAATTTAGGTGTTCTCTTGGATAAAAACTCCCTACATAATATCCATAATGGTTAAAGAAATGCATTATAATTTCAGCCTGAGTGAGAAACTCTAAAAATCTCTTATTTAAGGAAACTTCGCCAAATACATGAATTTCAGAAGTGTTTTCTACAGGTATATATTTTTTGCCTTCATCTGTTTCAAAATAGAGGGTATTCTCTTTTCTCTTAAGCTCACCATCAGAAAATATGTATATTGTCCTTTTCATATCTTATGACCAGCAGAATTCATTGTATCCACAGTTTTTACAAAATCTGTTTTTTTCTGCTTTAGGTGGTAGTTCTGTATTAATTATCTTTAAGATGTTGTTTTCCACATCTTTAAGTTCATTTTCTATCTCTGATGTTAGCTCAACTTCAAGCTTCTTTTTCTCTTTTGGAAACAGAAGCTCCCCTTTTGCCTTAACTCCCATCTCTTTAATCTTAGAAAGATAAAACGCAAGTTGCATCATTGCACTCTTTTCATACCTTGAGCTCTTTTTTACCTCTCCAATTATGACCTGCTCATGGCCTCTACGAAGGATGTCAATAACGATATTTTCTAATCTTATCTCCTTTCGCTCCCTTTTATAACTCTCTTCAGAGATTAATCTTCCGATTTCAATAAATGGATTTTCTTGTGATGGTTCAATCCTCCGTGCCATGAGCCAGACCTCTCTATGGCAGATGTAGTAATACCAGATTAAGGTTCCAGTTACATTTGATGGCATCTTACCTATTTTTTATGTTACCTCCTTTAGTAAGTCCTGAAATTCTCTAATGACTGGTTTTTTAAGGGTCTCTTCAAATTGTCTTAACCAATAAAAGATATATTCTGTATCTAATGCACTACCTTTTTTTAAAAGTATTCCTCTTATGTCCTCAATATCTCGTGGTCTTCCTGAGATAAGCTTATGAATGATTATGTCTTCAGGAGAAGCAAAAGATATAAATGCATTACCAATTTTCACTTTTTTAGCCCTCTTAATTGCCCCTCTTTCATATGGTGTATATGAAAAGATAAGATCAACTCTAATATTCATTTCAGATGCCTTTACTGGAAGCACCATTGTCTTTTTCACAAACTCATAAGGATCTTTAACTAATATAGTCCATCCTAACTCCTCAACCATTGAAATGACCTCATTTAATCTATCAATATCTGCAGAAAGAGTAATATCAATGTCTTTGGTAAGTCTTGGCTCTCCATAGAGTAAAACGGCCTGCCCACCTATGAGCATATATTCAAAATTTTTCCTTTCTAAATTTGTAGCTAATTTTTCAAGAACCTTTTGTATCATTTAAAATCCTTGCAAGCTTAATCTTTATCTCTATCCCTTCCAAAGGATCTTCAGGGGGGAGCTTTCCAAGTGCTCTTGCCTCTTCATACAATGCCTCAAAGATCTCTAAATTTTTAAAAAAATTTACCTCCTCTTTTCTCTTATACTCTTTTTCCCATTCTTCCCAAGTATCTGTATCTTTAATCATAATTTACTTTTTCAAGATAATTATTCCAATATCCTCAACCGTAATTATATTTGTATCTTTTTTACATTTAATGGTTATTACATCTGGTTCAATTATCCCTTCTTTTTCTCTTATTGGAAAGATATAAGAATTTAAAGGAAAGCTCTTCCCTTTCTTAATACACCTTTCGTGTATCATATATACTATGCCTTTTCCAGAAACCCCTTCAAATTTATCTGGTTCAAATGGAAAAGGAAAAGCAGTATTTATAAGACTTTCTTCTGAAATATTCTCTTTAATAGCGGTTTTAATTAAAGGTGGAGTGATCGGTGTTGCGCAGGATTCGCTATCCCCACAGGTTATGGGTGCAGAAGTTAGTGATTTTATTATATCATCTGGCACAGTCTCTTTAAAGATTGCCATAACTTGAATATCTTTAGTAAATGCAAATTGTCTTCCAAGTGCATTTGTAAATTTTTTCCCCAGCTTATCTTCCCACTTTGTAATTGCGGACATGATATAGCTCTTTATAACACATGGAGAAAGAAGTCTTGATCCAGCCCATTCAATTTTATCTTCTAACATCTTTAAGTATTCTATAGGGTGTTTATCGTCTTTATATCTCTGAAGTGCGTTTGCAAGCATACCAATAACTGCTGAAGAAGGCATAAGAGGATAAATAAGAGCAGATTGCCATGAAAAGGGTAAAGTAATTGAAAAAAGAGAATTTAGCCTAACATTAACAATCAGGGCTTCCATAGGAGTTTAGACCTTGCTTAAGAGTTCTTCAAATATCTCTTTTATAGTGGTTTTAAAAGTGAGTCCATCTTCAACTTTTTCTTTTGCCCAATAAAGAAGTGTCGCATGTTCTGGCATAATTCCTTTTGTCTTTTCAATGTAATCAGAGTATATTGGTGATACAGGAAAAGGTAATGAACCTTCTTCTGAATATGCAATCAATATTTCAAGAGGATTTCCATGAGGTATGGCATGGGAAAGTGATGCTCCCATCTTTCCAGAGATTAGCTCTCTGTATGCTTCAATGGATACCTTTATCCTTTCTGCTCTGGAAGTATCATCAATTGCATACGGATTTTTACTTCCAAGATTTAGCTCTATCAAACCAATCCTTGAAATATCAAGTGCTGAGACAAATGCGTAGATCCCAGAGGCATAGGACTTGTTAAATATCATTTGAGCTGCACCTTCACCTTTAGCCACTTCTTCTTGCTGAGATACTCTGGTATGCACCACCTGTTTCTGACCTTGACCTGCTTCTAAAACTGGCATCAACCACGAAAACATCGCTCTTGAACTTCTCCTAACTGAAACACCTGCTCCTTCCCTTGCCTGCGCAATCAGATATCCATGAACATCACATATACAACATGATGTAAGTGCCTCGTCTTCAGAAGGTGAAATCTGATTGAGTTTACTATCTTTTAATCTTGCAGGTCTGATTGGCTCGCCCACTTTACAAGCATCACATAGAGGCAATGTATAACTTCCATTATTAATAAGATTTCGCATTGCTTCATAATGCCAGTGTTTTAACATTCTTCCTGATACAGCAGGGGCCTCTCTTTTTTCTCCAGCTTCGTCAATGAATTCCATTAGCCTTATGTCAGTAACATTACCTGCTACTGCCTCATTATTTAAGTCGTGGACATTTAGTTGAACCTTAACTGCAAAGCCTAAAAATTTTAGCATTGCTCTTACCTCCCTAAGCAGTAAATTATCCTTTTAAATTTCTTACTCTTACTCTATCTTCCTCTATTACAATGAATTTCTTTTTTATTTCTTTAATATTATTTAGAACATTTCTTATTCTTTCAGCAATATATTCTGTTGATTTTGGCTTTATCCGGATCAAAATTATTCCATAACATTCTCTCCTATCTTTGAAAATCTTTTCACCAAAATCTTTATCAAAAGTAAGCAAAATTCTTTTTTCATCTAAGGCAACTTTTAATACTTCATTATCATCCATTCCAACTCTTATTTGATCTACCCTTTTTATAATAACCCCATTTTGCTCTAATATTTTTAAGGAATTTAAAGGAAAATTTTCATTTGCAAGAAATTTCATATTGCATAGACCCTCTCTTCACGGATAGTCTCAAGTGCATATTCAATTGCTGCTAATATGTCCTCTCTTTGTAGTTGGGGATAATTTTTAAGAATTTCCTTACCTGACCATCCATTAGATAGAAGCTCAAGGATAAACTCAACAGAGATTCGTGTGCCTTTTATTATGGGTTTTCCTACAAGGATATCAGAATTGATTTCTATCCTATCTTTGTATTTCATTATTTCACCTTTCCTAAACATAATATCACAAAAAACTTCAATTCCAAAAAATTTTCTATAAAATTCTTTACTTTGCATCCTCTGCCCTTTTTATACATTCTTTTAAAAACTCT
>CBFDUE010000130.1:0-5042 GCA_965613025.1 uncultured bacterium
GATGTGTATAAGAGACAGACATTATTTAATGTTAAAAAAGTATCATATGCATCTTGATAATTGCTATTTATAAAAGTTGAATAAATCTTATCTATTGTTGCTATATTATAGGGAGAATAATTTATAAAATGGAGATAATTTTCAATAGGGATCATAAATATTCCATCTACATGATAGCCCTGTTGCCTGCTTAATATGGCTATAAATAGATCAAAACCTTTAAAAACATAAGAGGATGAAGGTATCTTTGAAAGTAATAGGAGTCCAACAACTGTTTGAGGTATTTCCGCCTTTACCCACTCTTTCCTTATGATATGTTGGACAGAGAAGATCTCTTGAAGTCTTTGACCTCTTACCTGATTTTCCTTAGGCAGAGGTATTACGGTGACTTCTCTATTCCCCATATTAAAAATAAAAGTTGTATACCAAATTCCTAATATAGATATAAGAGCACAGACTTTACACAATTTTTTAGGATTTGTAGGTCTGCGAGGTAAATTCTGTTGAATAGATATATCTATACCATCTCTTTTTCTATGATAGGATGTTTCAGATGTAAGTCCAATAATATTCCCTACAGATTCTCCTTTATGTCCACAAATATTCTCAGATGGTTTATTTTTTAAACTATCCTTTAGTGTTAAATAACGGTTGGCACTAAAAGTTTCATTTTCATTTACTGATATACCTTTTGCGCTTTTGCTTGTAATACCTGGTGTGGTAAAGAAGATATAATTTGAAGATAATAATCTATGAGTTAGAAAATTTAATGTCTGATTAAACTTAGTGAATTCCTTTTCATTAGCATCAATTATTACTTTATAAAATCCCCCTTCTTTTTGGATAGTGACATGTTCCATTCCAAATGCCTCTATTCCTATTCTCGCAAGGCCGTAGGCAATCTTTACTTCTAAGTCTGGAAATCCCGTAGAAGGTGTATATAATGTGATCATCGTTGATTTCCCATTTTTATCTTTATGGCTATCTTTATTGCCTCTTCCGCAACTTCCAATGCCTCCTCTGCCTCTTTTTCCTTAGGATAAGCATCCTCAATAATTGCATCCGGGTATCTGGATACAATATAAAATCTATCAAGGAGTAAAATCCTATCTTTTATATTATCAAAATGGGTCTCTTCCACTGCAAAAGAAAACCATCTTTCAAATTCCTCTTTCATACAAGACCTTCCCCTTTTCTATTATCTCTTGTATAAATTTCCTCTCTTTTAAAAGGCTATCAAGTTCATCCGGAGTATAAACTAAGATATCTATCCCCACTTTAGGTCTAAGCAAAAGAATAACCTCTTTTAATCTTTCAAAAAATGGCTTATCTGTATCTTTAATTATTAATAGATCAATATCAGACCATTGATTTAATAGATCCTTTGTTAAGGATCCAAATAAGATTAATTTTATAGGGTTATATCTATTTTTAAGAATCTCCACATACCTTTGAAGTTTCTTATTTAATAAAGATAACCGATTCCTATATACAAAATTATCGGTGTATCTTTTAATATCTAAGACCATCTTAAAACCACCAAAATAGTCTTCTCTCTCTCTAAATTCCCTTCTCTCTGTAGCAGATGAAATGTCACAGAGTTTCAGTATGTGATGGCAAAGCGATCCCATAAGCCTTCTCTGATGCTGTTCCAAAAGACCGCATCCTTTTGCCCATACCCTCATCCCCCTTGCCATCTCTTTTAAATCTAAAATGCTTAGATTAAAAAGCTCCTTTGGGAAGATCTCATCTGGTAAATCCTTAACCCCAGAATGCCACTTAATCTTTCCGTCAATTCCTGCTATTCCATCATTAATTGCCTGAACATCAGGCCTTTCTATATTATCACTTAAAAGTCCACTGTCTGTATGATGAATTGCTATAGCGAAGGAGATTGAATATCTAAGGTCAATGAGCTCTTTTTCACCTAATATTTCCCATAAATATGCTCCTCCAATAGGGGCATGGGCAGGATTTTTCCCTCCTTTGAACAGATTTTTCTGCCATCTTTTGGTAAGCTTTCCTAAATCGTGAAAAAGAACCATCTTTCTGAGGGATTCTTTAAGTATCTCTGTGTCATTTATTCCAAATATCCTTTTAATTGTTGGAAGGAATTGAGGGCAAACAGTTTCAAACTTTTCCAATGCCTTTTTAATGTGTATTTCATACGGTTCATTAGGTGCGCTAAATAAATGCTCCACCATCAGGTTCAACTCCCAGATCTGATCTATAATTATTTATATCTAAAAGATAATATCCAAAAGGGGAAAAAATGGTTTCAGAAAGCCTATTAAGTTTCCATCTCTTTTCAAAAGGATTATAGTCTATCCTATATTTAATAACTCCTTTTTCAAGTAAAGTTATTCCAACCTTAAAATCAACCTCAATTGAAGCCTCTCTAATACCTTCAAAATCCATCTTGTTAATTGCTGTTTGAAGCCTATTCTCTAATCCTCTTCCTTCCCCTTCAGAAGGATCAACCACTACCAAAGTTATGGGCTTGCCTTCCCTTACTTGTATATTTGTTGGTCTTGTATCTGCATAAAGCACGCATTCATAGAGATCAATTAATGTATCCCTTGCTTCATAATCGCTTGCATGATAGTCAAGGGTCTCATCTACAAATTGTAAAACTTGGGAAAAATTCTTAAAATCAAAAGCTGGATTATGTTTTAACCATTTAAGTGTATTATCAATATGTTCTATTTTGTATGGCATCCAGCCTTTATCATCCTCCAGAGGAAATATAATCACCTCTCCCCTTTGTCCTTTATATCTCGCACATCTTCCAATCCTCTGTATTAATGAATCTGCCGGTGCAAGCTCAGTAAGCAGAAGCTCTGCTGAAAAGTCAATACCTGCTTCAAGCACCTGGGTAGAAACTACAATGCCAATACCCTCTGGTATTGCTATTTTATCCTTTTTTTTGTGTGGAATGATAGAAAGAGCTTTTTTTTCGTATCTAATTCTGTCTCTCTTTGTAAAACGAGAATGCAGTAAGACTATCTGGCCATTTTCAAGATCAAGCACATCTTTTATAAATCTATATACCTTCTGTGCCCTTTTTACCTGATTTAAAACTATAAGCGTCTTCTTTCTTTTTATCTTCTCTAATAGATCAGTTGGTATGTTACACTCCTCACCATCATACAGAGGAAAATCTTGTAATTTCCATTTAACAGTGCCACCCTTAAATTCGTAAGAGATTATTCTTTTAAGATTTTTAAATAGGTCTTCTCTTTCAAAAAGACTCTTTTCAAGGCTCTCTGGCATAGTAGCTGTCATAATTACAAAAGGAATCCGTGTTTTTTGCAATATCTCTAATATGGCTCTCATTACGGAAAATGTAAATTCATCTCTATACATATGGGCTTCATCAAATACTACTATTGATGATGCAATAGCACCTGCTGGAATATCTATATGATGTCCAAGTTGAGAGCTTGCCCTTGAAAACCCATATACAAACTGATCTAAGGTAGTTACCACTATATCACTTATAAAAAAGGGACTATCAGGAGTATCCCTATGCTGAACCTTAACACTTATGTAAGGAGAGATCTTATTGCAATAGTTTCTTATCCTATCTGCCACAGTATTTACAAGCACCCTCATTGGAAGCACATAGATGAGTCTGGGGGCAATATTGAATTCATCTTTAACAAACTGGTTCAGAAATGGAGCTATAACCGCCTCTGTCTTTCCACTTCCAGTAGGTGCCTTAATAAAGATGGGGAATTCCCCATGTTCCATAGTATTCCATACCGACTCCTGTATATCATATGGATTTTCAATTCCAAAAAATTTTCTATAAAATTCTTTACTTTGCATCCTCTGCCCTTTTTATACATTCTTTTAAAAACTCTTCAACTATATCAGGTGCATGATCCGCAAGCTCTTTATTGATGATTTCCATTTGTCTTAATGCTTCCTTGTAGTTTGGCCTAATTATATCTAATCTTTCAAGTGCACTATGAACTTTGCTACTATATATATTCAGATATTTTAATAGAGAATCTTTACAATTCTTGATCACCACTGCAATATCAATTATATCACGTGCCTTTAATGTCTCTGCCCTGTAGAATATCTTCTTTATAGCTATCTCTTGAGGAGATTCTGTATTTACAGCTTTACCTTCTATATTTAAAATAACACAAGGCTCAGGGGTAAGTCTTGGTGCCACAATAAAGTCTATCTCCCCAAATTCAAATATCAGCTTTAGAGAATTTGATTGTTCATTATAAGAATCCACATACTGACTTACTGTATCATTTAAGCGAGGAGTGAGATAAGTGATATATTGGGCATCAGAGAAAAATATATCAATGTCATTGCTGATTCTGTGATTATAGTGAAGCATTAAGGTAGTTCCTCCGCCTAATGTCCAATCTTCCTTAGAGAGACCTATAGATTCAAGAAATAACCAAGCAAGGTTAAAGAGCCTTTTCCAGTTATCTAAGTTTTCATTCAATTTGGAACATCTCCTCAAGCTCTCTATTTCTACATTCATCTTTTATATATCTTTCATAGTAGTCTTTGAGCATTTCATGGCTTATTCCGTATTCCTTCATAAATCTATAAATTAACGATATAGGCACCTCCGTAAATAGTATTAAGATGTGCTCTCTAAATTCAGAAGGAAATATGCCATCTTTTATCAATTTTGAAAGCCTTTCTTCTGAAAGCACATTTTTAAAAGGTGCATTTATTGTAGTATATATGATATGGGTCTTTTTTTTCATAATAGCTTTAAAAGCTCCTCCTTTACCCACTCAGGTAGTTCGGGATAATCTTCAAAGTAAAGAAGTGCTCCAAGATATATCCTGTAACTCTGCTTAGGAAACTTCTTTTCAAAGTCTGCTTGAATCTTATCTTTATCCCATTTATATGTTTTATATAGAAAGGCACAATCAATAGGATCTCGTGGATCTATCCTCCTTCCTGCTGAATAGATCTTATTTAGGAATATATCATAGTCTGAAGCCTTTTTTATCCTGTCTCTTATACACATCTGACGCTGCCGACGAAGGCTTAGGTGT
>CBFDUE010000131.1:0-5015 GCA_965613025.1 uncultured bacterium
ATGTTCTTTCGCCCTTATTGAACTATTTTCTTTTACAAAAGGAATTACCTCTTGAATGAACTTTCTAAATGTAATTGGTTTTATGTAATATTCATTACCCTCAAGTCCCCTCCCGGGGAGTAATTCTGCTTTCTCTTTTAACTTTACAGCACTGGAACCTGTTGCCACAACAGTAGCTCGTTCTATTATCCCACTATCTGCAAGGTACTTAAGTTCAAAGTTCCAATCTTCCATTGAAGTTACTTCATCGAGAAATATATATACCTTGTTTGATTCGCTTGTTACGTCAAAAAAATAATTTAGCGCATTTCTAAACTCTCTGCGCGAAGTAAAAAAATCTACCGAAAGATATAAAATATCACGCGGAGGAACATGCTTTATAATAAGTCGCCTGATAAATTCTTTAAGATAAGTCGTTTTCCCTGACTGCCTTGGTCCACGCAAAATATAAATCTTACCCGTATCAAGCTTTAAAAGAGTTCTCTCAAAGAAGATCGGTTTTGCATATTGTAGATGCTTATCATAATACGCAAAATTACTGCCCTCTTTCCACCAAGGATTTTGTCCAACAATCTCCAGAATTTTCATATTTTTATATTACTCAATTTTTGTTTTTTTCAATTTTGGATTTTGTTTCTTTTATTTCTGATATCCTCTTTTTTATTTTTTTAGCCATCTTTTTTATTTTTCTATTTTCATCAAGGAATTCGGCCTATTGTCTGCCCGGTGATATTGATGAATCTGGAAGGGTGGATGGATTTGATCTTATTCTGTTCTCCAAGGCATATGGGTCTTCACAAGGATATACCAACTGGAATCCCAGGGCAGATCTTAACTCAGACGGCAGGGTAGATGAAGAGGATCTTGAAATCCTTAAGGAATACTTTGGTCAGGTGGCTCGAAGCAGGGGGGTATGGGTATTGTTTAGCAATAAGGCTGTTCTTTATGGGTCTGAAACCGGGGATGTGGTAAAAGAGATTACCGGTCTTAATCTTAATAGTGCCTCCTCACTTTCATTTAATCCCAATGGAGATATTCTTTGGATCGCCAATTCAGGTTTACGTGAGGTCTGGAGGGTTACTTTTGATATGGATGGTAATACTCTTATAAAGAAGATAAGAGGGTTTTCTAACATCAATAAGCTTATAGTAAATCCCAAAGATGGAATGTGCTGGGTGGGTGACAACAACAGAAAGGCACTTTATGGTATTAGAGATGATGTCCCCGATGGATATGATATAACCACAGGTTCAGATCATCGAACCATTACCCTTACAACGGGGATACGATCTATGGCTATAAATCCTGAGGACTTGGATAGGGGCTCTTTATGGATTGCAGGAACAGATAATGCCCTTTACAGGATCTTTTTAGATGCCCCCAATAATTATGACCTCTCTAAGGATACGGGTTTCCATTCTAAAGGAACCTCCTTGAGTCATTATTTTATAGGGATAAATACCCTTTCAGGACATCCCTGGGCAGTAGATGGTAATGACTCCTATGTGCTATCTCCTGATGGAAAACAGAGGGCACGAACTATTGATACTGATGGAGCTAAGGTCTTATCTATAAATCCCTTAGATGGAACATGCTGGATCGGAGGAGGTAATACAATATATCGTATAATGGAATCCACTGGAATTGTTCAACTTAAGATAGGCGATGATATTAATCAATGCCATGCGCTCTCTGTGGAGCTATCCACAGGTGCCTGCTGGGCAGGAATTACAAAGGGGTGGGGGAATTATTATCTGATTAAATTTGCTCCTTCCGGTGAAAAGATATTGGAAATAAAGTTAGATTCTGCACCTATCTTCATGCAGGCTATCCCTGAAGAGAGGCCTCAAAGACTCTGGCCTCCAAGGGCAACAGCCAAGTATCAGGTAATTGAAGGATTAAAGGTGCTACTGGATGCAAGCAGTAGCACTGATCCAGATGGTAAGATAATAAGTTATGAATGGGATGTAGATGGTGATGGCACCTATGATATAAAGACTCAGGCATCCAGTATTCAATATACATATCCTGTATCTGGCATATATAATCCCATATTAAGGGTAAAAGACAATGACTACTTAACAGGTATTGATGCAAGATTAATTATCCGCTTGGGAGAGCTTACAGCAATTGCCAGTGCTGATCCCTTAACAGGCACTGTGCCTCTCAGAGTCCAATTCAGCGGAAAAGGAGTGGATCCTTCCACAGGGGATCAGATAAGAGACTATCACTGGGATTTTAATGGAGATGGTATCTGGGATAGTGACGATCAGAATCCCACCTATACCTTTAATGAACCTGGGACTTATACTGTCATATTCCAGGTGGTAAATATTTTTAACAAGACCGCACAGGATGTATTAGTGATTAATGCCTTTGAAAGTAAACCAGAGGCATCGGCTCAGGTAATTCCAGATAAAGGTAATTCCCCTCTTTTTGCACAGCTTAAAGGTGAAGGGACAGATAAAGATGGTGAAATTGTGCTCTATCAGTGGGATGCTGATGGAGATGGAACCTGGGATTGGTATAATACTTTAACAGGTATAACCTCTTTCAATTACTCTGATCCCGGTCTCTTTACAGCAGTATTTAAAGTGGTTGATGACAGTGGCCTGAGTGATATGGATACTGCCTCAGTAGATGTATTTCCTACTGAAGAATTTTTACCAACTGCCCAAATTAGTGTTTCTCCTGGCAGAGCTGGAAATGTACCGTTTACCATTACATTTGATGCATCAAATTCCACCACTCCCCAGGGCACTAATATCATCTCCTATGAATGGGATTTTGGAGATGGAATTAGCGGCACAGGTAAAAGCATCTCCCATACCTATACTCAAACCGGTTGGTATCATGTATTTTTAGATGTAATAAACGATAAAAGGGGGAGGGGATCAGATTCTGTCTGGATTAATGTCACCCCGCAAGGATATCCTGTTATTTCAGGTGTAACTGTTGATCCATCTGAGGGACCATACCCTCTTAAAGTGGACTTTAAGGTTAATGCATCTGATCCAAATGGAAGCGTTTCCAATTATGAATGGACCTTATTGGGCTATTTTTATGATGATATGGAATGTGGAATTAATAATTGGACAGCAGATCCTCCTTGGAGTCTAACAAGAACAGCATCTCACAGTCCATTTCACTGCCTTACAGACAGCCCTTATGGAAATTATTCAGATAATGCAGATACATCTATAACGAGCACGGTTATTGATCTTAGTGCTGTATCTGGGGGTTCATCTCTTACCCTGAGTTTTTGGCACAGGTATGCCTTCGAAGATGGTTACGATTATGGATATGTAGAGATATCAGATGATGGAGGAGAGAGTTGGAATCGACTTGCTTCTTTTACAGGGTCTCAGGATGAGTGGAAGAAGGAAGATATTGACATAAAGGCCTATGCAGGAAAGAGCATAAAGATCAGGTTCAGATTAAAAAGTGATTATTCTGGAACTATGGATGGATGGTATATAGATGATGTGAGGATTTATACCGATAGTGCTTTTACTTTTTCAAGTGCATCAGGTTATAACACATATACCTTTAATCATCCAGGCACATATTATCTCTCTTTAAAGGTTACAGATAATGATGGAAATTCTACTACATATCCAACGAAAGTCTCGGTAACACCAGGTTATCCTATAGCTAAGGCTCAAGCTACTGCCCTTTCAGGTATTGCTCCATTAAGTATCACATTTTCATCTACTGGGTCATCTGATCCCAATGGGACAACTCTGACATATCAATGGTCTATGAGGAGACTATTGAGACTAAATGAAGATGGATATCCTACTACTCAGCTCTTCTTAGGGCCATTTGAATCCACAGGGTGTGGTGATACAGAGTCTCAGATTGATGGTATCTTGGAGCATGAGCCATCAGAAGGGGTCAGTTTTGGAGGAAAGACCTGGCAGTCTGTGTTTGATCCAGATGGTAACTTTGATTGGACTGAGATATTTGGAGATGAGGGGAATAGGTTTGGATATTCCTATATCTATCTATTTAGCCCCGTTGCTCAAAATGTCTGGATTAGATATGGTGCCGATGATGCAGCAAGAGTATGGGTAAATGGCAATTTGGTTTCAAAGAAAAGCTGTTGTGAAGGTGTGGTTATTGACAAATATTATTTTGAGGTGAGTCTAAATGAGGGGTGGAATAGCATACTCTTTGCGGTATCACAGGGAATTGGTGGATGGGGGCTGGGCTACAGAATAACCGATAGGGATGGGAATCCTCTTAGGCTTTATTATGCACTTGATAAGGGAACTGTCTTTTCAACCAAGTCTAATGCAACTTATAGGTTTGATTGGCCTGGAATCTATCAGGTATCTTTGAAGGTAACAGATAAGGATAACTATTCTTCTGAGGATCACTTAGAGTTAAATATAAAATCAAGGCCACTTATTAGTATTACAGAGCCTCAAAATGGTGGAAAGTATCAAAAAGAGGTGCGTTTTTCTGCCTATGTGGAAGATATAGATGGCAAGATCAGCCGTTATGAATGGGACTTTGATGGTGATGGAACCACAGACTGGGCGTCAATGGATAGCCCTGTTGCAATCCACACCTACAGCTCTCCTGGAACATATACAGCTACATTAACTGTGATTGATGATGATGGGCTTAAGGGTCAGTCGTCTGTAAGTTTTGATGTGGTCTTTTATAGTCCAGAGCATATTACAGCCAGTGCAGACAGGACAAAAGGCTATAGTCCATTGGTTGTGAATTTTGATGGAGTCGCTGTTGATCCAGATGGTGAAATTGTGAAGTTTCAATGGGATTTTGATGGTGATGGAGACTATGACTGGGGTATTGTAAGAGGTGGAGAGGTGGTTGAATTTTCAAGCCAGTATAATGATACAACTTGGGCTGCAAAGAATCTTATAGATGGCATTATTGCCACAAATGAAAGCAGGGGTTGGGCAAGCGTCTATAGACCTACATATCCTCAATATCTGATCTTTAAGCTGGGAGGAGATAAAATCTGTCTCTTATACACATCTCCG
>CBFDUE010000132.1:0-4777 GCA_965613025.1 uncultured bacterium
TTCAAGCAGAAGACGGCATACGAGATCATGCCTAGTCTCGTGGGCTCGGAGATGTGTATAAGAGACAGAAATAATATTGTTGATGACTTAGATATTGATGGTGCAATTAAGAGGTTTGAGCTCTGTTATGACCTCTCCTGGAAACTGATGAAAGATTATCTTGAATCGCAAGGGATAATTGTAAGAAGCCCCAGGGCATGTTTTAAAGAGGCATATCAAAATGAACTTATAGAAGATGAATATGAATGGATGATAATGATAGACGACAGAAATATGCTTGTTCATGACTATACCTTTGAAGAGTCAAGGAAGATATTTAATAAGATCAAAGATAATTATTTCAGATTACTTAAAAATTTTTACCTAAAAATAAAAGAAAGGATCAAATCTGAGGTATAGATCCGGAAAAACCAAAGGGATGGTTATTGATTCTTGAAAATTTGGACTTGATCTCCTAAATTTCAAGAATTAATGTAATCTTATGTATATTCCAAGAGTTAGACTTGAAAAGAGGATTGTAAGGGCACTTAAAAATAACCCGGGTGTTATAATTCTTGGTCCCAGGCAGTGCGGTAAGACCACTATTGCAAGAAAGATATGCAAAGACATAGGAGCTTTTGAATTCTTTGATCTTGAAAATCCCTTAGATGCTGTAAGGTTAGAAAATCCTCTTCTTACCCTTGAAAATTTACATGGCCTTGTTGTGATTGATGAGATTCAGAGAAGACCAGAGCTATTTGAAGTATTAAGGGTTTTAATGGATAGACCTAACACTAATACAACATATCTGATCTTGGGCAGTGCTTCACCAGATCTGGTAAAAAAGGCCTCTGAAACACTGGCTGGAAGAGTTGGTTTTGTGGATATGTCCGGATTTTCCTTAGATAATAATGGATGAGCTAAATCGTTACAATCTGGAGCTTGCAAAGAGGTTGCTTGAAGAGGGGGATGAGTTTCGTGCCACCCAGATTGTGCTTGAAAACAGAAATAAGGCAAAGGAAAACAGCCAGCTACAATATGAATGGGGAAAGCTATGTGAGGAGCTTGGGCTTGCCATTCAGGCAAAGGAATGTTACAAAAGAGCGCTGAGATTTACCCCATCAGATATCTCAACACTTATAAGGCTCTCATCTTTGCTTTATGAAACAGGTTATTATGAGGATGCAATACATTACCTAAACAAGATCCTTAAGTTTGATCCAGAAAACGCTGATGCAAGAAAGCTTCTGGGAGAGATCTATCATATACTTGGTTTTGATGGCCAGGCAGAGGCACTGATTGGAAAAGAAGAGAAGCCCCCTTCTTTTATAAGGTATTTTCCACCTACAATTGGCAGTGAAGATATTAGGATATTTAAAGAGCTTTTTAGTGGAAGAGAGGTGGGATATGCGATTCAAAAGCTAAATCCATCTTCTGCCAGATCAGAGTTTGAATATATAAATCTTCCCCTTTCTGATGACACAATAAAGGAACACATTGAAGGGAAAAAGATGATTGTTGGGTTTCCGCTTAGATCTGATAACACAGTAAGATACCTGGCCATTGGAATAGCTATAAAGAGAGGAGTTATTCAGTCCAATGTGAAAAACACCGGATATCTCACATATCTTTCTGAACTTGCATTTAATGATCTGATGAATCTTAAAAATATGTTGGAAAATTTCAATATCCCTTCATATATTGATGGCTGTGGAGATTATAGCTTTAGATTGTGGATATTTTTTAACGAATTTGTCCACTTTCTCAAGGTAAAGAGATTGTATAAACTTATTATTGAAGATCTGGTGCTCACTGAGAATAAATACTATGTCAAGCCCATCTCCCTAACAAAAGGGGTAGGAATGGGGTGGGTTGAATCCGGGATACCTCTTCCCTTGGGTAAAAGCCCTATTACAAATAGAAGATATATGTTTCTGGAAAGATTTGAAGAGCCCTTTGAAGAACAATTAAGGCTTTTAAAAAGAATTATCACTGTGCCTTTTAAATTGGCAATAAAGAATCTTAAAAAAGAGTTAAAAACTAAGGTTTCAGAACCTAAAAGGTATTCCTATTTTATTGATACGCTCTTAGATAAGTGCCCTGTCCTGAAAGAGATAGTAAAAAATGCTGAAAAAGGGATGCTCCTTCCATATCCCCAAAAGGTAATACTTTTCTATACCATTGGAATTTTAGATAGCACAAGAGTCCATATCCACCGAATACTTGAGCCCTGTCCCGATTACAATTTCCACAAGGTAGAAAGACAACTATACAGGCTTAAGCCCAACCCCATAAGCTGTGTAAAGATAAGGGAGCTTATTCCAGAGATCACTTCAACTGTAATGTGTAATTGCATATTTGACTTAAAGGAAGGGCGATACCCTTCGCCCCTTTTGCATATAAGGCCAGAGCTTGTTCCAATTAGAGAAGAGATGATAATAGAAGATGATCTTACCCTTAGAGAGGCCGCAAAGAGATATATCATTTTGAAAAAGCAGGCAGAAGAGATTGAAAAGGCAATAAGTAAACTGGAGACCATCTTAAATAGATACTTTACCCAAAAAGGAATATATTCCTATTCCATAATGAATAAGGCCATAAAAAGAAAAGACAAAGATGAAATAATAGTAGAGGATAATTAATGACAGCAGTTTATGTGGTTGAGCAAAATTCCACCATCTTAAAAGAGGGGGAAAGATTGCTTATAAAAAAGGAGGGCAAAATACTTCACACCATCCATATGTTTAAGCTTGACCAGTTGGTATTATTTGGAAATGTATCTATCACACCCCCTGCAATCACCTATCTTTTAAAGGAAGGAATAGATACTGTCTTTATGACAAAGCATGGAAGATATAAGGGAAGGCTTCAGGGACTCATCAGTAAGAATATAACTTTAAGAAAGGAACAATTTCTTAAATTATCAGATAGCCATTTTTCTCTTAAGACTGCAGTGTTCATTATAAACGGGAAATTAAATAATCTAAGGTCTGTGCTATTAAGGATAAATAGATCAAGGAAAGATCTAAGGCTTGACAATTTCATCCTGAGACTCAGAAATCTTCAAAGGGATATAAGCTCAGCCAAAGACATAGAAAAGTTAAGGGGTATTGAAGGGAGGGGCTCTGCCGTATATTTTGAGGCATTTTCTCACTGTATAAAGCCCATGGACATAAAATTCAGAAAGAGGCTCAGAAGGCCACCTCCTGATCCTGTAAATGCACTTCTTAGTCTTGGCTACACATTTCTCTTTAATGAGGTTCTAAGTGCCATAAGTATGATAGGAATGGACCCCTATCTTGGAGCACTGCATAGCATTGAATATGGAAGACCTTCGCTGGCTCTGGATCTTATGGAGGAGTGGAGACCAATCCTGATAGACACACTGGTATTAAGCCTATTCAATTTAAATACCATAACTAAAAAAGACTTTGAAATCTCAAAGGAATACTATGAGATCCCTGACTTTGAACTTCCAGATGAAACCGATGAAAAGAGACAGGAGGATATGCTGCCTGTAAAACTAAGGCCAGAGGGGATGAAAAAGTTTATTACCCAGTTTGAAAGAAAGATGGCACAGAAGATAACCTACCATTTAAATGGCCAGCAGTTAAGCTACAGAGACTGTATCAGAGAGCAGATCCGCCACTTTGCAAGATACATAAGGGGGGAAGACAGGGAATATAGCCCAATTATTATAAGATAGAGGGGGAAAATAAGAATGTATGTGATGGTATCCTATGATATTGTAGATGATAAGACTCGATATAAAGTAATGAAATTTTTAAAGGATTTTGGAAACAGGGTTCAATTAAGCGTCTTTGAATGCGATATTAGTGAGGAGCAGTTTAAGAGGATGAAGGAAGGGATAGAGGAACTCATTGATAAGAAAAATGACAGGGTAAGGTATTACAAGCTCTGCAAAAGCTGTATAAAGAATGTAAAGATCTCGGGCTGGGGAGATATAGATATATTGGATGAAGGATTCAGGATTGTCTGATGAGTAAAAGGAAGCATAACATAGTGGTATCTTATGATATCCATGATGAAAAGAGGCTCCAGAAAGTTGCAAAACTCATGAAGGACTATGGAGAGCGGGTGCTAAAGAGCGTATTTGAGTGCACACTTAGTGATGCAAAGTTTGAGGAGCTAAAATACAGGGTGGAAAAGCTGATTGATCCAATGGAAGATAGCGTCAGATACTATTTTATATGTGATAAGTGCCTTAAAGAAGTAACCTATTCTGGACTTGGTATGCCCTTTATAGAAGATCATGACTTTTACATAACATAATATCCCATCAACTATAGAAATGTTTCCATCCAAAGGTATCGCAAACCCCCCTTAAAAAGTGCCCAGATAGATAACCTGTTGAAAATATTAAAGAAGTTGAAATTGTGAAATTTAGGTTTGCGAAAATTAATTTTTCGTAGAAATTCAAGAAGTTACGGATTTTTCTTGACAATCCTTCCTCCTTTTGTGATATAAAATTAGATCTTTGAAAATAGGGTTTGCGATATCCATATCATAGTATATGGATTTTATTAATAAAATCGGGGGCACAGTCAGAATACTTGACCCGATTATGAGGGGATTGCGACTTTTTTAGCTATCCCCTCGTATATGGCGGGTTTAACTTTGTCAGAATACTTGACCCGATTATGAGGGGATTGCGACAGATTCATGGCCTTAACATATCTTCTTGATCCTTCAATGTCAGAATACTTGACCCGATTATGAGGGGATTGCGACCTACTACTTTTCTAACACAATCGTCATCGTTCAGATCCGTCAGAAT
>CBFDUE010000133.1:0-4739 GCA_965613025.1 uncultured bacterium
GCTTCGCTCGCAATGACACTCGAACCTGTCATTGCGAGGGTCTGAAAGATCCGAAGCAATCTCATCCACAGGCCATGCTTTGGTTTGGCTCGCATGAGACTCAGGTAATTGAAATAACTTGACAATATCTGAATGATCTGATCTTATGCCATATATTGAAAGAGTAAGATTGAAGATTATGGAAATTGGTAAACTTATCACTGATTTTAAACAATATCTATTAAACTCTCCCTTTAAAGAAGAGATTACCAAGATTATCCTCTTTGGAAGCCATGCAAAGGGAGTTGCCGCCTCCAATTCAGACATTGATATCTTGATTGTTATAATTGATGGCTTAAGGATTGAAAGACCCCTTATGGACAGAATATATGATTTTATCCTTGAGCATAATGCACCCCTTGAAGTAGTTACCGCAGGCGTTTCTGAACTTTTCCTTTCTCAGGATTACTTCTTATACAACGTAATCCATCATGGGGTGGAGGTATATTCAATGAAAAAGGATGAGATAAAGGCTTTTGCCCTGAAAGATATAAGGGATCTGGCTGAAGAATTTCTGGACTCTGCTGAAGAGGTCTTGGCCCGAAACAGAATACGCCTTGCCATAGATGCCGCTTATAATGCGGCTGAGCTGGCGGCAAAGGCACTTATTCTATTAAAACAGGACGATCTGCCAGGAAGCCATGGTGGAGTTGTCAGTCTATTTGGTCAACTGTATGTAAAGACAGATGAGATAGAAAAGGAGGTCGGAAGAAATTTAAATACCGCCCTAAGGATAAGAAATGAAGCCAAATATAGACCAAATGCATTACTTACCGCTCAGAATGCCCTGGATATATTAGATCTTGCCAGAAGATTGATAAGGATTATCGATGAAAAGATTAATGAATACTTATATTAAATATATATTCCCTTTTCTGCTCTCCCTCCTCACACATATACCTGAGGACTACATCTCCTGAAGAGATCGGTTGATAGATATAGATCATTTCTCCTTTTTCAAAATCCATATCCATATCTTTTAATCTTATCAAACCCTCAGGCTCTATCTTTGTAATACAATTAAAACCTTTCATGGGATCTCCACTTAATACCACTTTAAAGCTCTCCGTAGAGGGAATGATTATGCGAGAATTGTTGTCTTCAGTGGTAATGATCCTCATTGAATAGGCATTTCCTAACCAAAAATAGAAAAATAGGGTAATTAAACCAATAAAAAATAGCTTTCTCATCATAATGGGCCTTTGTCATGTGATCTGCCCCTTTAAAAATTAGGGGCAGATCACAAATTCACCATGTTAATCTATGGATCTCATTCCAGAGAGCAGCTGAAGCTGGAAGATAATGTCACCAAGATCAAGTTGACGATTTCTGTTTACATCCCAGGGATTTACTCCCCCAGATACCTCAAGAGTCTGGGGTTGAAGATTAAGGCCTTCACTTGTAACTTCCACTTCTTGAGTAAAGGGAGCATGATAGGGGGCAGTAATTATCATATTATAGGTTCCCGCTGGAACATCAGGTATTGACCAATTACCATTCTGATCTGTCTGAGCAGTATATTCTTCCCTTGTATCCATGTTTTTAAGGGTGATAGTAGCACCCTGAATTCCTGCCTCATATCCTGGTGCCATAGTCTTTACTGAACCCTTAACCTCTGCTTTAGCAAGTGTGCCATAGAAAAATGGACCACCTTCAGTTAAGGAAAATCTGTTAGTATATCTATCAGAAATTTCAATAAAGAATTTATAAGGACCACTTTGGAGATCTTGACCACTGTATGATATGGTTGTCTGGTCTGATTTATCAGATCTCCAATAGAAGCCTTCGCCAAACAGCTCCACCCCGTATCTAAACTGAGAAGGATCTCCTGAGCTTAACTGCCATGAAAAAACAGGATCTGAATAAACAGAAGCATCTTTACCCGGAGAGATCTGGGTAGCATATACATCTAAAAAGCCTGTAACCTTCACCACTTCAGACTTAGTCTCCTGGGTATCTCTTACTTTTAAAGTAAAGGTGTATGTAAGAGGAAGTGAAGGTGCCTGATCAAAGAAGGCATGAAATGGGCTATATTCTGGAGAATCGCTCCACGATGTCCATGCCCCTTCATCAGTATGATATATAAGATATGTCTGGGTTACAATTCCTGGGCCTGCCACAGCAACCGATTCAAAGCTCTGGTTGGGATCATACACAACAAATTCAACCCAATATTGTTTTGGATTTCCTTCAGCATCATACCTGACCCCTGATATAGCCTCTGCCTCAAAGGTCTTCTGATTACCAATGAGTTTCCACTGATTATATTCGTATTTACAATAAAACTGCTCCTGCTCCCCTGCAGGCTGAATCAAGACATCCACAATTGCCATATCATCTTGGTATTGAATATTTTGAACTGTCAAAGTGATTGGTTGAAACTCTGAGGAGTTGAACTCGGCTTCAATCTCATTTCTAAGAGAATCACGATTCTGCCCATTGTCTAAATAGTCATATGAGACAAAGGACATAAAGGTATCGATATCCTTACTGTTGTAGGCCATGTTAATAAGTCTTACAGTGTCATAAAGCTTATCCTCTTTTGATCTTGATTTAACAAAGAAATGAATTTCTGTCTCAGTCCCTGCTGTTACAGTTATAACCTGCGCATCAGATGGGGAAGCTGAGTTAAGATACCATTGAGGATCAAAGAAAGAGGGGGACGATTTTGACTCACCATTACATCTGACAAGATAGGTTCCAGGCTCTATTCCACCCAACATAAACCTTCCGGCATTATGGTGTGCCCATATCTCCTTCTTAAAGGAAAGATCACCTGTCTGTGAATCATAGAATTCCAGAGTAAACACCTCTAAGGCAAAGGGACTAAGCTTTGGATCAACAGAAAAGACCCTCCCTTTAACAATCCCATATTTTGAATTATCATTTACAATCTTTAAAGGTGCAACCCTCTTATTTTTCCCCAAGGTGGCATAAAAGAGGTAGGTGCCAAGAGGGGTGTTTTCATGATCTACAATAAAATCCCTATGATATTTTCTATAATCATTAGTATCATCTGAAACATCAAAATCTGAGACTTCAAATTCATCATACTTAAAGGCTATATTCCCCCAATTACCATGCCATTGACCGGCAAGGGAATCTTCCCCAATTGCTGTAAATGTATGAGTAAGGTAATCCGAATTGGGTATCTCTGCCTGGTCAAATGTGGCAGTCAGGATCTTTGGATCTGAAATTGCCACATTCACTGTAAGGGTTATGGAAAAATTATCAGGTGAGGTGAGTGTG
Organism: uncultured bacterium; assembly: GCA_965613025.1. GTDB lineage: Bacteria > Desulfobacterota > DSM-4660 > Desulfatiglandales > JALVMZ01 > CAYTXJ01. The sequence goes on from CBFDUE010000133.1 coordinate 3,289, forward strand.
GCAATGGCAGTTCCATCATCAATTGCATAAAGTCCATCATTCCATTCAGTCCCTATAACAGGGAGAATCACATCCTCATTACTTGAATCTAATTGAAAATATCTACCATAGGGAGAATATCTTAGGTCAAAAGTCTCTCCACTATCCAAAGTAACTTCTGGTTTTATATCAACGATTCCCTGATTTGTGACAGTGATCTGTAAGGGATCCCCCTGGATCTCCTCGTCATCAAAAAACAGGGCGATTTCTTGCACCGTGTATATATTAAGTTCAAGCTTCAACTTGCGATCTGCATAATCAGGATGCCCTGCAACCACAGTTAATTCATATTCACCGGCATTCATATTCTTTGTATCGATCTTTAAAAGGGTTCCACCAGGTGCTAAAGTTGATCCTGGAGTGAAGGTGTAATCCATTCCATCAGGGGGATTTGCAATTGTAAAGGTAATGGGTTTTGAATCAGGTGAAAAGTCATTAAAAAAGCCTACTCCAATTGGAAATCCTGTTTCCATTCCCTTTATTACACATTTTTCGCATTCAGTGCACCAGATATTAAAATATGGGGATTGGATATCTATCCATTTGTCAGGATTACTCTTTACAAAGTCTTTTACCACTACTACCGGTCCTTTAGATACAGGATCATCTACCTGGCATTTAATCTCTGTATCGGACCAGCTAAGTATGGTAATTCCGTCTTCTTTCCCTGCAATGAGAACTCTATCTTGAGTATCTCCAAAGTTCTGGCCTGTTATGGTAAAGGTATCCCCATGGGAAAGTGAAGTGGGTGATACAGTTGAAATAAGGGGGATTGAGCCTATATCTGTATCTTCTGAAATTCCACTTATATCAAGGCTTATATTATCTGCATAGATTTCCCCCCAGCCTACTATCTCAATACCAAATGCCAAAAGCTTTCTTGCATCTTGAGGGAAAGTCCCTTCAAAATTTAATACCTCTGGGTTCCCTACTCCAATATCACTGTTATCAATCTCGTAAAAGATATCCTTAACATTATCTGAGCTATCTACATAGATAAGTGAAACTTCCACACTCTTTCCACTCAGGGTATAATCTGACCAGAGGCTTAAACTCAGTGTATAGCTTTTATCGGCTATATTTGAGATATTGAGGCTCTGAAATAGGAGCTCCCCTCTATATTGTGGCAAAGGGGGGCCTAAGCTTAAGTATTTATCTCCTGTTTCATCATCTATTTTAAGTGGTGACCAATCAGGGCAGATCTTCATCACCTTTGGGTGAATGAACCACCCTTCCATGTTATTATCAAAATTGCCGTTTTGAATTACATCCACTGCCAAAGAGGCAGAGGCAAAGGCAAGCATGGTAATTAAAAAAGCTATTAACAGAGATATCTTTTTATACATCTTAATCCCTGTCTCTTATACACATCTGACGCTGCCGACGAAGGCTTAGGTGTAGATCTCGGTGGT
>CBFDUE010000134.1:0-4713 GCA_965613025.1 uncultured bacterium
TCAAGCAGAAGACGGCATACGAGATCATGCCTAGTCTCGTGGGCTCGGAGATGTGTATAAGAGACAGTCCCTGAACAGCACCGCATAGCCGAAATTCTCTCCCAGATTGATGAAACTATTGAAAAAGAGCAAAAATACAAAGAAAAACTTAAAAGAATAAAGAAGGGGTTGATGGAGGATTTGCTAACAGGCAGGCTCAGGGTTAATCATCTGATTGAGGAGATGAAAAAGTGAGGACTTTTAATGAAATAAAAGAAATTTTAAATAATCATAGAGATATATTAAAGGAGAGATTTGGGGTGAAAGAGATAGGGATTTTCGGTTCCTATGTAAGGGAAGAGCCCCAAGAGAGTAGCGATATAGATATTCTTGTTGAATTTTTAGATGGTTATAAAACTTTTGATAACTATATGGATCTTAAATTTTATCTGGAAGATCTTCTTAATTTAAAAGTGGATCTGGTAAGCAAAACCGCTCTGAAACCACGAATTAAGCCTTATATTCTTGAGGAAGTAATATATGCCTAAAATGATGTATAAACAGCTTGATGAAGAGCATTATGTAGAAAATCCGTTCCTTGCACATCTCCAGAGGATTGGATGGAAAATATACAGGCAGAACAAGGATAATCCTGAAGAGATTAAAGAAATAGTTTCCTTTGATTCTTCTTTTAATCCAGTTTATGGTGAAAATTTAAAATTTAGGGAGAGCTTCAGAGAGGTAATTCTTGAAGGTGTTTTAAAAGAGTCCATAAAAAGAATAAATCCCTGGATAGAGGAAGATCAAATAAATGAGGTTGTAAGAAGAATAACAACACCTTCAGTTAACTCTTTTTTAGAGGCTAATAGAGAAATTCACGATTTATTGCTTGAAAATACCTCTGTTTCAGAAAACAGAAAGACAGGAGAAAAGAGCCCCACTGTCAGATACCTTGATTATATGAGCCCTAAGAATAACTCTTTTATTGCTATATCTCAATTTAAGGTAAATATCCCAGGGACAGAGAAACACATAATTCCTGATATTGCACTATTTGTAAATGGCTTGCCTTTAGTTATTGTGGAATGTAAGTCCCCTTCTATCTCTGATCCTATTGGAGAGGCAATACTTCAGCTTATGAGGTATTCAAATAGAAGAGGAGTAAAAGAGGGGAATGAAAAGCTCTTCTGGTTTAATCTATTTATGATTGCTACATCAAATCAAGTAGCAAAATATGGAACTGTTACCGCAGAGTATGAGCATTTTGTTGAGTGGAAAGATCCTTATCCTTATGCCCTTTCTGATATAAATTCTAAAGGTGTTGTTACAAGCCAGCATGTCTTGATTCAAGGAATGCTTACCAAAGGGAATCTTTTGGATATCTTGCATAATTTTACACTTTTTAAAGAAGATCCTAAAAGTGGAACTTCAAAGGTTGTTGCCCGATACCAGCAGTTTAGGGCGGTAAAAAAGATAGTAAAGAGGCTTAAAGATGGAAAGACACCACATGAGAGAGGAGGGATTGTCTGGCATACCCAGGGCTCTGGTAAATCTATAACCATGATGTTCACTGTAAGAGAGATGTATCACAGGCCTGAATTTCAAAATTTTAAGATTGTCTTCATAACAGATAGAAAAGACTTGGAAAAACAGCTTAAAGATACATCCAAGAGTGTGGGTTTTACCGTGCATCCTGCAGGAAGTATCAGAGAGCTTCAGGAGCTTTTAAAAACAGATACCCCTGAACTTGTAATGGGCATGATCCATAAGTTTCAAGAAAGAGAGCTTAAGAGAGAATTCCCTGAACTAAATAGATCTTCCAATATTCTCATCATGATTGATGAAGCCCATAGAACTCAATACAAACTGCTTGGTGCAAATCTAAGAAAGGCACTCCCCAATGCTGTAAAGATAGCATTCACTGGCACTCCCATTGAAAAGACAGAGATTACCTTTGGGGACTATATTGATAAATACAGCATAAGACAGGCGGTTGATGATGGTGTAACCGTAGAGATTATTTATGAAGGAAGAGTTCATCAGGCAGAGATTTCTGATGAAGATGCTGCAAATAAAAGATTTGAAGATGTCTTTTCAATGGTTGATGCTGAACAAAAGGCAAAGATTATGGGAAGATATACATGGCGTGCCTACCTTGAAGATGAAGATGTTATAAAAGATAAGGCAAAGGATATGATAGAACACTATGTTGGGCATGTCCTTCCTAATGGATTTAAGGCTCAGGTTGTGGCAGTATCAAGATTGGCAGCAATAAGATATAAAAATGCACTTGAACAGGCACTAAGTGAAAAGATTAAAGAGCTTAGAGACCATGAACACAGAAAAAACAATTTAGATCTTTTGGAGAAGTTAAAAGTTGGAGTGGTCATATCTGGCCTTGCCAATGATCCCCCTGAATATCATCCCTTCACTGATCCAGATGAACATGAAAGGATAATAAAAAGCTTTAAGCTTCCTTTTGATAGGGTTGATGAAAGTGGTATTACTGGTAGTGTTGGTATCTTAGTGGTGCAGAGTATGCTAATTACTGGTTTTGATGCCCCTATTGAGCAGGTTATGTATCTTGACAATGTCATTAAGGAACATAATCTCCTTCAGGCAATAGCAAGGGTAAACAGAGTCTATAAAAATAAGAGCTGTGGCTATGTTATTGATTATGTGGGAGTCTTAAAGCATTTAAAAGAATCTCTGGCTATTTATGCTGATGAAGATATAGAGGAGATCACTCAGGTTGTCAAAGATAGGGCACAGAGCATTGATGATCTTAGGTTTACTTATGGAATGATCCAAAATTTTTTTAAAACTTATGGGATTGAAACCTGGAAAGATAATATTGAGGAATGCATAGACCTTCTGGTTGATGAAGAAATCAGGAATGAATTTATCACATTGGTTAGAAGATTTAACAGGGCAATGGATGCTGTTCTGCCTGATCCAAGGGGTTTAGAATATGTAAATGCTTTAAAGATCCTCAACTTTATAAAAGAATGTGCCAGAAACAGATATAGAGACGACAAACTCAGTATAAAGGATGCAAGCCGAAAGATAAGAGAGATTGTAGAAGAATTTCTTATCTCCAATGGGGTTGATCCTAAGATAGCACCTACCCCTCTCTTTGATGATGAATTTATCCAGAAGTTAAAGAAAGCAAAGTCAAATAGAGCCAAAGCAGAAGAACTTAAACACGCAATTATTGAACATATTGAAAAACATTTTGAAGAAGACCCTGAATTTTATGAAAGATTCTCTGATAAATTAAAAAGGATTCTTGAAGAATATAGGGATAATTGGGATGCCCTTGCTATAGAGCTTGAAAAGCTAAGGGACAGCATGAAAAAGGGTAGAGAGGCAGAAGAGACATTTGGATTTGATCCCAAAAAAGAGATGCCATTTTTTGGGCTTTTAAAAAATATGATCTATGGTAAAAAAACTCTTAATAGTATGGCTAATAAAGAAATCAATTTTCTTATAGACTTAACAAAGGATATAATTGAAATTATTAAAAGAGAAATTCAAGTGATTGACTTTTGGGAGAGTTATTCAAAACAGAAGCAATTGAGATATTACATAATTTCACACCTATTGAAGAAAATCCCAAAACAATCAAGAACAGAGAGGTATATAACAAAAGAACCTCCTATGCCATATTCTTCACAGTCCAAAGGATTGATTTTTAAAAGGAGAAATGAGATAGCCCAAAAATTAATGGAACTTGCATATCATATTTATGGAAAGTAAGTCTAAAATAGAGATTGAAAAGATAATACGCTCAAAGAGAAAAACTATAGCATTAGAGATCACTGATGAGGCCAAGTTGATCATAAGGGCCCCTTTTTTTACAAGCAATGAAACAATCAAAAGGGTAGTTCATAAGCATAAAAGATGGATTGAGAAAAAGAAAAAAGAGATAGAGGCAAGAGACCCCAAATATCTCCCAAAGGAATTTGTTAATGGAGAGGGTTTTCTCTATCTTGGAAAATCCTATAAATTAAAGATAGTGGACGATCAAGAGATAACATTAAAGTTTTTAAATGGATTTTATCTTTCAAGAAACGCATTACCTGAGGCAAAAGAGGTATTTATTAAATGGTATAAAAAGAAGGCCTATGAGAAGATTTCTCAAAGAGTAAAATGGTATTCTCTAAAAGGGGGTTTTAAATACAATAGAGTAAACATTACAAATGCACAAAAGAGATGGGGTTCATGTTCATCTAAGGGAAATTTAAACTTCTCATGGAAGCTAATTATGGCTCCTTTGCCTGTAATAGACTATGTGGTTATTCATGAATTATGCCATCTTGAGCAGAGAAACCATACCAAATCCTTCTGGAATAAAGTAAAGATACTAATGCCTGACTATGAAAAATATAAATATTGGATAGAGAAAAATGGATATCTCTTACGCTTATAAAGTTAAATTATTTACAGTTAGGAGTATAAATAATAATGTTACAAAAAAATAACACCACCATCAGAATTTAGTGGATATAACCTCTATACTCAAATATTACCTAAAAAAATTAGAGAAATGCCTAAACGGAGAATCAGCGAAATGCACAAATTGTTTTCAGGTTCTTCACAGTTTTCCGTGGGCCATACAATATATAGTGGTATTAACTAATGACCCAGATTGTGTTGGAACTGTCTCTTATACACATCTCCGAGCCCACGAGACTAGGCATGATATCGTATGCCGTCTTCTGCTTGAAAAAA
>CBFDUE010000135.1:0-4636 GCA_965613025.1 uncultured bacterium
AATCTTAAGGAACTGTTAAATAATATCAATACCTATTTTCCACTTCGTAAGTGGCCACTTACGAAGTGGAACTAATATTGACATTTTAAATTTTAACTAATAAAATTTATTAAAAAATTTAGCAATTTAGATAATTTTATGAATATAAAAAGGCTACCGCTTGATACCTCCTCATTTAAACAGATAAGGGAAAGGGGACTCTTGTATGTGGACAAGACCCCCTGGATCTACAGGATGATAGATGAGGGAATCTGCTATTTTCTATCTCGCCCTCGCAGATTTGGAAAGTCTCTTACCATTAATACCTTAAAGGAGCTTTTCAGAGGAAACAGAGAGCTATTTAAGGGGTTATGGATAGAGGACAGGTGGGAGTTTAAGGAGCATCCTGTGCTTATATTTGATTTTAATGGTATTAGTAGTAGAGATTCCCAGATACTTGATATGGGATTGAGGAGGAAGATGGATCAGATACTTAATGAATATGGGGTTGAATTTGATGTATTTGAGGGAGGGGATATAGATAGCCTTTTTTCTGTTATGATTTCAAGGATACATGAAAGGCATAGAAATCCAGTGGTTATCCTTATAGATGAATACGATAAACCCATACTGGATCACTTGGGTTTAGGCAAAGAGAGATTAAAGATAGCGTATGAGAACAGGGAGATACTTAAGTCCTTTTTTGGGGTTTTAAAGGAAGGGAACATCGTGGATATAATCAGGTTTGTATTTGTAACGGGGGTAAGTAGATTCACAAAGATATCCATATCCTCTGAGTGGAACAACCTTCAAGACATAAGTATGGACAAAAGATATGCAGATTTTCTTGGATACAGTGAAGATGAAATTGTTAAATATTTTCATGATTACTTAGAGAGGCTATGCAAAGATAAGGGCCTGAGTATGGATGAGTGTATAGAAAGGGTTAGATACTGGTATAATGGATACAGATTTTCAGTTGAAAGTGATGCACAGGTCTACAATCCCATCTCATTTATGTATGCCATGGATCAGGGAGAATTTAAGAATTATTGGTTTAGGACAGGCACACCCAGTTTTCTGATAAATCTTATAAAAGATAAGGGCTATTACATACCTCAGATTGAGGAGATAAAGATAGAGGAGGAGCTGTTTGACGCATTTGACTTGGACAATCTTCCCTTAGAGGCGGTGCTTTATCAATCGGGTTATTTGAGTATAAAGGGAAGTGAAAATGGGACAGTATTTTTGGAATATCCTAATCAGGAAGTAAAGAGCAGTTTTACAAAGGTATTGTTAAAGAGCCTATATGACGCACCAGGGGATAGCTTTTACTTTGCAAAGAGGCTTGGTGATGCCTTAAAAGAGGAGAGGTTTGATGATGTAAAGGAGTTGATAAATTCTATATTCTCATCCATCCCATATACACTCTATACAAAGGCAGATGAAAGGTATTTTCATACCATAATGTATTTATCCCTTAGTATGCTTGGCTATGATGCACGAAGTGAGGTGTTGATTTCAAGGGGAAGACTTGATATGGCGGTTATCTACAGAGATAAGGTGTATGTGCTGGAGTTTAAGGTAGGGAAGGGTGCAGAGGATGCGATATCTCAGATAAAACAGAAGGGATATGCGGATAGATTCAGGGCAGAGGGTAAAAGAATGATTCTCTGTGGTATTAGCTTTGATGATAAGAGTAGAGAGGTTCAGGAGCTTAAGTTCCTTTCAATTTCTGAATAAGATAGTTAAAATGAGGAATTAATGGATGGAAAAGGAGAGGGTCTGGCTTCTTGAACGTATAGCCAGTGAGCGGTTTCCTTATAGAATTCGCCTTCTACAGGGGAATAAGCTCCTTTTGGCCTTAAAGGTCCAATCTAAATGGCCTGGGAGTGGTAGTCAGGTATTCTGTCTAAGAGATGAAACCCTGGAGACTGAGTCAATAGAGGTGATAGAGACGGTCCCCATTGTTTCTCTTCGCAGATATGGTAAAAGGCTTGCTGTGGTTCTGAACAGAAAGATAAATAAAAGGTGTGACTTCCTCTTTTTAAAGAAACGGTATAAAAACAGGGAAGGAGAATACGAGCAGATCTTCTGGCGAACCCATCAGTCCTTAAAGGCGATGAGAAAAGGTTACATCCTTCCAGCCTGGAAGGCTTCTGAGATGACGGTTTATGTGGATAAAGATGAGCGTTATCCCTGGCGATTTCCCGGCTGTAAAGTGGAAAAGATTGCTCTTTCTATAGGAGATTATGCCCTTGCAGGAAAAGAGGGCTTTTTAGCCATTGTGGAGAGGAAGACCTTTGATAACCTTCTGGCAGAGCTTGGAAGATTAGACGCATTTCACCAGGCACTGGGTGAATTAGAGGCCTATCCCTATAATGCATTAGTGATAGAGGCCGGCTATCCTGACTTTCTTGATAATAATAGACTTCACTATTACACCCCTTCTTTTGTGGCCAGGGCCCTGGCAGATATCTCTGCCCTTCATCCAAAGCTAAAAGTAATCTTTGCCCACAGCCGAAAAGGGGCCAATGAGTGGTGCCGCAGATTTTTTGAATCGGTGTTCTATCATCTATTCCAAGAGGAGAGTCCTCCAAAAGTAAAAGAGGCCGTGGGGGTTTATACTGGTATAGAATCCCATCCTTCAGAACCATTGTTGATCCTGAAGGCCCATTTTCCACATCTACCTGAGACCTTTACTATAAGGGATTTAAGAATGGCTTTTCCCCAGATTCCAGAAAGAGCCATCAGATCCTTTTTAAGAGAGATGAAAGAGAAAGGAACTATTGCCTGCATAGGCAGGGGATCTAAGGCCTATTGGAAGAAAGTAGAGATAGAATGAGGATTAAGTTTGAAGTCAGAAAAATAAATTGACCCTTATATGCTTCAAAAGCTATTGACCATAAGGATTTCAAGACTACCTAAAAGTTATAGCCATCTATTGGAGCAATCCCTTAGGGAAAGTGCCAGAATAATGGATGGTATCATTGCTCGCATAAAAGGAGATAATGTGGTAAGGGTAGGATTTAGGAAAAAGACAAAAAGGAGATGATGTTATGCCAGTAAAAGTAGAATTAACATTTAGGGAGGATGATCTTGCCAGTCTTAGGTTATCCCCTGAAGAATTTGCAAAAGAGATAAGACTTGCTGCTGCTGTAAAATGGTATGAAATTGGGCTTATCTCACAAGCTAAGGCATCTGAAATAGCAGGGATAAGTAGAGGTGAATTTATAGAGGCTCTAAAGCGGTTTAAATGCTCTCCTTTTCAGTTTACTCCGGAAGAACTTGAAGATGAGGTTGTAAATGTCTAAGGATTTTGTTTTGGATGCATCTCCTATTATTATCATGGCAAAAATTGGACTTATTGAGCTGATACCAAAAGTAGCAGATGAGTTGATTATCCCTAAGGCTGTAAAAAATGAAATTGAAGCTGGAATCCCTAATGATCCAGCCTTTAACTGGATAAAGAGCAGTGGTAAAGTGTTTATAAGAGATGTTGGATCTATAGAACCAGAGATCTTGAAATGGGACCTTGGCTTAGGAGAGACAGAGGTTTTAAGCTTTGCTTATAAAAACAAGGGCTTTACAGCTATTTTAGATGACCGTGCTGCTCGGAGATGCGCCAGGGCATTAGGGATAAAAATAAAAGGGACTTTATCCCTTTTGATACTTGCTAAAAAAGAGGGATATATCCCAAGAATAAGTTTAGTTTTGGATAAGCTTATAAAGGCAGGTTTTTATGTATCCTTAGATCTTATACAAAAAGCGAAGGATCTGGCCAATGAATAAATGAAGGAAGGAAAAGAAAACACACTATTACCTTTTTTGGATGGGCGATGCGGGATTTGAACCCGCGACCTTTGGCTCCGGAGGCCAATTTTTAAGGGTTTTTAATTATTACTATTTTTTACTTGACATAGTCAACTAATTGATTTAACAAAAAAATTTAATTACGGAAAATTATCATTTTTAACAGATAATGACTACTAAAAGTTACCCTATAGTTACCCCAATTTCAGAGGCATGCCATGCCAATCTACTTAAGATGTCCTCATTGTAAAAGTGATCAAAGTGTTAGGAATAAGATTTGTAAAAGATGTGGTGAAACATTACCCAAGCAGGCTAAGACTTATAAGGTTGTGGTAAAATATGCGGGTAAGACAATCTCTAAACATGTGCCTAATAGTATTGAACTGGCCAAACAGATTGAATCTGAGCTTAAGGCCCAACTTGTAAAGGATGAATACATACCCCATAAGCCAGATATTATTTTGGATGAGTTTTATGAGAAATACTATCTACCCCATATCAAAAAAACTAAAAGATCTTGGGAGGCGGATGCTTCAAGATATAGAGTATATTTAAAGCCAAGATGGGGAAATAAAAGGTTAAGTAAGATAACCCCTTATGAGGTGGAAAAGCTCATCACAGATCTAAAAGATAGTTTAAAACCCCAAACCATTAAACATATTATCCAGCTCCTTAATCGGATCTTTAATTTGGCTATTAAGTGGGAATTATATATGGGGCTTAATCCCATAAGTAAGGTTGAAAGACCAAAAGTGGATAATGAGATCATACAATACCTGTCTCTTATACACATCTCCGAGCCCACGAGACTAGGCATGATCTCGTATGCCGTCTTCTGCTTGAA
>CBFDUE010000136.1:0-4617 GCA_965613025.1 uncultured bacterium
GGATGTTGGAGGTGGGTAAGGGGTTGTAAGTGGAATAACTAAGGGGGGGTGAGGAGGGGTTCAAGGTTAGTTTTGACCTTCCCCCATCTGAATCAGGAACCACTTAGGGATGAGTTACCTAAGGAGGCTTGCTTTAACCTTCCAGGGCTTGAATAACGAAGGGTTTGGCGGGCTTTTTGCCTTTTTGCAAAAAGCATGACAAACCCATCAAAAAAGGATCTGGTTACACATTCATGGTTTATTATGTGGCATAAGGGTTGAAATGCTCAACCCTCTGGCGTGCTTCTTGCCTTAATTGCAAGAAGCATGACAGAGGGATAATAAGGTATCTCTGCTTCTATAGGCTGATTATGTGATATAAGGGTTGAAGTGCAAAGGGTCTGGCAGGCTGTTTGCGATTAAATGCAAACAGCATGACAGACCCATTAAAAGAAGACTTAAAGGCTTATTTATGTGTAAGGAGGGTAGTAATTCCTCCCCCCGTTCAATATACTCCATATCTTATCTGTGCCTTAAGATCACTTATGTTGGTCTTTAAGACCGCTATATCCCATTCCACCTCATCAAGTTTCTTCCTTGCTTTATTTAGAAGCTCCTCAGCCCTTTTCCTTCCCCATTGGGTTTCTGCTTTCTCAACCGCCTTCTCCAAGGTGTTGATCTTCTTACGAAGATAATATCTTCTCCTATATGCCACTTTAAGCTCTCTTTGAAACTTTGAAATCAGGGATACCTTTTGATTGTAACGATATACTGAACTTGAGTGATAAATCCTCTTTATTACATTTTTAATCCCTGTCTTTACCCTCTTTCCTTTAGCTACCCTCTTGATTGCTTTTCCAAGAGCCTTCCATGTGATCTTTGAACCAACTCCAACAATACCAAGAGCAATGCTTGCAATTGTTAAAAATTGATCTGTTACATCAATCAGTGCCTCTTCTTTGGGTGTGGGAACATAGGGAGGGATGTTTATATGCTGCCAGCAATAATTACCTTTTGATATGGTTCTTTTACATTGTTTGTTTGTGGTTTTACATGGATTATATTGACATCTCATGTAAGTAATTGAATTTTATGTTTTTCTTTTTTCTTATGATGTTCTTTTTTCTTTTTATAGGTCTGTTTTTGGGATACTGCCCAGAGCTCCTCAAATTTATCCCTGAATTTGCTAACCAACTCACTATCATCACTTAGGATTAGAAATTCATGGTTTCTTCTATCTGCATCATTTGTGATATTTGCACTACCAAGAATAACCTTCTTTCCATCTATGAGAATGAATTTGGAATGCATTGATCCTCTGCTCACCTTTACTGCCCTTACATCCACCCCATGCCTTTGAAGATACCAATTAACGGAGTTTCTGCTCTTTGATACCTTTCCATCTGTTACAACCCTTACCCTTATCCCTTTTCTGTGTGCTCTGATTATGTATCTTGAAAGCCTTCTTGAACCTATCAGGAAGAATGCCATATCAAGGCTTTCTCTTGCCTTGAGGCACTCTTTTAGTGCCTGAGTTACAGATGGGATATCTGGAGAGAATAAAACTTCCATAATGGATTTAATGGATGGAAGGGGGATTGTAAACTCATCCCCCCTACCGTCCTTTTATTTGTTGCTTTTGATAAAAGATCCATTTGCCACCTTATCCTTTAGGGGTCTTCCTGGTTTAAAGGTGATTCTCACTCCTTCAGAAAAGGTCATCTTTTTGCCAGTGAGCGGATTTATACCCTTTCTCTCAGGTATTGCCCTTGCCCTGAATGTTCCAAATCCAGGAAGTTTAATAACACCCTTCTTGGATAGGATAAGCTGGATCACCTCAAGCAGGATACCAAGATAAAGATTTGCATCCCTTTTAGATACCCTTGCTTTCTTTGAAAATTTATCCACTATCTCCCTTCTCTGACTCATCTCTTTTTTCACCTCCTTAATTTGTTTTTATAAAGGGGGGCAGTGCCCCCCCTTTTTTAGGGTTAATCCACATATCGGTTGAGGCTGCTTACATACTGACGGGTCTCTGGATTCCAGGCATTGGTCTTAACGCTACGGTAGCTATCAATTCCGATAAAGAGAATCGCATCATCGATGGTTTGAACATCCTTAACTGAAAATCCCATATTACCTCCAAATATGTAGCTTCCACTTGCTGTAAATATCCTTACATCACCTGAATCCCAGATCACCAGATACTCATGCCCCTTTGCGTTCTTTACAACCTTTGCTCCAGAGTTGACCATCACCTCTCACCTCCTTTCTATCTAAGTATTTCTGCTATGATGGTAAGGATGGAGACCAATGCTCCTCCTGCCATCCCTAAGCCCACAGCTATTCCCCTTGTCCTTGCAATTACCTTTGTCTGATCTTCCAGGGTGCCTGCAAGATGGGAGATGGTCTCTTTTATGCTGTTTAATTCCGCATCTAACCTGGATACCTTGATATTTAACTCCGAAATGGAGTTTCTTGTCTTCTCAGTGTCATCAAAGTGCTCTTTGTGGAGCCCCTCTGCCCATTTTCTGTTATCAGAGATGGTATTAAAGATTATCCTTGTCTGCTCCTCTATCCTTGCAATTGCCTTCTTTATCTCCATTATGCAGGTCTCTATATCCATCATAGCTATGCACCTTTCATATTGAGATAGCTTTCAATGAACCTGCCCCACAGGCAGTCCTTGTAAAAGTCAAGCTCACGGTATCTTGGATTTATCCACCATCTTGGGAAATACACAGACACTCCCTTTGTATGCCTCATTCTTCTTCCAAGTGATTTGTGATAGATTACAAATCTTCTCTTACCTGGTCTTAATGCCCTTAAAAGCTCATCTGCTGCCCTCTTTATCTCCTTTTGCTTTGACTTTGCCTTAAGCAGTCGGGTGAATCTATGAAGATCCACATAATTATTTCTGAAAAACCTTGGTGATTGCCTCCATGCACTTTCAATTGCATGGAGGGTATTTTCATCTTCAAGGTTTTCAATTAAAAGCCTTGATAGGTGATTCAGGGGGGCAATAACAGTTGAGATCTTATCAAGAGATATTGCTGATTGAGTTACATCTTCCCCTGTGCCTCTGTAAGATCTTATGTATTCCTTTACAACCCTTATAGACAGCCCTTTTGGATGCACTTTGGGTTTCTTAATCAGATTTTTAAGAATAAGATCATAAGGCCATCCATCCACAGGCTCCTCCTCTTCAGATCCAACCATATAATCCACACAGTCTCTTAGTTGATATGCCACCTCAAGCATCTGCATAAGGCATGCATCCATTCCAAGAATATCTATGGGTCTTCCAATTCTTTCTTTGATATTAAGTAGCACCTGCTTTAGTTCCTTGTTATCAAGTGCATCCCCCTGAGATGAGTCATCATATGCAATGCTTCTCCTTGGATCCTCCCACCACCCCCCTCCATGATTCCACAGAATCAGCATGTATCTTTTTGAGGGGTAATTTTTGATTGCCCAGAGAATAAAATCTTCCAATACCTTTGGATCCCCTGTGTTTGTCTCTTCAAAGGTCTCTATACAGTCCTTTTCATATCCACCATCTTTGGTAATTAGAAACCTTCTGGTCTTCTGATCCACTGCTCTATCAAGCTGAACCGTGATATTTACCCCGTGAAATGCAGCTTTGCTGCCCCCCTTTGGGTATTTCACAGGGTGAACCTCATCTGTTGATCCTGCCTTTGCCATCTCAGATATGTCTCTGAGAGCAGCCTCATCCAGATTATTATCCGCTGCCATGTAGATCATAACTGTCCAAAAAGAGTTTTTCTGGTTATTTTGGTTTATCCTGTCTTTCTGGTTCATTTTGTTTCCTTCCTTAACTTGCCTTAGGTGGTCTTCCAGGGGGTCTCCAATCAGGATCAACCATCCTAAAGAACCATTTACCCCCTATTCTAAAGCAGATCTTCTTTTTGGGACCCATTGAGGTATCCACCACCTCTCCTACCCATACCCCTGGGATTCGGGATCTTTTGCTCTTATTTTTTCTTCTCTTTCTCATTTTTCTTAACCTAACCTTGAACCATGAACCTCGAACCTTCTATATTTCCCCTTCTCATAGATCAGGAATTTCCTTCTTGACTGTATTGGATACCTGAATATCCATGATCTTGGGTTGGATATATGGATAAATCCCTGCTCTGGATAGAGTATCAATTGATTTACATTCCAATCTCCTTCTACAACCTTCTGGTATATGAACCTATGAACCTCAAAGAGATCTGCATCCAATGGCACAAAATCAACTGCACCACTTCCTATTGGGTTAAGATGACACCATGCAAAGTGATCTGATCTTGGAGATGCTGGATAACCTGATTTTTTGAGTGCCTGATACACTGCCTCATCTCTAAGACCTGATGTAATCCTTATTCTTCCAAAATTGTCCCTTATAGGCTGGATGAGTCTTTCAAATAGGATCTTATAACAGAATATCTGCTGAGGAGTGGGATGAACATAATAGCCAGGGATAAGATCTGTGCTCAGCACCTCCTTCCAGATGAAGTTTTTGGTGATCTTTTCTTGTAGCATCTTCCCAATCCAACTGATTCTGTCTCTTATACACATCTCCGAGCCCACGAGACTAGGCATGATCTCGTATGCCGTCTTCTGCTTGAAAAA
>CBFDUE010000137.1:0-4601 GCA_965613025.1 uncultured bacterium
ATGATACGGCGACCACCGAGATCTACACCTAAGCCTTCGTCGGCAGCGTCAGATGTGTATAAGAGACAGGAGGAGATTGATGCTAAAGCTCAGATCCCTTTTTGCACGGCCCATTGACAGGAAAATTGAGGAAGTTATTAAGGTTGATCAAAGAAATGAAGAGGCCGTTTTAAATGAATTACAAGAGTATGTAGTTACTGAATCCTTAAAGGATTATTTTAAATTGATATATGACGAGATCATAACCTGTGCAAAAGATCCAAGAGAAGGGATAGGGGTTTGGATTTCTGGATTTTTTGGGTCAGGGAAATCCTCTTTTGCAAAGGTTCTTGGCTATACCGTAGGTGCAATCCCGGTTCTTGGAAGACCTGCAAGTGAAATATTTAAAGAAAATGTTAAGGATACAAGATTAAGCAACTTACTGGACCTCATTAATCGCACCATCCCCATTCATCCAATCATATTTGATGTAGGCATGGAAAGGGGGGTGAGAACCGGAAGTGATAGGATCACAGAGATAATGTATAAGGCTTTGCTCAGAGAACTTGACTATGCAGAAGACTTTGATCTTGCAGAGCTTGAAATTTCACTTGAACAAGATGGAAGACTTAAAGAGTTTGAAGAACTTTTTCAACAGATACATGGCAAGCCCTGGAGGGAGCGAAGAAAGATACCAGGAATAGGTATTAATGAAGCCAGCTTAGTGCTACACAGGATGGATCCAGATACATATCCTCAATCAGATACCTATTCAAGATCCATAGGCAGGGCTGATATAGACCCAAATACTCTTTCAAAGAGGGCTTTTGAACTTGCTAAAAGGAGAAAACCTGGTAAGGCACTTATCTTTATTGTGGATGAAGTAGGACAATATGTATCCCGAAGCGTTGACAGGATGCTTGACCTTCAGGCAGTGGTTCAGGCATTTGGAAGGGAGGGAAAGAATCGCACAGAGAGTAAAGAAGCTATTTCCCCTTTTTGGATAGTGGTGACATCTCAGGAAAAGTTAAATGAGGTAGTGGATGCATTAGAGTCCAGAAAAATTGAGCTTGCAAGGTTACAGGATAGGTTCAGAATTGCTATTGATCTAAAGCAGACAGATATTACAGAGGTAACTGCAAAGAGGGTGCTGGATAAGACTGAGGATGCAAAAGAGATATTAGGTAAACTCTTTGATCAAAACCAGGGCAGAATAAAGGCATTTTGCACATTGGAGAGGACCCATCGTGATGTCTCCATCTCAAAAGAGCAATTTGTTGATCTTTATCCCTATCTTCCTTATCAGATTGAGCTCTGTATAGATATTGTTGCTGGACTAAGATCAAAAAGAGAAACATATCGCCACATAGGTGGAAGTAACCGAACCATTATCAAACAGGCTCAGCAGATGATGATAAACCCAAGAACCATGCTTGCTGAGGCACCTGTTGGCACATTGGTTACACTTGACATGGTCTATGAGCTTTTAGATACGGGTAATCTGCTTCCAAGCGAAATAAGCAGAGAGATTAATCTATTAGAGAAAAGCCCTAAAAAGACTGAAATGGCGATAAAAGTAGCAAAGGCTGTGGCTCTACTTGAAGTGGTTAAAGATTTACCAAGAACAGTGCACAATATATCTGTGGTGTTACATCCATCAGTTCAATCAGAATCCATTGAAAATGAAGTAAAAGAGGCAATAAGGTTTCTTGAAGAGGCTAAAATTATTAAAGAATCTGAAGAGGGATATAAGCTCCTTTCTGCCCAAGAAAAAAGATGGGATGAGCAAAGAAGGGGGCTTGAGCCAAAGCCTGCTGAAAGAAACAGGATAATATTGGAGGAATTTAAAGAAATATTTAGAGATCCTAAGGTGGTCTCCTATAAATACAAAGATCTTAAGATACTTAAACTGGCTCCAATACTAAACGGAACACCTATTGAATCATCAGGCAATATTCAATTTAATATCTTGACTTC
Organism: uncultured bacterium; assembly: GCA_965613025.1. GTDB lineage: Bacteria > Desulfobacterota > DSM-4660 > Desulfatiglandales > JALVMZ01 > CAYTXJ01. Next base: position 1,957 of record CBFDUE010000137.1, read on the forward strand.
TGAAGATAGAGATGAATTCAATGAAAGGCTTGATGAAGCACGCAAAAGAAGCCTATCTGAAAGAGAAAGGCCCTTTTGGGTAGTTCAATTTGATAATGAAGTTCAGGAACTTGTCATTGAATATTTCAGGTCTCAGGAAATGGTAAAATCCTATGAACGGCTTGCATCCCAAAATAGGCTCTCCAAGGAAGAGTCCTCTTGTCTTTATGAAGAAAAAATAAGAAAGGATAAAATCTCTAACCGCTTAAGGAAGAGAATCTATGATTCACTTACTGAAGGAACAGGATTTTTTAGAGGGGTCCAATTTGATAGTGCCACCTTAGGTAAGAATCTTTCAGAGATAATCCATGCCCTGCTTGGGCAGGTGATTCCTAAACTATTTCCTAAATTGGAGATGGGGGTTAGACCTCTTAAAGGTAATGAGGTGGAAAAGTTTTTATCCTCTTCTAACTTAAATGGACTCCCTCCTGTATTTTATGAGGGAGATGAAGGTCTTTTCCTTGTAACTAAGGAAAAGAATAGATTTGTGCCAAATCCATCTGCAGATATCTGTAGAGAGACCTATTCCTTTATTCAGCAAAGATTTGAATATGGGGAAAGGGTAAGTGGAAAGATGCTTGAAAGCCACTTTGAAGGGCATGACTATGGATGGAGTATGGAGATTCTTCAACTTGCCCTTTCTGTGTTACTTAGAAGCGGGAAAATTAAGATAGAATATCAAAATAAAAGAATAAAGAATTATACTGACCCTTTGGCACTCACTGTATTAACTAAGGCTCAGGCCTTCAGATCTTCCACATTTTTGCCAAGGGAAGCTCCCTCTCTTGAAACACTGACAACTGCGGTAAAAGCCTATGAAGATATAACTGGAAAAGAGGTAGATGTGGAAGAAGGGGCAATCTCTACTGCCTTTAAGGAATTTGTATCAAAGGATAGAGAAGCAACCATACCCATCTATGAAAAGATGAAGGTCTTTGAGCTTCCTGGAACTAAAAAGATTGAAGATTTTATACATAAAATAGATGAGATCCTCAAAGCACCATCTGGGGATTGTATAAGATTCCTTGAAAAAGAGGGAAAGGATTATAAAAGGGCACGACACCAGGTTTTTCAGATAAAGGATGCTCTTACAGATGAAAACATTAATCTTATTAAAAGTGCTAAAAAGGCATTAAATGAACTATGGCCTCAGATTGAATCCTCAATTGAGGGTGAAACATTGAAAGAAACTGCCTTAAAATTAAAAGCTTTTCTTTCCCCTGAAGATCTTTACACTTCTTTTGAGGTATTAAGAAGAGGAATAGAGGAAATTTACCGGGCATTTGAAGAGCAATATAAAAAGCTTCATAATGATCGTTCAAAGGCATATAAAGAGGCTATTAAGAGCATAAAAGAGATCCCTGGCTGGAATATATTACCCCAAGAAAAGAAGGATGATTTTTTAAAGGCATTTAAGAAGCCAATCTGTAATGACCTTCAGTATGAGATGGACTCTTGTATCTGTTCAAATTGCAAGGCAAACCTCATTCAGATGAAAAGTGAAATTGTAAGCTTAGATGAGCTCATTAAAAGGGTTAATAGAGAGATTCAGAATCTTGAATTAAAAGAAGACATGATTGAAAGAGTTGAGGTGTCCAGATTCTTTAATAAGGTTATTGAAACTCCAGAGGATGTGGAATCAGCTATTAATGAGCTCAGGAATCATATCTTAAAGCTGATAAAAAAGGGTATTAAGGTGATTTTGGAATAATGGACTCCCAACTGATCTCATCCATACGCCGTTTCACCTTACAGGCAAGAAAGCTCCTTGAAAAGGAGATAAGTGATCAGCTTGAAGGTATCTATGGTCTGCTCCCTGACGGAACCCTCATGCAAAAAGAAGATTATCCTGCCTTAATTGCTATTGAAGATGCAAAAGATACAAGATTGAGGATTGAACAGTTCCTTGAAGATGAAAAAAGGGCCGGTATAGACACAAAAAAGGCAAGGGAAAAGATCATAAAAGAGGCATCCTTTACTTGGCTTAATCGCCTTATTGCACTTAAGATGCTTGAAGAAAGGAAGCTTATTCGCCAGACAATATCCAGAGGGATTAGATCAAATGGATTTCTTATGTGGCTTACAGAGCCTGAAAATAGAGAGTTTTATCAAAAATACCAAAAAGGAGATCTTCCTCAAAATCCCCTTGATGAAGGCCCAAGACAGGAGGCATACAGGCACTTCATCTTATCACAGTGCAGAAAGTTATCTCAAGAGATCAAAGTTCTTTTTGACCCTGATAATCTTCCAAGCAAGTTCTTTCCAAGACCTCCTGCCTTTAACACATTAATTGATATGATGAACAGCCCAGAGCTTCAAGATGCCTGGGCACCTGGAAATGAAGAGACCATAGGCTGGGTGTATCAGAGCTTTAATTCCGAAGAGCTTGAAAAGGCTTTTAGAGAAGTTAGGATATCAGGGAAAAAGTTTGAAGCCGAAGATATACCCTCAGTTACCCAGTTATTTACTCCAAGGTGGATAGTCCGCTTTTTGGTTGAAAATACACTTGGAAAGCTCTGGATTGAGATGCACCCTGACTCTAATCTTAAAAATGATCTCAAATATCTAGTGCTGTCTCTTATACACATCTGACGCTGCCGACGAAG
>CBFDUE010000138.1:0-4557 GCA_965613025.1 uncultured bacterium
CCATGGAGCAGATAGTCCACCATCTGCTCAGCTATCTGACGGGCCACATTTTCCTGTGCCTCACGGGTAGATGCTCCTAAGTGCGGTGTGCAGATAAAATTGGGTAGCTCCATCAAAGGGATCTTTCCAGGTGGCTCAGTGCTAAACACATCCAAGGCAGCACCACCTAAGTGCCCCTCCTTCAACACCCTGTATAGGGCATCTTCATCCACAATCCCACCCCTTGCACAGTTTATCAACATCGCACCCCCCTTCATCTTCCTCATCTCCTCCTCTCCTATCATCCCCACCGTCTCATCACTCTTGGGAACATGTATGCTCACATAATCAGACCTGCTAAGCAACTCATCCAGAGACACAGGCTCAAGACCCAGTCTTTCCAATACCTCCACATTTATATAGGGGTCATATACCACCACCTCCATCTTCAGACCCTTAGCCCTGTCAGCCACTATCCTCCCTATCCTACCAGCACCAATAATTCCCAAAGTCTTACCACACAGCTCCCTTCCCTGAAACCTCTTCTTCTCCCACTTGCCCTCCTTCATGGATGCATCCGCCTGAGCTATATTCCTGCTAAGCGCCATCATAAGCGCAATGGTATGTTCAGCAGCAGACAGAGAATTACCCCCAGGAACATTCATAACCACCACCCCACGCCTGCTGGCAGCCTCCACATCAATATTGTCTAAACCCACCCCAGCCCTGCCTATAACCTTAAGCCTGCCAGCCGCCTCTATAACCCTCGAACTCACCTTCGTAGCACTCCTCACCACCAGACCCTCATAACCCCCTATCACCTCCACTAACTCATCCTCACTCAACCCCACCTTCACATCCACCCCAATGCCAGGTGCCTCCTCAAATACCTTAACCCCTACCTCAGATAAATTGTCACTGATCAATACCTTCATTATGCCCTACCCCCTTGAATATTTTTGAGTCAAAAAAGTGTATTTTATGGTGCAGATTATAGTCAAGGATATTAATTTAGTTAGAAAATAGTTATAAAAATTAACTATTTTAAAGGGAAAGCAGGTAGGATCTAAGATTTATACCTTTGTTTTTGATTCCCAGTTTGGTTCGGATCTTATATCTATGGGATATGATGGTATTTAGTGATGTTCCAAGGATATCTGCGATCTCCTTATTGGAAAGCCCCTCCTTTACCATATTGGCTATTCGGATCTCCATTGGGGTGAGATTGAGGAAATTGGAAGAGAGCTTTGTAACCAAGGGGGATGCGATGTGTTGAAGATTGCTTTGAACCATCTCCACAAGGAGCTTTTGCTCCTTGCTGAGCAGAGTTGTCTTAAGTCTGTTTAAATAAGGAATTACAAGCTGTTTTATATTGGCAAGGATATTTTCTCTATCCTCCTTCTTCTTCTCTTCCATCTGTTTGATTAGCACCTTTAATGCCACATTTGCCTCTTCAAGCCTCTTGGATTGAATCTTTAACTCCTTTTCCCTTTTCTTTAGATCTTCCATGGCCAACTTAAGCCCTGTTATATCCCTTCCCTCTGCAAGGAGTAGCACGATCTCCCCCTCTTTATCCCTTACAGGCTTAAGGGAAAAATCCACATTCATATGTCCACCGTTTTTTCCCTTCTGCACTGTCTCATAACGGATAAATCTCCCTTTTGCCGCCTCTCTTATTGCCTCTTTAAGCCTCTCCCTCTCTCTCTGGGATCTAATCCACCAGGGTGTATCCCAGAATGGCTTTCCTTCTATCTCTTCTTCTTTGGCATTTACAAGATCAATAGCGGTCTTATTCACCTTTATAACTGTTCCATCAAGTCTGAGTATGGCAATAAACTGAAATGTCTGGTCAAATATGGCTCTGAGCATGGTCTCACTTTTTTGCAACGCCCTTTCTGCCTCAATCCTCTCAATTATCTCCTTTTGAAGCTCCTTATTTATCCTCTCTAAGGTCTCTGTTCTCTCCCTTACAAGCTCCTCTAAGTGTTCCTTATGTCTTCTAAGTTCCTCTTCAGCCCTCTTTCTCTGGGTGATATCTACTCCCAAGGCAAAGAAGAAATCCAGCTCTCCGTTCTGCTTAAATACATGCTTGAAATGCCATTCCACGATGAGCTCATTTCCATCCTTGGTGATCATCTTTCCTTCATATGCCTTGGGATGGCTCAAATGGGTTGTATCCTTAAATATAAAATGGAATCTCTGCCTTTCTGGCTCTGGGACAAAGCACTCAATATAGTTCCTGCCCCTTACTTCATCCATGCCATATCCCAGGGCATTTAACATGGCCTCGTTCATAAGCAGGGTATTTCCATCCTCATCCAGTGCAACAAAAAAGGCAGGAGATATCTGAATAAGGGTGGTGGTAAGCTCTTTTTCCCTCTGCAAGGCCTCTTGAATCCTCTTATATTCGGTAATATCCCTGCTTACAAGGGCAATTCGTGCAATCTTTCCATGGGAATCCCTAACAGGGTCAACTGTAGTATCTAACCATCTACCGTTCTCACTGTGCTCATACCTTACTGATCTGCCACTTTTAAGAACCTGTTCATGATATGACCTGATCTTTTCAGCAATGCCTTCTGGAAGCAGAGAAAAGACATTTTTACCGATAAGCATTCCCATATCCTGGCCTATGAAGTCAGCCGCGGTTCTGTTAAGTGCGAGGATATTACCATCGGTATCCAAAAGCATGGCCCTGTCTTTTGGGGCATTGAGCAATGCCTTTACCGTCTCTTCACTCTTAAGAAGCTCTTCTTCCAGCCTCTTTCTCTGGAAAAACTCAGGGATAGAGAAGCTACCGCTCTCTCTGAGCTTTAGATATGTGGTGGGTCTATATTGGGTCAGGTATTCCTCTATCTTCTGAGGAGATGCCATTATAAAGCGGCAGTGGTCATCCCCCCTTGCCCTGCATTCAATCTCCACTGCCACTAAGGATATTCCAAAGCTCTCTTCGCACCACCCAGAAGAATATCCCGCATTCATTATACAGACAGGGAAATCCGTCTTTATCCCACTCTTTATCCATGTATGTGCCTCAAAGGAGTAGTCATGATCATATATGAGGAAATAGTCTTCATCAGGTGTGGGGTGGGAGTCTGGAAGGATCCTTACATATGCCCAGCCTGTATATGCAAAATGGATAGGTCCTGCAGAAAGCCTCTCTAAGGGCTTCTTTACCTTCATCTTGGAGTGGAAGCTCCTTGCATCTGCCTTTCCAATGGAATGGGATATGTCAAACAGGAATCCCATTGCAACCCTTATGGCCTCCTTTTCGCCCCTGTCCTGATATAGATACCTTATGAGGTCAAAGAACTCCTTTGACATGGATGCCGCTCTAACCAGTATATACCGCTCACCCGATATATCCACCATTGCCTGGAAAGGATCTTCACTGCGTCTTTGAAAATACTCATGCACATATCTTTGAGCCCTACTGAAAAAGGGCTTCATAATATCAGGCACATCCACTGCTGCGTTAAACTCTTTTATCCCCCTTATCTTCTTTCTATCTGGCCTTAACTTTCTTCTGTGAAGATACCTCTTAGAGGAATATCCCCTATTCCTTCTCTCCTTTTTATGTTGCATTTTATACCCCTTGGCTATAACCCTAAGAGAGACCGAATATGATCCCTTAGATCCATAAAGTCTATCTCCATCTCCCTTTTTAAGGAACGGACCTCACCGGATGAATAGTCAATTCCAAACTCAACATCCAGCTCTATGTTCCTTTCCTTGCAGTATCTTTCAAGGGATCTCTTCTTCATTATGGATATGAGATAGGCCCCGGCCTTCCAGCCCCATTCAAAGTGTGGGCCATCGCCACCGCTGTCTCCCATGATAATAAGATCCTTTGGAGATAGACCAAAGCGTTTAAGAATGGTCTTAGTGTTTGTGGGTTTATCATGGATCTCTTTAATATCAAGCCAGATGGTGTTTGGAAGATTCTTGGAAGAAAAATCTATAAAGGGATTGCAGGAGATGACCTGGACATGAGGAATCAAAGAGCTTTCCAGTATGATCTGAAAGTACCCCTTAAATCCTGTGCTGTTTATCATAAACAGGATCCTATTTTGCAGACACCATTCAATAAACTGGGGCACATTTCTGTATGTCTTAAATTCACTTTTTAGATATTCATCCATCATCTCTTCTGTTATCTTATGAGGAATCAGGTCTTGAATCCTTCTAATTGCACTGGATAGATCCACCTGGTTTGAAGTGTATTGAAAGAAAATCTGCTTTAACTCTTTTTCAAGTTCAGGGAAACAGAAGGAGATGGGATCAAAAGGGCCATTTGGAGAAAGGCACTCACTCCAGTCAGTAGAAATTATACCTTTAAATTCCAAATTCATACTCTATTTTCGAACTTATCTTAATAAGGCATTTAATGGCATGTCAATCCTTAACCAAAGTCAGATATGCCATTATTGCTCATAATGACAGAGAGAACTTTGCATAACCCCCTTTTACACTGGGGGTTACACCCGCCTCCCTGTCGGGGCGGAGACCAGACCCCTGTCATTGCGAGCGAAGCGAAGCAACATGTCATTGCGAAGCTCCGAAGGAGCTGAAGCAATC
>CBFDUE010000139.1:0-4541 GCA_965613025.1 uncultured bacterium
CTGCTTCCCCATATAGGTAGTGCCACAGAGGAGACCCGCTACAGGATGGCAGAGATGGCTGCCAGAAATCTTTTAAGTGCACTTAGAGGAGAGATCCCCCCTAACTGTATAAATTGGCCTTTTCACTGATTTGATTAAGATATTGGTAATTGGTTAAGTATGCCCACTCATAATAGCCTTTGATATACCATGATATTAAGGAAGTTTCCCCTTGGCATAAGACCAAAACCCCTATATCCCATTATATAAACCTTACCATTAGCAAATTTTCCTCGTAATCTATTCTTTCATATCAGAAACCATAAGTTATCAAATAATTATAGCTTTTAAATCTGTGGTAGTGTATATCAAATCCCACATTTTGGGATCTATAGATCAGCCTCTAAATTAAATGAGTTGACAAGATTATTCTCGCAGATATTATTTTAATAAAAACCTGATGGTTGCCTTTAAAGGCCTAAGAGGGAAACCGGTGAAAGTCCGGTGCGGACCCGCCGCTGTGATCAGGGACGAAACCTGCAAAAGGCCACTGCCCTGCACCAAACTTAAAAAAGCCGCCTTCCATGATGGCTCCCTTATTTGATAAGGAAGGTTGGCTGAGCAAGATTAAAAATCTTAAGTTTGGTGCAGGGTGGGAAGGCGCAGGGAGTAGGAAGATCTGAGAGCCAGAAGACCTGCCATCAGGTAGGCGTTTGAGGAGATGGCAAATCCTCAAGCGTATATATAATACGCTTGAGGATTTTTTATATATGGGGAATTACATGAAGGCAGTTATTCTACTCGAACCAGGAAGATTAGAACTTAGAGATATCCCTCTGACTACGTGCAAAGAAGGAGAGGTTCTTATCAAAGTAATGGCATGCGGCATTTGCAGCTCTGATATCAAAATGGCAGTACATGGTCATAGAGAACTTCAGTATCCTAGGATATTGGGGCATGAGATAGTAGGTATTGTAATAGAGAGTGGTTCCAGACTCTTTAAGGAAGGGGATAGAGTTCAAGTAGCGCCAGGACTAAGATGTGGAAGGTGCAAGGCTTGTTTAAAGGGTATGGATAACCAATGCAGGAATCGCAAGATATTAGGTTTTACTCATGATGGGGGATTCGCACAATATATTATGCTTCCTTTAGAAGGCCCTTTTTGGGGATCTCTAAACTTAATTCCTGAAGATACGGGTCTTTTTGAAGCTGTTCTTGCAGAACCTCTTGCCTGCTGCATCAATGCACAGAAAAAAGCTAAGGTATCAAGGGGGGATAAGGTTCTTATTATTGGAGGTGGTGTTACCGGGCATCTTCACTCTATAGTGGCTACAATTTTAGGGGCAGAGGATATATTTCTGTCTGAACCTCTCACTTATAGAAGATCTATCTCTACAGGAGCTAAAATCTCACGAAGGATTGATCCTACAGAGGAAGACCTTTATCAGATAATAATGGAAGAGACAGATGGTTATGGAGCAGATGTCATAATATTGGCATGTTCGGATCTCTGTCCAGCTCAATTTATGAGATTTTTAGCACCAGGTGGGCGTCTATGTCTTTTCAGTGGAATTCCTCATAAAGACTCTAAGGCCTATTTGGATCTCAATACTATCCATTACCAAGAGCTACAGATTGTGGGAGCCTATGGCTGTTCTGCCTTGCATAATAGAGAAGCTGTTTCCATCATCTCCTCTAAAAGATTTTCCCTAAAGAATCTTATTACGAGGAGTATTCCTTTGGAAGAATTACAAGACGTTTTAATGGGAGGCATATCCCCTGATGAAATGAAAATAATCGTGGAGGTAGAAAAATGGATGAAAGATTAAAAAGATTTGGCTTCTTTATTGATTGTTTAATTAAGAAACAAAGTCTTCCCCGCAAGGTAGTCCGAGATCTCTTTTTAGAGATACTTAAAGGTGATCAGACTGAAATACATCAGGGAGCCTTTCTTGCAGCGATTACAGCTAAGAGCCCTTTACCTCATGAGATTGCAGGTGTATGGGAAGCAATATATGAATTTGATACGGTAAAGGTGTCTTTAAAGATAAATGAAAGGGTACTTGATAATTGTGGAACCGGCATGGATAGTATCAAGACATTCAATATTAGCACAGCCTCTGCCATTATAGCGGCAGCAGCAGGTGTATATCTTGCTCGACATGGTGCAAGAGCTATTACTTCTAAATGTGGAACAGTAGATCTATGTGAAGCCCTTGGGATAGATGTAGAATGTCCTGTAGAAAAAGTAAAGGCATCCATTGAACAGGTTGGAATTGGGCTATTTAATGGAATGAGTTCTCAGGTTCACCCAGGAGCACTCTTTAGGATACTTTCACAGATGAATTTTGGAAGCATTTTAAACATCGCAGCATCACTTGCCAATCCAGTTCTGCCATTATATGGAGTAAGAGGGGTATATTCTAAGGATATGATTTTGCCTGTTATTCAGACAATGAGTGAAATAGGATACAAAAGGGCAATGGTTTTTCATGGCCTTTTGTATGGAGATAAGGGTATAGATGAAATCTCTCCCTCAGGAGAAACTCTGGTAGCTGAACTTTTGGAAGATGGAAGGATTATTACTTATTCAATTTTACCTGAACAGATGGGACTTAAAAGCAGAATAAACATAGAAGAGATACTGGGTGAGGATGATCCTTTGAAAGAGGCAATAAGATTACTTCATTTACTCAGTGGCCAAGATAAAGGCATACTTTATGATACCGTATGTCTAAATTGTGCCCCAATTCTATATATAGCAGGGAAAGTGAATGAGTTAAAGGAAGGAATTGAGATGGCACGTGAAATTATAGATTCAGGAAAGGCCTTTTTATGTTTAAAGAGGTGGATTGAGGTGCAGAATCAGGAAAAAGACAGGGGAGAAACAATATTCTCCTCTCTTCTAAGTAGAGTCACTTAGGAAATTTTGAAAAAAGAGGAACAATTCCATCTTAAGTTTGACAGTTGGTAGTGTAAAAAAATAGGTAAATACTCTGTAAGATCATATAGTTAGAGGAAAATTTGTGTAAAAGGCATTTTAACTCCACTCTATGTCTCTAATATCAAGGGTGGTTCTTTTATATCTAATTGATTTAAAATGCTTTCCTTTTTTTCACATACAAATATCACCCGAGCAAGTCTAAACCTTTTAAGCCTATCTACCATACCCCTAACATATCCTCCTTAACCCCTGCCTCAGAACTTGAGTTATCCTTAAAGCCCTGGCAAGTTCAAGCACTAAGTATGGAGTGCCATACACACGGGACCACAAAATCTCACTCTCTATATCAACAGAGGATATATCCTGATTTATATATGAAAGAAGATTCCTGGCTAAGGCTTGAATCTTATCCCTGTTTAACTCCGTAACCTTGCCAAAGCTATAGATCACTTTATGAATAGGATACCTCTTACCCTTTACCCTCAGGGATTCAACAAGATGTAAATATTTTACTACCTTACCATCTGCTCTTCTTGAGCCTGTAACAGATATAAAAAGACCTAAGTTATTGATCTGTTTAGATGTGCAACCTGAAAATCAGTAAATTTTTAACTACTAACTGTCAAACTTAGGTTCGAAGATCCCGTTTTTACCTGACAATGAATTGAATCCGCCCCAGATTCGAAAACGACACATTGATCACATCGCCGGGAGTGACAAAGAAAAACCGGGTGAGTGAACCGGTGAGGACAATATCCCCTTCATTGAGGCCTTTACCCAATTCCCCCAACTTATTGGCCAGCCACCATACCACATTCAAAGGATTGCCCAGGGCTTCGACGCCGCATGCGCTGGATAGCAGGTGACCGTTTTGATACATAATTACGCCTTCATGGATAAGGTCAAACCCTGAGAGCGGCTTCATGACGTCTCCAAGAATGATTCCGGCGTGCAAGGCATTGTCGGCAACCGCCTCCGAGAGGGTGGGCTCCCAGTTTTTGAGCCGGCAATCCACCAGTTCCACTGCGCCCATGATGCCTTCCGTGGATTGAATCACATCGGTCTTGGTGATGCCGGGCCCCTTGAGTGGTTTTCCCATAATAAATGCGATTTCGCCTTCCACGGCAAGCCTGCAGAAATTAGACGCCTCCACCTCTTTGGAAAAGGAATAATCGGATTGGGTAGTCATGCAGCCCAGGATCGGTTCATCTATTTCCAGTTGATCCATCACCGCGCGGCTGGTGGCCCCGACCTTCCAGCCGATTACGCTCTCGCCTTTGTCTAATCTTTTTCTTACTATCATCTCCTGGACTTCATAGGCCGCATCAATGGGGAGATCCCCAAACGCAGAACAAAGGGAATCTACGGGCACAACCCTTTCTCTTGCTTTTAACAGAGCCTCGAACCATTTTTGTTTTATCCCCTCTCTATTTTCCATTGAAATCTCCTGTAATAAAATTGGCAAACGCGATACTATAATACAGAAGTAAAATTGACAACAATATATAGATACATCCACGGAAAACTGTGAAGAACCAAATATTTTAAAAGATCTCAAATAGTCTCTGCTTAGTAGAATAACGGAAGTAGTGTTCTGAGATATAGTTTAGCGGTTTTT
>CBFDUE010000140.1:0-4502 GCA_965613025.1 uncultured bacterium
TCTCGTGGGCTCGGAGATGTGTATAAGAGACAGATTTTCAATACTGTATGAGAGCTTTGAATTTTTCAAAGCTCTCAGAAAGAGGTTGTAAATGGAATCTGTCATTGCGAGGGTCTTAAAAGACCCGAAGCAATCTGAGAATGGTTCATGGTTCGGGGGTAGAAGGGTGATGAGATTGCTTCGCTCCCGGAGGGGAGGGGGGTAAAACCCCCGTGTAAAAAGGGGTTATACAAAGTTCTCTGTATTCTATATTCTAATTCAAAAAGGGAGGGGAATGATGTTAGATAAAAATTTTTTAAAGATACTATTATTACTAATATTTCCAGTGATCATCTATGGATGTAGCAGTGGAGGGGGAGGTGGTGTAATAGCACCTCAGGCTCCAAATCTAACTGGAAAGGCAAGTAAGGGGCCATTTAAGACAGGGGCAGTAGTGGAAGTTTATAAGATCAATGCGGATGGAACCCTTGAAGATACCCCTTCATGGCAGGGGGAGATATCTTCGGATACAGGGGAATTTTCAATAGACATAGGAGATTATTCAGGTGCTTTGGAAATCCAAGTAAAAGGTAAATATCTTAATGAAGTTACAGGGGAAGATCAGGACACTCAGAACCTGGTCTTGAAAGCTGTTGCATATATAAATGAAGGAGAGCCTATAAATGTTAATGTGAATATTGCTACAACTCTTGTTTGTGAAAAGGCAAAAAACCTGATGAAACTGGGAATTTCTCAACAATCTGCCATAGATCAGGCCTATGCAGAAATTGCAACCTTATTTTCCTTTATTACGGAAGAAGAATTTGCTAAATTGGGAGCCACTGAATCAAAGGATTTCCTTAAATATCTGGATCTTACAGACATATTAGGAGAAAATAATAAGGCCAATGCAAAGTTCCTTCTTTTTAATGCCGCATTTATGAAGATGGCAAATAATCTAAATTTCAACCCTATCAATCTTCTGGATATGATGGCTAAGAACCTTATCCCAACAGGTAAAAAGGATTGGCAGATATCTGAGGAACAGATAAAGGATCTCTTAGGTAAGGATCCTACAGAACAAGAAAATTCCCTTCTTGGTGATATTACTTCTACTCTAAATACCTACATCTTAAATATATTAAATACAGTTGGGGCTCAAGGAGAGGCCTATACACTTATCTCAAATATGAAGAAGATAGATGGATTTAGTGGAGAGGAAACAGATTTTGAGGCACTCTCTGTTAATCTGCCTTCTTTTAAGAAGACCAATTCTCTCGGATTACTAAAATATGGTGATAGCGAAATTAAGGTAAATCTGGAAGAAAAGCCTCTCACGACACAGGATATAAATCTCCAAACTAAAGATAATAAGGTAATAGCAGAGGTAGTCTCTCCATATTTTACCTACGGGTATTCCACCGCCCAAAGTGGACAAGATATGTATATCTTTGTCCAGCCTGTAGATAAGAATAAGATGAAATTGGAACTTTCTAAGGAGGAGCTTGTCTGTGAACCGTGCCCTGAATCAATAAGTAAAACCGGAGGTTCGCTGGTAAAATATAGTAAAAATTATTTACAAAAACCTCCCCCTAAGACCCTTTCCTCCTCCGACGGAACCTTTTCAGTGTCCATTACAGATATGAAATTAAAAAAGGATATAACTGTGGCTGTAACCCCATATAAGTCTTTAAAATTTATACCAAATATAACCAATCTTGAAGAAGATACAGGACAGACGGGAATTAAAGTAATTTCTGGTGCTGATATTAATATAGTGGACGCAAATGGAGTACCAACCACAGCTGCTTCTGCATGCTTTTGTGGTAATGTTACTATTAAGACTACTCATATTATTGGTGAACTTTCAGGAAGTGAGCTTTACCAGAAAATCAATAATAAGGAAGGGACACTTCATCTATTGGTATTTAAGGATAAGAAATGGCAGTTCGTTGATGACCCTCATCTTTCTATTGTGGATCAGGGAGGTGGGGTATATGCTATAGTTCAGAATGCATCCAAGACATTGAGGCTTTATCCTCTCATAATTGTCTTTATTCCAAAGCCTGAGGTCACCTTTTCAGGAACCATTAGTGGAAAGATTACGGATAAAGATGGTAATCCTTTGAAAGGTGTATTGGTCACCTTTGCCAAGACAGGGATATTTACGGTAAGTGGGAGTGATGGCTCATATTCCTTGACATATCAGGCATTTAAGGCTGATGAACCTATTACTCATGTCCTTACATTTAAAAAAGATGGTTATTTAAGCCAGACAAAGGCAGTGGAGGTTTCAAGTTCTTCCCCTGATGCATCCATAGATGTTGAGCTCTCCAAGATCCCTCAGACATACACTGTTAAAGGTAAAGTATATGAAGTGGTTGGTGAAGAGGAGCAGGTAGGTATACCCGGTGCTACGGTAACACTGTATCTACCAGTAGTGCTGGATAAAATAGATATTACGGATACACAGGTAGAGACAGGGCTCGATCAAGATGCCACATATACTTGGGAGATATACAGTAATGGCGAATTGATTGATATAGTGACTGAAACAGGAAAAAATATATTTATACTTACATCAGATATTAAATCCAAAATGACAGAAGATGGAATATATGAATTGAAAATCACTGTAACCCATACTATGGGAGAGAAGATCTATACAGAAAGTCAAGCTGGCATAATAATTAAAAAAGGGACACAGTATGAGATAATTTTGAAACCTACTGGAATCTATCCATCAGAGATAACCTTAATTTGCGATGGATCTGGTTATTATTCCTTTGAGGGTATAGATACTTCAATGGATGGGCTATTAAATATAAAGGCAGAGGCAGCAGGGTATTCTCCTTCTTCTCTAATGCTTCTCCCTTCCGGGCAGATACAGGATGGTATTCAGAGTCAGGATATACAACTTAATAAAAAGGAGGTTGAGGTAGAAGAGGGCGAGGAGGTGGTAACACCTGGCTTATATTATGAAGATTTTGAAAGTGAGCTTACAGATCAAAATTGGTTACTTCTCAACTCTTCTGAAAAAGTGGGTTGGCAAGTTATTGCAGATCCAGAAAATATTCAGGTAGCAGAAGAAATTGTTGATCAAATTCTATTTCCAGACAGAAAGACAATTGATATAGAAGGTGTGATATCAGATATGGGAGAATTAACTGCTACTGTTTCTTTTACGAAGGAAGGTGAGGCTGTGGAAACGCAGACAGTAGTGTATCTTATAGATGTGGATCAGGACGGAGATTTTGAAAATATTAAGAATAATTATGATTCATATACAACTGCTCAATATGATGTTATCCTTAAAGAGCCTGTGGATAAGATAGAGATAGGAACCCCGGTTTTGGTATCTTATCCTGATCCCGCTGATAAAACTATCTCTCTACTCCCGGCCTATAGTGGTCAGTATGTCCTCTGGTATGGATCTACTGAGACTGGCACCATAAGTGATCAGCCAAGTAACACCTCATCCGAACCAAACTCAGGAGAAGCCATATCACCGGTTATTGATCTTACAGGATTTAATTATGCAACAGGTATTATGAATACCTGGTATGAGATAGAGAGTGTGGATGTAGCTGGTGGTCAATATGATCAGATGGAGATATGGATCAGTATCTGGGAGGATGACAAAGAGGAAGGTGAACCTATTATTGTTCAGTCAGGTGCACAGACTTATACATTTAATAACAAACAATATGTAAAGCTCTTAACCCTGAACCCGAAAAAAGAGCCTCCTGGAATGCAGAAAGCTTTCCTTAATTACAGCTCTGGCGGTGTAAATGCTGTTCCCATCTGGATAACCCGGGAGATGAATCTGAATCCTTTTGCAGGCCATAAGATAAGAATAAAATTTAGATTCTACACAAAGGATAGTCTCTATAATGGATTCAGGGGGTGGGCACTTGATGATCTTTATATAAAAGATCAAAAGAGTGAACTTGAATTCAGTCCAGTTTTTTCCAACCAAGCAGCTGAATCAATAGCCATAAGAGACTGATATTTTTATGCCATGGGCTTAAATGGTGCCCATGGCATAAATAATAAAATTAATCGAATAAGTCCTCTGCATATTTATCTTCTTCATGCTATCACTAATTACTAATTCTAAAACTTCTATTCTGTCTACTCTCTATATGTCTCACTGATCTTGGACAGTTGCAAAAAATAATTTAGTGATATCAAGCACATAACTTCTCATTCAGTGTTGACGAGGCTTTTGACCCCCTCTGCCTCCTGTAACTGTCCAAAAAAAGTTTAAATGAATCCCCCATAAATCTACTAAGAACTGTCCAATTATTAATAACAGTACCCGGCGTTAATTGGTGTTGAAGAGCATTCCAAGTATTAATAAAAGGCATCCATTATTCCTCCTTCTTTATTATCTTAATTATCTTAATCTAACGCCGGAACTCAGCGGCGGGCTTTATAGCCGGTCCGCTGGAGCTGTCTCTTATACACATCTCCGAGCCCACGAGACTAGGCATGATCTCGTATGCCGTCTTCTGCTTGAA
>CBFDUE010000141.1:0-4430 GCA_965613025.1 uncultured bacterium
GATCTACACCTAAGCCTTCGTCGGCAGCGTCAGATGTGTATAAGAGACAGCTCCTCATTTAAGCAGATACGGGAAAGGGGATTTCTGTATGTGGACAAGACCCCTTGGATCTACAAAATGATTGATGAGGGGATCTGCTATTTCTTGAGCAGACCCCGCAGATTTGGAAAATCCCTTACCATCAATACCCTAAAGGAGCTATTTAGGGGAAACAGGGAGCTATTTAGGGGGTTATGGATAGAAGACAGGTGGGAGTTTAAAGAGCATCCTGTGCTTATATTTGATTTCAATGGTATAAGTAGTAGAGATCCCAATATACTTGATATGGGATTGAGGAGAAAGATGGATCAGATACTTAATGAATATGGGGTTGAATTCGATGTATTTGAGGGGGGAGACATAGATAGCCTTTTTTCTGTAATGATTTCAAAGATACATGAAAAGTATAGAGAGCAGGTGGTTATTCTTATAGATGAGTATGACAAGCCTATTTTGGATCATTTGGGACAGGGGGATGAAGAGTTAAGGGTAGCAGTGGAAAACAGAAAAGTGCTTAAGTCCTTTTTTGGGGTGTTAAAGGAAGGGAACATTGTAGATATAATCAGGTTTGTATTTGTAACAGGGGTAAGTAGATTTACAAAGGTATCCATATTCTCTGAGTGGAATAATCTAAAGGATATTAGCATGGATAAGAGATATGCGGATTTTTTAGGATATAGTGAAGATGAGATAATGAAGTATTTTCCTGATTACCTTGAGAGATTATGCAAGGAGAAAGGGTTAAGTATAGATGAGTGTCTGGAAAGGGTCAGGTATTGGTATAATGGATATAGATTTTCAGTTGAAAGTGATTCTCAGGTCTATAATCCCATCTCATTTATGTATGCCGTGGATCAAGGGGAGTTTAAAAACTACTGGTTCAGGACAGGGACTCCCACATTTTTGGTAAATCTTTTAAAGGAAAGAGCTTACCATATTCCTGAGCTTGAAGACATTAAAGTCAGGAGTGAGCTATTTGAAAGCTATGATTTAGAGAATCTTCCGGTGGAAGCGATACTCTATCAATCGGGTTATCTTACCATAAAGGATGCAACAGAGGGTGGTGAGATACTCTTTTTGAGCTATCCGAATCAGGAGGTAAAGATAAGCTTCAGTGGTGTGCTCTTTCAATCCACATATAGGGCCACAGGGGATAGCTTTTATCTAGCAAAGCGACTTGGAGATGCGCTCAGAGAGGAGAGGTTTGAGGATATAGAAGAGTTCATAAATGGTATATTTTCATCCATCCCATATAGTGTATATCCTACGGGTGATGAACCACAAAGGGTAAAGGAATACTATTATCATACCATCATGTATCTGAGTCTATCTCTTCTTGGATATGATGCAAGGACTGAGGTATTAAGCTCTAAGGGAAGGCTTGATATGGCAGTGATCTTTAAAGACAAGGTGTATGTTTTGGAATTCAAGATAGGGAAGGGTGCAGAGGAGGCAATATCCCAGATAAAGCAGAAGGGATATGCAGATAGATTCAGGGCAGAGGGTAAAAGGGTGATCCTATGTGACATTGGCTTTGATGAAAAAGATAAAAAGGTTGAAGAATTAAGATTTGAGCCATGATCTTAAATAGAACTGTTTTTAGTATCTGGTTGGAGTAAAAAACAGTATTTACTTTTCTAAAGATTGGGGGGCACTTCACCATTTAAAGATAGTCTTTTAAGATCTTAATTACCTCTTTGGGGGATAAGAATTTCATACACAATATCTCCTTACATAGCTTGTACTTTCCAAGCACCTGGCAAGGGGAACAAGAAAGCCTTTTTCTAATTGCAATACAATTTTTACCTCTCCATGCCCATTTATTTTCATCAGCAGATCCAAACAAGACAATGGACTTTACACCTAACATTGAAGCCAAAATTGAAACCCCTGAGTCACAACCTATAAATAGCTTAGCTTTGGATAATATCATATACAATTCAAAAAAAGAGGTTTTACCAACCATAGATATAACTCTAATATTTTCCATTCCCTTCATAATCTCTTTGACAATATCTTTTTCTGCCCTACCTCCCACAATAACTATGTTATCATTTTGTGTCTTTAATAGGTAATTAATAATAGCCTTATATTTGTACGGAGCCCAATATCTATATCTTTCCTGACCTCTGGGAGCAATCACTACATAAGGTTTTAGATTATTAATTATATGATGAATCTCATTTGAAAGAGCTCCCTTTTCGCCACCATCCATCTTTAAATAGTTATCGTTAAAGATATCTCTGTCTTTTATACCAAATGGAGAAAGCAACTTCATAAATTCCATAGATTCATGTCCAGACAAAGAATAATCAATGAGATGTGTATATAGATGATTTCTAACCGGTTTTATTTTAAACCCAATTCTTACTTTTGCCCTTGTAATATAGGCCATCAAAGCTGAAGAATGATGAATTTGCTCTGTATCTATTACCACATCATATCTTTCCCTGAAAAGTCGCTTTAATGTCTTTATTAAACTATCATCATAGCAATAAATAGTGGCTATACTTTTGGTCAACTCCGCAACCCTTTTATTTCTCCTTTCAGCCAATACATGTATTTCTATATCTGGAAACATTGTTTTTAATTCATTTATAGCAGGTAACAGATATAAAAAATCCCCCATACCTCCGGGTCTGATAAAAAGAACTTTTTTAGGATTTTGAATCTTAGTATTCTTGAGTGATAGGTTAAAAATGAAATCAATATAGCCCAAGATTAAACACAGAAGATAACCAAAAATCATATCAATTAGCTTTATCAATCTAATCTTAGCCTTCATCTTTTTTGAGTATTTTATATTTAATCAAATAATAAATTAGCCATAGGCATCCAAAAAGTGTAAATATTCTTCCAATAATATCACATGGTAAACTACCATAATATAGGGTCACTTCCTCCCTTTCAGGATATACAAGCATAAAATTTGGGGTCACAT
This sequence comes from uncultured bacterium, assembly GCA_965613025.1. Lineage (GTDB taxonomy): Bacteria > Desulfobacterota > DSM-4660 > Desulfatiglandales > JALVMZ01 > CAYTXJ01. The sequence continues at coordinate 2,981 of CBFDUE010000141.1, forward strand.
GGTATACTCTTTTTGCACCTTTAACCTTCCAATTAGGAAAATAAGAGACCTTTATTATATGAGGTTTATGAAGAGCATTAGTTCGGAATCTAATCTCATTATCAGTGAACTTTTCTTCAACTATCTTTATATTGTCAAAGTTTTCAACCTGTTTTAAAAGACGTTCTCCATATCTATCTATAACATATCTTATCCCTTTAACTTTATTTCCATGTATATCTGTAACTTTTAAATGAAAATATACTCCTCCAGGTCCCTGTTGAAGCTGATAAATCAGATGATTGTCTCCCTTTTTAAGGCAAACCTTTTTATGTCCATATCTCTTAATCCCCGTAAATCCTGATTTAACTACTAACTTTCCATTTAAATAGATCTTACAGCCATCATCATTGCTGTAATGTAAAATCACATCTTGATCTTTATCTGATACAATATTTACATAATTGTAGCAAATAAAATATGTATCGGGTCTATATATCTGATTTAAAAAGATGGGGCCAAATCTTATTAGGGGTCTCCATCTCTTTCCAAATTGAACTGATAATGCCTTTGGATTAAGCTCTTTTATATCCACTGGATCAAGATCTAATGCCTCCATATCAGAAATACCTTCTTTATAATAGAAAGGCCCTAAGCTCAGCCATACAGGAACCTCTTTTCCCGTCTTTACAAGTCCCATTAAAAATGTGATGTATTCCCTTTCAGTGAGGATATTGGCCTTAGGAGGTATTTCTATATTGTTTCTATATGACAGGATAAAAGGTATATCTATTGCATTTACATTATATATCCAAAGCATAGCAGTGGGTTTCCAAGAAGGTGTCTTAACTATTTGAGGATAATATTTAGGAACATATACGTAATTCCCTCTATTTGAGATATCTTCAAATAGCATGTATGGCCCAACTTTTTTTAGCAATTTCCAATCTGGGTGATTTAAAAATACCCTTTTTGTCCTTGCCCAATAGGCAATAAAATGTTTAACGTTTGCAAGTTGTAAGTGTTTTGTGGCACTATTAATATTAAATTTAGTAGGATGCATCACTGTGGGGTATCCAGCACAGTTCTTAGAAGTTTCACATTGGATGTAATATGAAAACATTGAAGTTGTTGCAGAATTCATTATACCACCTTCAATAATATCTTTGTCCATAATTGCAGGAATTAGTTCAAATATTCTAACAGATCCAAAATTATTGTTATAATCATGTAAATCATTGGCTAATCTTCCGGGAGTTCCATCTAAATCTCTTACCAGCTCTTTAAAAATTGGATAATTTTTTTTCTTTTCCAAACCTTCGTAATTCCATTTTACCCATGCTTTTACATGGTTTGGATGACGATAAACTAAAATCATCGTTAATATAAGTATCAAAATAACTGTCTCTTATACACATCTCCGAGCCCACGAGACTAGGCATGATCTCGTATGCCGTCTTCTGCTTGAAAA
>CBFDUE010000142.1:0-4302 GCA_965613025.1 uncultured bacterium
TCAGCTCCTTCGGAGCTTCGCAATGACATGTTGCTTCGCTTCGCTCGCAATGACAGGGGTCTGGTCTCCGACCTGGAGGGTCATCCGACCCGACTCCGTCCTAGAGGGGACTCCGCCCCGGCAGGGAGGGGGGTGTAACCCCCAGTTTAAAAGGGGGTTATGCAAAGCTCTCAATGATATTAAAATGAATAAGCAGGCCTATTTCTGCTATAAAATGGGTAATGGAATCTGGGCTCTTTGTCAAATTGTTTGGAAACATATCTCTCACTAATTTTCTTCTAATTTCCTTTTTCCTGTATAATAGAGCCAATTTTATCTTGACAAAAAGAAGTCACTTTGATTTTAAAAAATGACTTAAATCTGGCAATAGAAATTGCCTTATAAATAGAGAAAAAAGTTTTTAAATACGGCCAAGAAGGCCTAATCGGATCGAAATCCGATAGGTTTTCTTGGCATTTTAATTAGAAAGGGGGTGATAAAGAATCAAATAGAAAATTAATGTTGAATTATCTCTGGGAAAGATGGCCATCTATTTTGGGGACCTCCTGGCCATCTTTCCCCCCTCCTTTCCTGAAAGAAGGAAGGCATCTTTTTCTTTTATCACCGATCTTACCGTAAGTCAACCGCATACATCTCTGCTTTCCTTTTTGAGGGAGGGAGAAAATTTTATATCAAAATCTATCTTGGAGGAGGGTTATGAGGTTTAAAAACTCTCTTAATATATTGGTGTGTTTTTTTATTATATTATTTGGATTTAAAGATCTTTATGCTCACGACTACTGGATCTTTCCAGAAAGTTTCTACCCACACGAAAATTCTATTTTAGATGTGAGATTTACCTGTGGGCATGAATACTTTGAAAACCAAGAGACTCCTGATATAATGAAATTTAGACTCTTTCTTACAAATCCTGCTGGCAAAGAGATACCACTTGCCTATTCTTCCATCCATCATAAAGCGGCATGGGCAAAAGTGCCGATATCTGGCCCTGGAACATACATTATTACCGCCTTTAATCTTGTGCCTTCTTATTGGTGTAAGACGCCAAATGGATGGAAAAATGTTAAAAAGACAGAGGTTAAAAATCCTGAAAGATGTGGGAGATATTTTAAGTCCACAAAGACATTCCTTACGGTAAAAAAGAGCACTTCCATATATAAGACACTACTTGGACTTCCAATTGAAATGGTCCCCCTGAGAGATCCTTTAAGCCTTAAAGAGGGTGAAGTCTTACCTATTAAAGTCCTCTATAAGGGGAAAGCAATTGGGAATGTTCCTGTATTTTGGATTTATAAAGGAAGTAAAAAGGGGAAGGTCAATTACTCTGAGGGTCTCAAGACAGACTCTGATGGTATCGCTAAGATAAAGATTGATCATTCAGGAATATGGCTTTTGGGAGCAAGGTATGAGTTTGAAGTCCAAGGTGATCCACTATGTGATTATGAAAACTATCGACCCTATATTCTGTTTAAAGTCACAAAATAAAAAGGAGGTGGAGGTAAGAGATGTTAAGATATAAGAGTGTGGTAATATTTGTATTCATTCTTTGTCTTATATCTTTTCCATTAAACGCACAAGAACATGTAGAGGTAATAAAGCTGGAAGATATAACTGTTAAAGGAGAGGCGGTTCCCTATCCTCTTTTACCTGCAACGATCAATATAATAGATTCAGAAGATATTGAAGAGCTGACCATTCAAAGAACTGATGAGATACTTGAAGAGATTCCAGGAATTGAAATCGGAAACTACAATCAAGGTGGAGTGGCAAACAGCTTTTCCATTAGGGGATTTAGAAGCGCGGCACACGGAGGAGATGCCGCAATCTATATTGACGGAATTCCTCTTAATGAAGGAGAATCCCATGCTGATGGCTATGCAGACATGAATGTGATTATTCCTCTTGAAATTGAAAAGGTGGAAATCTACAAAGGGCCATCTTCTGCCCTTTTTGGCAACTTTGCAAGGGGTGGAGTGGTATCATTTCATACAAAAAAAGATGGAGAATATAATAAATTTAAAGTTGATTATGGCTCATTTGATACCGTAAATGTTCAGGGTGCTTTTGGCCATAAATTCAGATCAAGGATTCAAAACAACACAGCATTTCAATTTTACAGCACTGATGGATATCAAGATAATTCAGAATGGATCAGAGGGAATCTTTCAAGTAGATTTACCTATAGTTTCTCTGAAAGGCTTAATGCGAGTCTCTCATTTAGATTTCACTCCTCTGAATGGGATGCCCCAGGATATATCCCTGAATATCAATTTGTAAATGAAGATGAATCCGAACATCAGGCCGTAAATGCAGAAGATGACGGTGGTGAAAAGGAGTTTTTCACTCAGAGACTGGACTTAGGATATAATTTTAAAGAAAATATAAGGTTCCTTTATTGGATATACTCCACACAACAGGATTTTACCCGTTTTGCAAAATTTGGTTATAACCCAGGTGGACAGACAGAGAGGAACTATGACAGAAAGGTGTATGGATCGGGAATGAGCTTGAATTTTGAAGGAGAAGTCTCTTCTTATCCACTAAAGGGAGTAATTGGTGCAGAATACTATTATGAAGACACCGATTGGCTGAGATGGAATACGGCAAACAGGGTAAGGACTGCCTTAATTCAAGACAGAGAATTTATAATTAAGACCACCTCCCTTTTTGGGCAAATTAACGCGGTTTTTTCACCCTATTTCCGCCCCCAGATTGGACTTAGGTATGACACATTTGACGGTAGATATGAAAACCGTGATCCAGGAACCGCAGGATTTTTACATGATATGAACGAATATGACTATCTAAGTCCTAAATTAGGATTTCATTCTCAGGTGATAAAGGCAGTGGATTTTAGAGCCAGCTATTGTGAAGGATTTGCACTTCCAAGAGGAGAGGCCAAGTATGACCCAAGTATCAATGTGGATCCTATAAATATCAGACAATATGAGGTGGGATTTCAAATCACTCCATCAGAGAAGGTATTTTTTGATTTAGCCGGATATATACTGGATACAAGCGATGAGATACTGGAAGATCCTCCAGGATCTGGTCAATACAGGAATGTTGGAAAGACAAGAAGAAAGGGTGTAGAGGCAGAGCTGAGATTTAGACCGTTAGAAAGATGTGAATTTTTTGGAAACATTTCTCTTATTGATACAGAGATAAAGAGCAATCCTGATCCCACACTTATTGGAAAAGAGGTAAGAGGGATACCTGAAAATGTCATTAATCTGGGGCTTAAATATCAATTTCCAATTGGTCTGGGTACAAGGATAAAATGGCGACATGTAGGAGAGTATTTTATTGATGCACAGAATCTCTATAAATATGAAGGATATGATGTGGTGGATGCTAAACTCTTCTATGACATTCATGATGCTCAAAAAAAGACATATAGGCTATTGTTTAATATAGATAATCTCTTTAATGAACACTACTCGCAAGCAGTATGGTATGGCTATAATACCAAAAATTATTCGGTTTCATGGCCGAGAACCTTCTGGTTAGGATTACAGGTTAACTGGCAGTAAAGGATTCACTGAGGGCTACCTTTTTAAACCTTTAAGGTAGCCCTCAAATAATTTTACTGCGAGAAGATATTTTCTGGCTTATTAAAGATAACCCAAGTTTTACAAAATTTTTGTAACATGCTGAAATTATTAGGAGTGGATACTATTTTCGACGTTACAGATTTTATTTATCTAATCTTTTTAATAGGTTTTAGAGATCTAAGTGAAATCCCCAATGCATTGCAAATCTGTATATGAAATTCTTCTGGCGGAAATGCAATTCTCATATATATAGAGGTCATGGTGGTAGTGATTCTAAGGTGAGATCTCATAAATTTTCTTATTGTATCCCATAAGTAAATAACCTGTTCTGAATAAGACCTATAACCTCATAATGTCAAGTTATTTAGTTATTTAAGGACGTCCCATCTTTATGGAGTGGATCTTCCAGGATCTATGTGTGTGGCAGGGGGTAGGATGAGCTTTTATGTAAAAAAATGCCTTTATAAGTAAGGACAGGACTCCTGCAAGCAGAAAGCCCATCATCCACTTAAGGAGCTTGATCTCTACAGTTAGCCTTAGTTCAAGCTCCTTTATATCCTGCTTTAGCATCCCTATATCCTGCTTTGTGGCAAGATCAGAGGGGCCTGCCTCATACCACTCTTTTAGGGCATCAGAGAGGGCTTCTGCCTTTTCTTCATCAAAGCCTGCGCTTCTAAGCCTCTTTACAAACTTGAGGGTATCAAATGCAATTGCTGGCATAGTAATTATATCATGGCATATTTTCTTT
>CBFDUE010000143.1:0-4224 GCA_965613025.1 uncultured bacterium
AAAAACCGCTAAACTATATCTCAGAACACTACTTCCGTTATTCTACTAAGCAGAGACTATTTGAGATCTTTTAAAATCAATATCTTATTTCAGCGGATACCACCGATTTGCTGAGACGATCTATTATAAGTTATTCTTCAATATATCTTATAATTTCTAACTCTTTTTTTAAAAACTGGTTTACAATAGTATTTATTTCCAAATTCTTTTTTAATGCAATCTTTTTGAGTTCATTTAATACTTCGCGATCTAAATAGATCGGGATAAAAAGTTCAGCGTTGGGATGGTAAAATTTACCCTTTTCTCCTTTAGAAAAATCATATTCCTTCTTCATTTTTAAAGCCTCTCATTGTATTGTTTAATTTCCCTTTTTGTAGCCTTTCTAACAGAAATTATCCTTAATTTATAAGAATATTTATCTATTTGTTCAAATGTATGAACGACTACCAATAAAGTTCCATTTGAATCCATACCTAAGGTAATCCATCGATCTTCTTTTCCACTATGTTCTTCATCATAGATAGATAATGCATTGGGATCTTTAAAAATTGTGCATGCCCTTTCAAAAGTGACTTATGTTTTTGAAAATTAATTTTTGCTTTTTGTGGATCCCATTCAAAATAATAGCGCATTTATAACTTAAACAATTTTACATGAACCTGTTTTTTTATGTCAAAATAAACCTGTTACTTCTAAATATAAAATACACCTCAATTATTTTTGGACTTACTTATTACTTCTTGATTTTATTCTGCCTCTTATATCCACAATGGTCTCTTTCATAGGAATCTTCTTCTGTGCCTTTTCCATTGCTCTCTTTAAGATAAGTGGTAATCCCCCACAGCAAGGGACCTCCATTATAACAGTATGTATACTCTTTATATCTGAAGATCGGAATATCTCAGAAAATTTCTCTATATATCCATCTACATCATCAAACTTGGGACACCCCACCATCACAACCCTTCCATCCATAAAGGTGGAATGAAAGTGGGGATATGCAACAGGCACACAATCTGCACAGACCAGAAGCTCTGCACCCTTTAAAAATGGAGCAGAGGATGGAATCAGGTTTATCTGAACAGGCCAATTCCTGATATTTACAACCTTTGCCTTCCTCTCTTCAGCTACCTCTTCAACTTCTAAAGGCTCTATTCTCTGAACCAGTGTAGAGGGGCACCCACACTGAAGCACCTCCTCTCTGTGGGATTCAAGATGTTTCTTAACGGATTCTTCATCAAACTCTTCTGCCTCTCTTTCTACAATCCTAAGCGCACCCTTTGGACATTCTCCAATGCATGCCCCAAGACCATCGCAGATGGACTCTGAAACAAGCCTTGCCTTTCCATCCACAATCTGTAAGGCCCCTTCCTGACAGGACGGAATACAGAGGCCACATCCGTCACATAGCTCTTCATCTATCTCAATTATCTTTCTTTTAACCTTCATCTCTTCCTCCTTCAATTAATATGGATCTTGCAAACTCCCTACCTGTCTGGGTAAGGAACCTTTCAGATATGGCTCTTTCAAGTTGATCTCTGTCTATCTTACCCTTTTGAAAATCATCTCCCAGATTTACGATAAGATCTGCATCATATACACACTGCTTTTCAAGATCATGATCATCTGGTCTCTTATGATGGGTTGAAACAATCCTCTTAACCTTATCTATCAGCTCATCATCAGCACCTATGCTCCTTAATATCTCCTCAGCAACTTCACCCCCCTTTTCTTCATGTAGGTCTGGGGGGAAATCCCTTAATCCCACATCATGTAGATATCCTGCTATTATTACCACAGGAAGATCGGCCTTTTCCTTCTTTGCGATCTCTTCTGCATATCTTGCAACCTTAATTGCATGACCGATCCTCTTAAAGTCTCTCTGGAAATGTCTTTTCATCTCAATACCGACCCTTTCCTTTAAAAGATCCCTCTTTTGAGAAAGTAGCTCAGGTGGCAGATTCCCTAAGCACTGCTCTGCAAATTTACAATATGCAGCGCATCCAAAATCAAGTCTTGGGTTAAAAAACTTATGCCCACATCTCTTACAGATCCTGTATGGCTCATCTTTAAAAAACTCCACACTATTTCCACACTTGGGGCACTTCTCTTCAAATATGGAATCCTTACCCCAATACCTTGAATCTTGACCAGGACATTTCATTCTTATACGCCCCCTTTCTTTGATAAAGACCATAATATAGATATGGTGGAAAGAGCATTGACTTAGGTCAAAAATATCAAAATATCTTTTTAACAATCTCCTTTATATGGGAAATCCCGAAAAGCTTAATATCCCCTCTAAAAGAGAGCGATTGAAGATTGCTCTTTGGAAGAATGATCTCTCTAAATCCCAATTTTTCAGCCTCTCTAATCCTTAAATCCGGATGTACAACCCCCCTCACCTCTCCTGCCAGACCCACCTCTCCAAAGAGAGAAATCCCTTCCCTGATTGCCCTTTCCATAAAGGAGGAAAGGAGGGATGCAATTACTGAAAGATCAGCGGCAGGCTCATCCACCCTCAATCCTCCTACCACATTTAAAAATATATCGTGATCGTGCATATCAATTCCAAGCCTCTTTGAGATTATAGCTATTAAAAGGGAGGCCCTATTGGGATCAAGTCCAATGGTGGTCCTTCGTGGCATTCCTACCCTGTTGGGAGAAACCAGGGATTGTATCTCAACCAGGATGGGTCTTGTGCCTTCCATACATGGAACCACTGAAGATCCCGAATCCCCAGGACGCCTTTCATGAATAAATATGCTGGATGGGTTGATCACCTCCTTTAATCCCTCACCACTCATCTCAAAGACCCCTATCTCATTTGAAGGGCCAAACCTGTTTTTTGCAGTCCTAAGTATCCGATAGGTATAATAAGTATCTCCTTCAAAGTAGAGCACAGTGTCTACCATGTGCTCAAGTGCCTTTGGCCCTGCAATGGCACCATGTTTTGTAACATGGCCTATTATAAATGTGCATATATGTCTTTCCTTAGAGATACGCTGTATCCTGGATGTCACCTCACTTATCTGGGAGATACTCCCTGGAGCTGAAGGCAGGGCCTCTGATCTCATCGTCTGAACCGAGTCTATTACAAGCAATTGGGGAGACAATCTCTCTATGTTCTCTTCAATCTCTTCGATGGTGGTGGAACTCAGAATATAGAGCTCTCTACTATCTATCTTAAGCCTTTCAGCCCTTAGCTTTATCTGCTGAGGAGATTCCTCCCCTGAGACATAGAGGGTCTTAATATCCCTATCAGACACGCAACCACATACCTGAAGCAATAGGGTGGACTTTCCAATTCCAGGATCCCCCCCAATTAGAACTAAGGATCCAGGGACAATCCCCCCTCCAAGGGTTCTATCAAATTCTGAAAAGGGGGTCCTTATCCTCTTATCTGAAAGAGAGGATACCTCAGAAAGCCTTTGAGCTTTGGGAATCTCCCTATGCCTTGTCTTTTGAGATATTCTATCTGACCTTATCTGCTCAGAAGAATTCCAGCTCTGACACTGGGGGCATCTTCCAAACCACTTAACACTTTCATAACCACATACCTTACAGATATAAAGCATCTTCATAAGCAAATATCTATCCAAAATTGTTATAAAAATCCATATTAAATTCTTAAACCCTATTCTCATCCACTAATACATTTGATAGAGTTTAAATCTGATTGTAATTTTTACCTAAGATAAGTAATATTAAATAAAGAGCTTTTCCCTGAGGAGTATATGATATGCGCAGATTTTTCTCCTATGGCCCTGTGGATTGCAGGAAACATTTTTGTGTGCCAAGAAAGGAGCTAATTGACAAATGCGTAATCCAGCTTGTGGGAGAGGATGAGGACTTTGGCCACTATTTTACTGTTTGGGCGCCAAGGCAGACCGGCAAGACATGGCTTATGAGGCAGGTAAAGAAGGAGATTGAGAAGAGATATAAGGATAGATTCACACTTGGGATGATGAGTATGCAGGGGGTTGTATTAAGGGAGGAAGAAGAAACAGAAAGGTTTTTATACAAGGTAAAAAAGCTGTTTAGGGATACATTTTCTGTTAAATTAGATGAGATTCCATCTACATGGGAAGATTTTCAATCATTATTCCACAGGGATTCAGGTATATTTAAAAGCCCGGTGATCCTTTTTATAGATGAATTTGATTCCCTTCCATCTAAGGTGATAGATCAGCTTGTAACCCTATTTCGGGACATATATCTGAA
>CBFDUE010000144.1:0-4219 GCA_965613025.1 uncultured bacterium
CCCACAGGAAATGGAAGGGTGGATATACACTTAAGGTGTAAAGATAAAGAGGGAGTAATAGAGGTAAAGAGCTTTGTTTCACTTAAGAAGCTTGAAAAGGCGGTTATTCAGGCATCTGAGTATGCAAAGAAACTGAATCTTAGCTCCATAGTGCTTGTAGTGTTTCTTACGGGGGTGGAAGAGGATGAGGTAATGCAACTTAAGGCAGAGAAGGTTTTAGATGGAATCAGGGTCTATGTGGAGCCAGTGCTTATATGATTATTAAACAATTAATTGGATTGATTTAAAAGTAAAATTATTTAAATTGATGAAAAGCATCAGTGGAGCTTAAGGAATCCCAGAAAAGAGATTAAGATTATTTTAAAATCTTCTTGACTTCTTAAATTATTGTAATATGTTAATTAATTCGCTTTCTATTTTAAATTAGGGCCTCTAATTTTATTGAAGGCCTTTAAGAAAGGGGTTGGGAACTTCAAGGCATAAATCTTAAATAAGAGGTTAGGTAAAATGAAGAGGACAGCATTACTTGATCTGGTCCTAATTGATCTCTATGAGTGTGATAAAGAGACCCTCAAGGATGCGGATCTGATAAAGAGGGGAATGTTAAGGGCAGCAGAGTTGATGGGTGCAGAGGTAGTGGCAGAGTCATTCCATACCTTTAGCCCCTGGGGGGTGAGTGGAACTGTAACCATTGCAGAGTCCCATCTTGCAGTGCATACCTGGCCTGAATATGATTTTGCAGCTATCACTTTTGAGACCTGTGGATCAAACATGAATCACAAGAGGGCCTATGAGTACCTGATTCAATTCTTTAGGGCAAAGAGGCACAAGATCATCCACCAAAAAAGGGCATTTATGGATGTGGAAAGGCAGGAGATGCCCTATAAACAGGGTATCGGTTGACTCACAATTGGGTCCAGAGTTGAATGGACAGATATAAGAGAAGTGGCATAATTCCCTATTTTGGGAAAAAGGGAGAATACTAAACTTTTGAATATGTTATCTTTAAAATCCTCTTCGTATTATCAGTTATCTTAAATTCTTCTGATATCCTTATCCCACATACCCAGATAATCTTATCTTTATGGATTACAAGGGGTATCAGGTATCTCTGCTCTTTTGGGATCTTGAGATCTATAAAGAGGTCCTTTAGCTTCTTTGTGCCTTTTAGTCCAAGGGGGCTGAATCTGTCTCCTTTTCTAAAATTTCTCACAATAAGGGGATATCTTGCCTTATCTGCGCTGATAAAGGCGGTGTTTTTATCTTCATTTTTTAATTTTAGTGGTTGCTCCATCCCTGATACTTCAAATTTAAGCATACATGATGCCTCTTTTATGTGATAGATCCCATCTTCAGGGATCTGGTAGGTGAAAGAGGGAAGGGGCTGTTCTGTTTTATTCCTTTCTAAGATCAGCTCATTATATCTTTTCTTTGCAACCACTCCATTTGGAAGGTGGATCTCTTTTTGGGGATTGGGGGATTGGAGCATCTCCACAATCTTTTCCACATGGATATGGGAGAGTCTTTTTAAGGTGGATATCTGGCCTATGAGGAATCTTATTGCCCTCGGTTTGAGTGCTTCAGGAAGGGTTAAAATTGTATTTCTCTGAATAGAGATCTTTTTATCCTTTTCATGACATGAAAATGATATCTTTGAACCTACTAATTCATCCAAAAATCGATCTTCCTCTTTAAGGATCTTAGAAAGGGTATGGATATGTTCAACAATTTGGGGCTGTATTTTAAGTAGCATTGGCATTAATTCGTGCCTTATGGTGTTTCTCAGATATCTTTTATCAAGATTGCTCTTATCCACTCTGTAGGGAAGGTTTAGGTCTTTCAGGTATCTGAGGATCTCGTATCTTCTAAGTTCCAAAAGGGGTCTTATTATCTTTCCATCATCTGATCTTTCAGGTATTCCAGAAAGACCCTTAGGGCCACTTCCCCTTAGCAGATTAATAAAAAAGGTCTCTGCCTGATCATCCATATGGTGTGCAGTTGCAATCTTTTGAGCGTTGGTATCTTTTAGGACATCATAGAGGAATCCATATCTTTCATCCCTTGCTGCCTCTTCTATGGATCTCCCATCCCTTATTTTGTATAGTTCTATCTTCTTTGTATGACATGGCACTCCCACCTTTTCTGATAGATCCTTTACAAATCTCTCATCTTGATCGCTATCACTGCCTCTGAGGCCATGATTTAGATGTGCCACAATGAGCTCAATATGGAGATCTTCCCTGAGCTTTGAAAGGATATCCAGGAGGCAGACAGAATCAGGCCCACCAGATACAGCCACAACGATTCTATCCACAGGATCAATCAGCCGGTTTCGTATAATCATATCTCTTACTCTTTCTATTATTTTCTCTTTAAATTCCATTTCCTAAAAGCCTCTGAACCGTCCCTTTTACTCTCTTTAAAAGCCTTTCATCTTCATCCATCCCTTCAACTATTATAGCCCTGGGTCCTATGGGATACCAGAGGTAATTCCCTCTTTGTCTAAAGAGCGAAATGGTTGGAGTTTCAAGCATGGCACTTAAATGGGTGATTCCGCTATCATGTCCAATATATAGAGATGAACCAGTTATTAGATAGGGTACTCTTTCAATTGGAATATCCTTTAAGATCTCAATATCATGCATTTTTTCTGAAAGGGGTCTAAATATTTCATATAATACCGACTCAGAAGGCCCCAACAAGATCTTTTTATCAATCCCTTTGCTCTCTTTTATAAGTTCAATCCAAAAGCTGGGTGAATAATTTTTACTTTCACTTCCAGAACCTGGGTGAAACAATATGAAATGGTTATCCCAATATTTCATAAATTCCTTTCTGATTCCCAATCCCCTAAACGATCTGGATAAGACCTCTTCTGGATCAATACCAAAACCTGAATTCTTAAAACATTGGGATATGAACTGTATCATATGTCTAAAATTTGTATCTTTTTTGGGAAAGGGAGGAAAGAAGTGATATGAATCGGCCCCAATAAGTCTCTTTACCCTTTCTTGAAACTCGGGCTGGTCTTTCACTGTAAAGAATATGAGGCAATTAAATCTATCCTCAACTATAGGCGCGTCCATTCTGGTTTCAGTATACAGCTCATACCATCTACCTGTTTCAAAGTTGATGGTCTTATACAAAAAAGGTCTAAGCAGTCTTATCCATGGATCTCTTCCCACAAAGTAGATTTCAGCGCCTTTTTGGATTTCAAGCAGTGCTGGCAGCATGAGCAGGGTATCGCCCAGTGCTCCTGATCTTATTATCAGTAGCCTTTGCTTCATTATCTAAATACCGGTTGAGATCTTATTTTAAGGATAGTATAAGACTATTTGGAGGGATGGGTAAAGATAGGATATTGAAGATAGGGTGCTGTGGCTTTCCTGTTGGAAGGAAGCGGTATTATGAGCATTTCAATTGTGTTGAGATTCAGCAGACCTTTTATCATCCTCCAAGGATAGAGACATTGAAGAGATGGAAAGAAGAGGCACCAGATGGATTTGAATTTACCCTCAAGGCATGGCAGCTTATAACCCATACTCCTAAGAGCCCAACTTACAGGCGTCTTAAGATGGAGATTCCAGAAAAAGATGCTCACCTCTATGGAAACTTTATCCCAAGCGATGAGGTATTCTCCGCATGGGAACTCACAATGGATGCAGCACGGGCACTTGATGCAAAGATTGTGGTATTTCAAAGTCCATCCAGCTTTAAACCCAGCAGTCAAAACCTTAAAAATATGAGGGAATTTTTCTCTCAACTGGACCGAAGTGATATCCAATTGGCCTGGGAGCCAAGGGGATGGCCTGAAGATATGATATTAGAGGTATGTAAAGAGCTGGATCTAATTCATGTAGTAGACCCCTTTAAAGGAAAGGGTCTTTGGGGAAAGATTAGGTATTTCAGGCTTCATGGAAAGGGAGGGTATAGGTATCGATACAGTGAGGAAGATCTACTCTATTTAAAAGAGAGGGTAATTACAGGGGAAGGGAGCTTTTATGTGATGTTTAATAATATATATATGTTTGATGACGCAAAGAGGTTTAAGGGGTTATAGAGATGGAAGATCTGATAGAGGTTTATGTGACATTTTCTGGAAAAGAAGAGGCAGAGAGGGTATCCCTTAAACTTTTAAATGAGAGCCTCATTGCATGTGCTCAGATCCTTGGACCCATAAGGAGCATGTACTGGTGGAAGGGGAAGGTGGAAGATGAAG
>CBFDUE010000145.1:0-4206 GCA_965613025.1 uncultured bacterium
TAATGATACGGCGACCACCGAGATCTACACCTAAGCCTTCGTCGGCAGCGTCAGATGTGTATAAGAGACAGAGGAACAAGTTTATTAACACCTAGCTCTGTATATTTGGAGGTTGGAAATGCTTTTTCCGCCATGTTTCGTAGAGGTAAAGTAGATTTTGAAAAAGTAAAAAAAGCTCTTGCCATATTTAAAAAAATTCCAATAAGATTTGTAGATGTTGAATTAGAAAAATCTCTAAAAATAGCTAAAGAAACAAATATGTATTGTTACGATGCTTATTTATTAAGATGTTGTCAGAAATATAATTCCCCACTTATAACTTTAGATAAAAAATTATTAAATGTGGCAAAGACTTTATCAATAGATGTAATTGAGGTGAAATGATATGACTGCTTTATATACATACTCAGAAGCACGTCAAAACTTTGCCAAAATTTTGGAACAGGCTGCAAATGAAGGAGAAGTATTAGTAAAACGAAAAGATGGACAGGTATTTATTATTAAACCTTATATTGAAAAAGGTTCTCCTTTAGATGTCCCAGGCATTAATTTAGGTATATCTACATCAGAAGTTGTTGAAATTGTAAGAGAAAGTAGAGAGAAAGTAAGCTAACAAAAGGTTGCACATGATTGCCATTCAGTTTCGGCCATCAGCCTTGCTCCACAGCGGCAAGTACCTTGGTGGTTAGAATTGGGTTTGAACCTGGAACTTTGGACCATATCCCTTGAAGTATACCCTCAATCCGGGGCCGCTTCATTCCTCTTCAAGACCGTATCTGTTGAGCTTATACCTTAAGACCCTTTCTGATATTCCAAGAATTCGGGCTGCTCTTGTCTTCACTCCCCCGGCCTGTTCCATTGCCTCTTTGATACGGATCTTTTCAAGGTGTGCCACTGCTTCCGATAGAGGTAAGGAAAAGAGTGGAAGTGTCATATGATCCTTGGGGTTAGAGTTAATGGTAAGGGTTTCCATATCAATCACTTCATCGTCTGCAATCACAACAGCCCGCTCTATCATATTTTCTAATTCACGCACATTACCAGGATAGTCATAGGTGAGCAAAAACTGGAGGGCCTTTTTAGAAAATCCAGCAATGGACTTTTTGTATTTGGAATTAAATATGGACAAAAAATGCTCGGCCAATGGTCTAATATCCTCTCTCCTTTCCCTCAAAGGAGGCATTATAATTGTAAATACTTTAAGTCTCCAATATAGGTCCTCTCTAAATCTGTTTTCTTCTATCATCTTATCTAAATCCCTATTTGTTGCTGAGATTATCCTTACATCTACCTTTAGCTCTTTTACACTTCCCAATGGGGTAAAGGAATTATCCTGTATCACCCTTAGAAGCTTTGCCTGAAGCTCTAAGGGTATATCGCCTATCTCATCCAGAAATATGGTGCCTGTATCTGCTGTTTTAAAAAGCCCTGGCTTATCCCTGTATGCTCCTGTAAAAGCGCCTTTTACATAGCCAAAGAGCTCACTTTCTAAAAGGGTAGGAGGAATTGCAGCACAATTAATAGATATGAAGGGTCTGGAACTTCGTGAGGAGAATTTATGGATAAAGCGTGCCAAGAGATTTTTCCCAGTACCAGATTCTCCTAAGATTAGTACAGTTGCATCTGTATCTGCAACCTTTTTTGCAAGGACAAGCACATCTTTCATTTTACGACTATGGGCAATAATTCCCTCTCCCAAATCCTGCTCTTTAAGCTGCTCTTTTAACCTCTTTACCTCCTGCTCAAGGTAGGCCTCTTTCAATGCCTTTTTTATATTGATTAAAAGCTCCTTGAGATTGATAGGCTTAGTTAGATATGTATAGGCCCCTGCCTGCATCGCTTCCACTGCCCTTTCAATGGAACCAAATGCAGTAATAATTATTACAGGGGTAAGCGGGAAATCTCTTTTAATATCCTTTAAGAGCTTAAGACCATCCACATCAGGCAGTTTATAATCTAAGAGCACAATATCTGGTTCATATCTTTTAATATATTCAAGTCCAACTCTACCAAAATCAGCAGAAAATACCCTATAACCCCTATGGGTAAGATATTCACTTAATATCTCCCTTTGGGTTAATTCATCTTCAATAATTAAGATCTTTTTACTCATAGGTAGCTCCTTTTAGGTCCTTAATCCAAAATAGTATCTCTGTCCCTTCTGAACCTGACTCTATCTCAATATCTCCCCCATGTGCCCGGGCCACACACTTTGCAAGATAAAGGCCCAGACCAGATCCGGAAGGCTTGGAGCTATAAAATGGGCGGAAGGCATTTTTTAAAATCTCTGGTTCAAAGCCCTTTCCATTATCTTTAATCAGAAAATAGACATTATCATCCTCCTTCCAGGCCTTGACATTAACAGATCCATCTCTAAGATCTATGGCCTCAAGCCCATTTCTGATCAGATTAGAAAGAGCCATATAAAGCCTTCTTTTATCTGCAAAAAATGAAAATTGAAAAGGAAATTCTATCCTTAAGACCTCTCTTTCTTTATTCCACTGGGAAAACCCTTTTTCTATCTCCTCCTTTAGATCCTGAATATGAATCTGCGCTAAAGAGATCTTGATTCCCTTTGCCATATCCAAAAAATCAATAACAATCTTAGAGATCCTATCCACTTCACCCCTCAGTTGACCAATAAGCCCCCCTTTTTCAGGATATAACTCCTCCATGTATTGCATGCCCATCTTCAAAGAATTTAATGGGTTACGGAGTTCATGTGCTAAAAAGGAGGCAAGTCTTCCAGCATTTGCCAATGTTTCAGCATCCTCTAATCTCCTCTTCATCAATCTTTCCTTTTTATCTTTCTGTATTATTATCCAAGCAAGAAATAGCATAATCAGAATACCTAATGAGGAGATAATAATTGCATATATTAGACTCCTTTTCCATAGAGCCCAATGGGTGGAGGTATCTATTGAAATAAGAACCATAACCTCTTTTCCTTTTGCAAGCTCACATGGAGAGCTTATATAAAAGCTCTCCCCACAGGCTATTCCCTCCTTGGCATAAGAGATAAGATCCCTATTAGGTATCTTGCCCTTAGGGAAGGAGTTAAGCAGGATCTTATTCCTATCCCAGACTAAGACCCCATTTATAAGGGGTTGAGCCTGAAATTCATCAATTAGCCATGCAGGGTTTTTCAAAAAGGGTGGGGGAGACTTTAAGATGGAAAGTGTCTCACTATACCCCAATAACCTCATCTGAATAAAGGAGAGGGCCTGTCTTGCCTCAAGCTCTATAAGGGTGGTGATTTGGGAGTGCACTGAAAAGAGGTAAAAAGTGGTGCTTAAGATTAAAATCAGTATTCCTGCTCCAGTGAGGAGCCATGGAAGAAGGTCTCTTTTTTTCATCCCTTTTAATATCTAAATGTCCGCCTCTTCAGTCAAATAAAATAAATGGGGTAGAGCTATATCTCCACCCCATAATTATTAACCTTTACCTTTCTTTACCTTGGAGGAAGATGGCCTCTGGGCCTCATCCCCATACCATAGCCTCCCCATCCCATTCTTCCCTTACCTTTCTTATATCTACGCCAGAGGGGAATGCCGTTTTTATCACGTAATATTATATCTTGGGTTTTGGTCTTAATAACCACAGGAATAATCATATTATTGAACCTATAGCCTTGGATTTCAACCTCTTCTCCCTGTTTGAGAGCATAACCCATAGCCTTCCAAAACCACCTTGGACCAAGTCTAAAATATAGCTCTGCTTCATCTGTTTCCAACACCGCAACTGGTGGATAGATGGCCTTAACTGTCCCTTTAAAGGTGCTTATTTCAGATGTCCTATCAAGGCACTCAGGCCACTTAGGGCAGGGGAAAGGAGAAGTTGCTTCACCCTGTTCAGCGAATAGAAGAGCATTCCCTGTGCCAAAGATAAGGCTTAAAGCTAAGGCTACTCCCATACATATCTTTAATAATGATCCCTTCTTCATAACTAAGACCTCCAAAGATTTTTTAGATTAAATGGAGCAAGCTTTATGCCAGATTTCTATATCTTTATATCATATTGAAATTCTTATCTTTTACTCTTTTGATCAATATTCTTTATATCCCTAAAATCGAAAAAATGGACGATTTATTCGACAAAATTGTCTAAGAGATAAGATTAAAGGGAAAGATCAATAAAAAAGAGATCATAGTTATATTAATCCAAATTTGGATTCTTTATTTTTAATTAATCTTAATATATTTTCTC
>CBFDUE010000146.1:0-4201 GCA_965613025.1 uncultured bacterium
TTCAAGCAGAAGACGGCATACGAGATCATGCCTAGTCTCGTGGGCTCGGAGATGTGTATAAGAGACAGTATTATAATAGAAGAAGAATGGAACAAAAGCTTTATCTTGCTCAAAGATATGTTTTTCAAAATTTTTCTCTTGATAGGCTTATTAAAGATATGGATAACTTATATAGGGAAGTATTAAAAAGAAATGAAAGTAACAATGATTGTTACTACATATAACTGGCCTGAGGCATTAAGGCTTACACTTAAATCTATCATTAATCAAAAATTTAAGCCATTTGAGGTAATAATTGCAGATGATGGCTCTGATAAAAGGACTGAAGATATGGTGAAAAAGACATTAACTAATAGCAGTTTGAGATGGGCACATATATGGCATGAAGATAAAGGTGTTAGACAGTCAAGAATTAAAAATCTGGCTGTAAGATATTCAAGTGGAAAATATCTGGTCTTCATTGATCAAGATACAGTCTTACATCCTCTCTTTTTGAAAGATCATGTAGAAAATTCTGAGAATGGACTATTACTTCAAGGGAAAAGAGTATTATTAAGTGAAATACTTACAAAAAAGTTAATTGATAAGGGCGATATCAAAGAACTCTCTTTTTTTAGTAAAGGGATAAAAAATAGAAAAAATATTATAAGATCTGAGCTCTTATCCTCTCTTTTTTCCAGAACTAAATCATTTGAAACCTCTCTTAGAGGATGTAATATCTCTCTTTTTAAAGAAGACTTTTTAAGGGCGGATGGTTTTGATGAAGTATATGATGGTAGTTGGGGAAGAGAAGATTCAGATTTATGCTTTAGACTATTTCATAGCGGTATAAAAGTTAAGAATCTATGGTTTTGTGCAATTCAATATCATTTATACCATGAAAAACCTCGCTGGTGGGATAGAGACAGATTAGATAATGAACTTAAAAGCACTGTGGAAGAAAAAAGAAAGAAAGCAATTATTGGATATTCAAAATTAAATGATGAAGGCATCATATTAAATGCTTCAAGGGGTTTTTGATGTATATCTTAGGGATTTCATGTTTTTATCATGATGCTGCTGCTGCATTAATTAAAGATGGAGATATTATTGCAGCAGCGCAGGAAGAGCGTTTTACAAGGAAAAAACATGATCCACGTTTTCCCAAAAATGCCATAGAATATTGTCTCAGAGAGGGATCTATCAAAGTAGACGATTTAGACTATGTAGTCTATTACGATAAGCCCATACTCACTTTTGATAGACTCCTTATGAGTTATCTAAGTGTAGCTCCTAAAGGACTTAGATCCTGGCTTGAAGCCATGCCCCTTTGGCTTGGGAAAAAATTGAGAATACCGCAAGTGATTAAAAAAGAGATTGGATATGAAGGAGAGGTGCTATTTACAGAACATCATGAAGCACATGCTGCCTCTGCCTTTTATCCATCCCCTTTTAAAGAGGCTGCTATACTTACTGTGGATGGTGTGGGGGAGTGGGCAACCGCAAGTTATGGTTATGGAAAAGGGAATGAGATATGTCTATTGAAAGAGCTTCATTTTCCAGACTCCGTTGGCCTTCTCTATTCAGCATTTACCTATTTTACAGGTTTTAAGGTAAATTCTGGAGAGTACAAACTAATGGGGTTGGCCCCATATGGAAGACCTATATATAAAGATCTTATACTAAAAGAGATTGTAGATGTTAAAGAAGATGGATCAATTAGATTGAATATGAGATATTTTGACTTTTTGGCTGGCCTTAAGATGACAAATAAGAGATTTGAAAAGCTCTTTGGAGGCCCTCCAAGGAAGCCTGAAACGGAGATTACCCAAAGGGAGATGGATATTGCAGCAAGCATCCAAGCAGTGACAGAAGATATAATTATGAAGATGGTAAAACACGTATATAGAGAGACACGTAAAAAGTATCTTTGTCTTGCTGGAGGGGTAGCATTAAATTGTGTTGCAAATGGAAGAATCTTAAGAGAAGGACCTTTTGAAGATATCTGGATTCAGCCAGCATCAAGTGATGCAGGAGGTGCTTTGGGAGCAGCACTATCGGTATGGTATGGATTTTTAGGAAATAAAAGAGTTGCAGATAACAAAAGAGATTTTCAAAAGGGATCATATCTTGGGCCATCCTTTTCAAGTGATGATATAAAGGCATTCTTGGATAAGAATGGATATCCATACCATATTTTAGATTTGAAGGAGAGGGCCAGGATAATTGCAAAGTGTATTTCAGAAGGGAAAATTGTGGGATATATGGCAGGAAGGATGGAATTTGGCCCCCGTGCATTGGGGGCGAGGAGTATATTGGGTGATCCAAGGAAGATTGAAACCCAGAGCGTTATGAATTTAAAGATAAAATTTAGAGAGTCATTTAGACCATTTGCTCCAAGTGTATTAGAGGAAAGGAGTGCCGAGTATTTTGAAATTGATCGTCCAAGCCCCTATATGCTACTTGTTGCATTTGTAAGACCTGAAAGGAGACTTCCACAGCCCTCAGATGATAAAAGGGGTATTCTTGAAAGGCTTATGATAAGTAGAAGTGATATTCCAGCGGTTACCCATCTTGACTATTCTGCAAGGATTCAGACAGTAAATAGGAATGACAAACCAGACTATTATGAAATTATAAAAGAATTTGAGAATCTGACAGGATGCTCAGTGATTGTTAATACCAGTTTTAATGTAAGAGGAGAGCCTATAATATGTGATTATGAAGATGCATACAGATGTTTTATGAGAACAGAGATGGATGTTTTAGTAATGGAAGACTTTATTTTATACAAAGAAGAACAGCCTCCTTGGAAAGAAGATAAAGACTGGAGAAAGGAGCTTATTCTTGACTGATAAGAAGGATATACAGAGGTTTGCAATTATTTTATTCTGTATCTCCCTCTTTATGATTGCGCTATCTTTACTCAAAGAAAAAAAGATTACTTTATCTATTTTTCTTTTTATATCTATCTTATCCATATCTTTATTCCTTTTCCCATATAGACTTCGTTATATCTATATTGGGTGGATATGGTTAACTCAGAAGATACAATTTCTATTTACAATCATTATGCTTACTCTTGCATACTATCTTGTAATAACTCCAGTAGGCATACTTAAGAGGATAATAAGTGGGTCTCCTATTCCCATGAGACCGGATAGAAATGCTAAGAGTTATTGGGTTGAAAGGGAAGAGTGCCTGCAGAGTAAAGAAAGATTTAAAAAGAGATACTGAGAGGTTAAAGATGGCAAATCAATCATTGTTGACAGAGCTTTGGGAGTTTTTAAAGGTAAGGAAAAGATACTGGCTGCTTCCAATTATAATTGTGCTTCTCTTTTTAGGGCTTTTGATATTCTTCACAGAAAGTAGCACTGTAGCTCCCTTTATATATGCCCTTTTTTAATTTAAATGAAAAGACAGGATATTAGATCTATAGAGGATCTTAAAAGATTTATTAAAGAATTTTTTAAAGATAAAGAGGTAGAGGTATATCTTTTCGGTTCAAGGGCAAGAATGGACCACTCCAGATATTCTGATATTGATATAGGATTCATATCAGGTGAAAGCATTCAAAAAGAGTTAACTCTCTTAAGGGAAATAATTGAAGAGAGTAATTGTCCTTATAATGTGGATATTGTGGATCTTTCGCAAAATGATGAGTTATTGAAGACTGTTTTAAAAGAGGGTAAAAGGTGGTTTTAGATCGATATCTTAAAGATTTTGAAACTGCCCTTTATAGGCTTAAAGAATCTTACAATAGGGCCCAAGAGGGAAAAAGGGAGGATGATTATTATTTTTTTAGAGATAGCGCTATTCAGCGATTTGAATTTACAGTTGAGATATTCTGGAAGACGATTAAGGTCTTTTTAAAAGAAAGAGAAGGTGTTGACTGTAGAACCCCAAAGGCCTGTATAAGAGGCTTCTTTTCAGCAGGTCATATTAATGAAGAAGATACCATTTTACTGCTTGAGATGATTGATGATAGGAATCTTACATCCCACACATATAAAGAAGAAATTGCAGAAGCTATATTTTCCAGATTGTATAGATATATAGAGACACTTAACGAATTGATCTTTAATTTAAAGGGTAATGATGTAGGCAAATAATAATATGCTCTTTCAAATGAATTACAATATATTATGGAGAGCTTTGAATTTTTCAAAGCTCTCAGAAAGAAGCTGTAATTATGGGTTATTTTAAGTTAATTTTTGGGGGT
>CBFDUE010000147.1:0-4142 GCA_965613025.1 uncultured bacterium
CTATTTTAGAACGTGCCAAATCTGAGTATCCAGTTTCAAACATTACTTGAATCTGTTCCGCAATTGCCTTTTCAGGGAAGGATTGAGATTTTATCTCTGGATAAATAGTAGCTTCTGATAAACAGCGATGACAGGGCTCAAAGGGACCTATTTTTAAAAGTCTCATCCAATATTCATAATCAAACGCAAAATGTAAATCTTCTCTCAGTTTTCCTGCAGCCTTTACAGCCCAGGAAGCTATAAAACAAGAAGGTTGATAAAACAAATTAGACCCCCACCCCCAATCAACTATACCCTCTAGGGTTAACAAATTTGGACGGACTATATTTATTACTTTACGATCAGGAGTTACACGTTTACATTCTCCAACAATAGCGGCACATTCCTTATTGTCTCTGAAAGCATTTCCAACCCACTTTAAAGCATTCTTACAATAACGGTCATCACTGTTAAGCCATGCAAGAATTTCCCCTTTAGCCCTTTCAAACCCTTTATTAATAGCATGCGCTTGACCTTTATCAGGTTCGCTTACCCAATAAGTGATCCATCTTTCATATTTTCTTATGATTTCCACAGTATTATCAGTAGAGCCTCCATCAATTATAATGTATTCAAGATTAGGATAGCCCTGAAGTAGAACCGATCTTATGGTCTCTTCAATAAATCTACCTTGATTTAGACTGGGGGTAACAATACTTATTTTCGGCCATGGAGAGCCATCTGGCATGGTATCGGGAAGTTGAGGACTTTCCTCTGTCCAGGGCCAGCCCTTTTTATCCTTAGGAGGAGGTGGTAACTCTTTTAAAGTGGGACTCCGCATATTGTATTCCTAAGTCAACTTTTTCTGTATCTGCATTACCTTTCAAAGTCATAGTCTTCCAATTTGGAAACTTAGGGAACTTAATTATGAATGCCAAGACGATCCTCACATACCTTAAGTCTCCTCTTTATACCATTTATCTCATTGCTTAACAGAATAAGGTCATTATCAAATTTAGCAACAATGTAACTGATATCTCTTCTTATCTGGGAAATATCCTTTTCCATCTGTTCAAAGTGCCTGTCCATCCGCTCAAAACGCGTATTTGTATCCTCTCTCAGTGCCCTAAGCTCATATCGAATACTTCTTAGTATCTCAACTGTAATATCCTGTATCTCATTTGACATATTGTATTATCCATCCTGAGACCTTTGAATTTTTTAATTTTTTTGTAATTTCCTCTAATCATCTATTACTTTTTACTCACTGAATTTTTTATTAATAGCCCTGTGTATCAATCTTCCTTGTGGGCAAATCGTGCCTTCCACTGGATTATAAAACAGTATATTTTCCTGAATCCAATATATCATCTCTTCCAGATTATCTCTTGCCATAAATCTTATCCTTTCATTTTCCTTAAATATCTTTAAAAAATTCCATATCTTATCAGCTTTTTCTAACTCCTTAAAAAGTTTAGCTTCTATCCAATTAAGCCTTCCTACTTCATCTTTAAGCATATTCCTAAGGCCTTCTTCTTCATTGTATCCCTGCTTCTTCTCTTCATATAGTCTCACCATATCCCCCACCTTGCCACCTATCCAGTTCCATATAAGATCTTTATCCTCAAATCCAAACCTTTCATATAACTTAAAGGCATCATCCTTAGGTAGATCATCTACTAATATATACTTCGCTCTGCCCTCAAGCCTCGCATTGCTATATATGTCCTCTATAAATAGACAATCACTCGTTGAACATAAACAATGACATAGGTGTGTCTCCTTTGTCATACCTACTAAAAAATTAAATAGATCATGTAATATCGGCCCATTCTTATCTATCTCCTTTAACATCTGCAATTCATCTAATACCAATATCGGCCTTTTACCTGCTCTATTTAACCTTCTCATAAATTCCTCTAAATATTTAAAACAGTCTTTCCTGTTTCCTTTTACCCCCTTAAATTTATCAATTATCTCAGATGGTAACACTATACTATAATTAAATTTCTTTGCAACTTGCTCTGCAAATCTTA
Source organism: uncultured bacterium (assembly GCA_965613025.1). Taxonomy (GTDB): domain Bacteria; phylum Desulfobacterota; class DSM-4660; order Desulfatiglandales; family JALVMZ01; genus CAYTXJ01. Next base: position 2,016 of record CBFDUE010000147.1, read on the forward strand.
ACCCAGAAGCTAATATATCCGCTCTATCTTTTACCTTCTCCCATAAAGACTCCTCCCTTACATCAAACATGGCTTCTATAAAATCTTCGTATCGTCGAGTCTCAACACGCCTAAAACTGATATAAAATACCCTGTATTCTTCTGGTAACTCCTCCAATACCTTCATCAATAACGCAGTCTTCCCGCTGTTAATAGGGCCATATACAAAATATACAAGATTGGGATCCCCACTTAACACTGCCTTCATTCGTCTAATATCATCTTCACGATTATAAAAGGGCATAAGTACTATTACCTCTCACAAGATTCATTTATAAGCTCTGAATTTTTTAAGCTCTCTACCACCATAAAAAGCTGAATAATTGCCCAAAATCCTCCAAGAGCGGTCTGTTTAAAAATTTATGGACGCTCATAGGTATTTTTAAAAGAGAGTGCTTTATTCTCCTTCAGGTATACCAATCTCAATTATATCATATCTTTTTATTTTTAAATCTCCGCTATAGATAAGAAGACCCCTTCCAAAGCAATAGGGTAATCTGAATAAGACCCCAAGATGTGATTCATTGTTTAGATAGAATCTAACCTCTCTTCCATTATTATTCTTCAAAAATTGTGATACCTTTTCTCTTTCTGCGCTATTTGCATGATGAACCAATATATAGCCTAATCCTCTATATAAACTTGCAATTTTAGTCTTATTAATACTGTTTGAATCAATAACTTCAAATGAAAGTATTTGTTCTTTTGAAAAGGTAGAGGATGAAAAAGTAAAGACCATTAATAAAGCTAATAAAATCAAGGTCAGCCTTTTCATATCTATCCTCCTTTCTAATAGGGCTCCGTTTATCTTATCTTTAAATTTCATTGCTAAGATCCATTTATTATTCCTTCAATTTCTCTTACAAATTGTTCAAGATCATCTTTCCCTTTAATGATATTTTTAATTAAAAGTTCATCGTCAACTTGCCAGTATCTATGAATCAAACTGTTTCTAAAGTCAAAGAAAGGTCTTAATTTGTTATAAAGCTCCTTTGAAATCAAATTATTTTCATATGCCTTCACTATTGTATCAATATATCCAGAAACAATTATACCTTTTTCTTTAGCTAAGATATGCTGAATAACGTTTGAGATAGCTTCTGCTAATTCAATGAGGAGATATTTTGCCGCTTTTAAGGCTAATGAATTGGGGGTAAGGGTATTTTCTTTAACTAATTGTTTTAATTCATTGCTATTTTTAATTATCTCATTAATAAACCGTTTTAACCTTGCTCTATCTATCATATTAATATCTCAGCGATTAACCCTTCACATTCCCTATACTTTAATCCATATTTTTCATAAAGATCTGTTCTAAGATCTGGATCTTTATCTACAATTAATAACCCTTTTGTAAATACATCTTTAAGATAAAGCAATGCAAAAAGATCGCCTTTACTTAAGAGATTATTAATTACTTTGATATCAAATAGATCTGCTACAATTCCCGTTTTTTTATACATCTTTATCTTTAAATCAGTTGGAAATATGAAATAATCAATCTTTTTTTCATTAACATATATTGCGATATCAATATCATTGGCATTGGATTTTAATAAATAAGAACCATATATATAAGCAAATACAATTCTATCATCTTTATCTAAAATTCGTTTAATTATATTAATCTTATTTTCTTTTTGCAGGTACTCTGCCATTTTAAAGCTATATTAAACTTGACTTGGATTGTTCTCTAAAATAAAGACTTTATTTACTTATTTTTTGAACGCCATCTTCTTGTATTGTTCACAATATCAGATGCGGCTTTATAACATCTTCTTGCGCTTTTTAGTGCTACTTCAGCACTCTCTTTATCAAATATATCCCATGGGAGCCTATATGATGCTTCATTTAGAAAACCTTTTGAAAGTTCAAGCCGATAATTTACATCATCATTTGAATTCACGAAATCCCTCCCATGAAAGTTCCCATTCTTTAGTAGGAATCTTTTTAAAGACCCAATACCATTCTCTGCCAATTCTAATTCTTTTTAGTCCACTTTCTTTTAAAATTTTGGTTCATCTCCAAATTAGTTGGTGTTTGAGAAAGCATCTTTAATGATAAGAGAGAAATATTCAAGATCATGGA
>CBFDUE010000148.1:0-4085 GCA_965613025.1 uncultured bacterium
AAGCTTAAAAGATTAACTGAAATAGTAAAAGACCTCTTGGAGCAAGGTTTCAATCCCATAGTCTGGTGCAGATATATCTCTACTAGCAACTATGTGGCAGATGCCTTAAAAAGACAGCTTAGCTCAAAATTTAAGGGTTTACTTATCCAGTCCATCACAGGCACTTTAAGCGAAGAAGAAAGAAAAGAAAAAGTCCAGCTATTTAGCTCCTATCCCAAAAGGGTTCTGGTAGCAACCGATTGCCTCAGCGAAGGCATAAACCTTCAGGAATATTTCTCTTCTGTCATCCACTATGATCTTCCCTGGAATCCAAACCGTCTTGAGCAGAGAGAAGGAAGGGTTGATCGCTTTGGTCAAGTTAGCCCAAAGGTAAAGGCAGTTCTTCTCTATGGTAAGGATAATCACATTGACGGTGCAGTGCTGGATGTGCTTTTGAGAAAGGCAAGAGAGATCAGAAAGACTCTGGGAATAAGTGTCCCTGTTCCAGTAGATAGCGAAACCGTTATGGAGGCAGTGTTAAACACCCTGTTTTTTAAAAAGAAAGAAACCCCAGATCAATTAATGCTCTTTGAAGACCCCGCTGTAAAGGATCTTCACAAAAGATGGGATATGGCAAAGGAAAAGGAAAGAGAAAGCCGAACCCGCTTTGCACAAAAGGCCATAAATCCTGAAGAGGTGGAAAAAGAACTTAAAAAAACAGACAGTGTGCTTGGCGATCCCGATGCAGTAAAAGACTTTGTGCTAAATGCATGTCAGAGGCTTAATATTGGATACAATGAACAAGGCAATGGCATCTATCTTCTTTATTCATTTGATAACCTTCCAGATACAATAAAGGCACATATTAATACCCAAAATAGCAGATGGAAGGTATCATTTTTAAGCCCCACACCACCAGATACCACCTTTCTTGGGAGAAATCATCCCTTTGTATCAGCCCTTGCAACCTTTCTCTTTGAAGAGGCAATGACAAAAGGCGCATCTGCCAGAGCCTCCCGCTGTGGAGTGATCCGCACCTATAGTGTCCAAAGAAGAACAACCCTTTTGCTATTAAGGCTTCGCTTTACAATTGAAGAGCCAGAGCTTACAGAAAAGCTTGGTGAAGAGATCACGGTTATTGGCTTTCGTGGCTATCCCCCTGAAAACATAAACTGGCTATCAGAAGAGGAATCCTTAATGCTTCTAAACAGAGCAGATGCTGATGCACCCATCACAAATGAGGAGAGAAAAGAAAACGCAAAAGAGATCCTTGGCTGGTGGGATATGCTTATGCCGAAGATAAAGCCCAAGATCTTTCAAAAGGCAAAGGAACTTGAATTATCTTACAAAAAGATAAGGGCATCTGTAAGACTAAGGAGAAAAGGTCTTTCTGTAACCCCCCACCTTCCACCTGACTTAGTGGGTATCCTTGTGCTAATTCCCATTCCAAAGGGAGTAAGGCAATGACAAAGAGCTATCCATGCCTTGAAATCCATGGTGGCATGCTCTCCATTGACCTGATTGACCAGATAAAAGAAGGCTCAGCCACAGGTCAAAGCCCCTCTGACTTTGGCTTAAAAGGAAAGGCAAATCTCTTAGATGAGATCTCCACAGCCTTTGCAAATGCAAAGGATCACTGGAGCGGATTTAAAAGACGTATTGAAAAGCTCCCTCCAGATGATCCTGCAACCACCATAACCCGCAATCAATGGATTATCCCCTTCTTGAGCCTTCTTGGATACGAACTCTTCCCTTTAAGGAGTGCTCAAGTTATAGATGGAAGCACCTATGCCATCTCGCACCGTGAAGGAGACCCAAATGAGGGCTTCCCTGTTCATATCGTTGGATGCAACCAATCCCTTGACAGACGCCCTGAATCAGGAAGGCCAAGACTTGCCCCCCACTCCCTGCTTCAGGAATACCTAAACCGCTCAGAAGACCTCTGGGGCATTGTAACAAACGGCTTACTTTTAAGGATCTTGAGGGACTCACAGCTCATAAGCCGTCAGGCATACATTGAATTTGATCTCCAACAGATGATGGAAGGGGAACACTTCTCTGACTTTGCAATCCTATACAGATTGATCCACAAGACCCGCATTCCCAAATCCCCTGATTCAGCCCCAGAATGTCTTCTTGAGAAGTATTTTAGATGGAGTGTAGAGCAAGGAGGTAGAGTCAGGGATCATTTAAGGGAAGGGGTAGAAAAGGCAATCAAGATATTTGCAAAGGGATTCCTCTTACATCCCAAAAACACCAAACTAAGAGAAAAGATAAAAGATGGAAACCTAAACCCTAAGGACTTCTATACCCAGCTTTTAAGGCTCATATACAGGCTCATATTCCTGATGGTCTCAGAAGAAAGGGCACTCATAACAGATAATCCCATCTACCATAAACACTATAGCATCTCAAGGCTAAGAAGACTTGCTGAAATCCTTTCCATTTACAATGACCAGCAAGACCTTTGGCATTCACTAAACACCCTCTTTCATCTCCTTCAAAATGAAAGGCTTGGAAGCATCCTAAACCTTCCACCCCTAAATGGTGAGCTATTCAATCCAACTAAGACCCAAGACCTTTTAAATCTTTACCTTAAAAACCGTGATCTCTTAAATGCAATATGGCACATCTCCATGTATAAAGAAAGCGATAAAGCCCCCTGGAGAAGAATAAACTACTCAGCCCTTGATGTGGAAGAGCTTGGAAGTGTCTATGAAAGCCTGCTTGACTTTGAACCCATATTTGAAAACTCCCAATCAAACCCTGAGTTTAAACTTGAATCAGGCACAGAGCGAAAATCCACAGGTTCATACTATACACCTAAAGAGCTTGTAAACGAACTCATTAAGAGCGCCCTCATTCCTGTAATCAAAGACCGCCTTAAAGATGCTAAGACAAAAAAGGAAAAAGAAAAGGCTATCCTGAACATCAAAGTCTGCGATCCTGCAACTGGAAGTGGCCATTTTCTGCTTGCAGCAGCAAGGACACTTGGAAAGGAGCTTGCAAAAATAAGGCACGATGTGGAAGAGCCCACCCCTGAACAACTAAGGCTTGCAATAAGAGACTGCATCACCCACTGCATCTATGGAGTGGATAAAAACCCCCTTGCAGTAGATCTCTGTAAGGTTGCCCTCTGGATTGAAGGCCATGCAAAAGGAAAACCTCTTGCATTTCTGGATCACCGAATAAAACTCGGTGATTCCTTAGTGGGGGTATTTGATCTGAAGGTATTAAAGGAAGGAATCCCTGATAATGCCTTTAACCCTGTATTTGGCGATGAAAAAGAAGTAGCAAAAGGTATTAAAAAGCAGAATAAGGAACAGAGAAAATATGGGCAAAAGTCATTTGTATTTACCCAAATGGAAAGGCTAAAAGAACTTTCCCACATCTCAGAACAATACCTAAGTCTCCCGGATGACACGCCTGAACAGATCCACCTAAAGGTAAAAAAATACCACGAAGCCCAAGAAAAATTAATTCCATTAAAAAACCTCTGTGATCTTTGGACATCTGCATTCTTTGTCCCCATAACAGGAGAGAACGCACGGAACCGCCGAATCCCAACCACAGACATCCTATGGCTATACATGGAAGGCCACTCAGTAGACTCCGAATTTATTGAAATGGCACAAAAGATTTCAAAAAAACATAAATTCTTTCACTGGCCTATTGAATTCCCAGAGGTATTCTCACAGGGTGGCTTTGATGTGGTCCTGGGAAATCCCCCGTGGGAAAAGATAAAACTACAAGAAAAGGAATTCTTTGCAACAAAAGATCCAGCAATTTCAAATGCCCCAAATGCCTCTATAAGAAAAAGGCTTATCTCAGAGCTTCCAGATAAAAATCCTGCCCTTTACAAGGAATTTTTTGACTCCAAACACACCTCAGAAGCACAGAGTAAATTTTTAAGATATTCAGGTAGATTCCCTTTAAATGCAATCGGTGATATAAACACCTATCAGATATTTGCTGGACTTGGAAGACAGCTCCTATCCCCCAAAGGCAGGGCAGGCATGGTGATTCCAAGCGGAATCGCAACAGATGATAGCAACAAACTCTTTTTCTCAGACCTCATGGAAAAGCAATCCCTCATAAGCCTGTAT
>CBFDUE010000149.1:0-4028 GCA_965613025.1 uncultured bacterium
CTTATTTTACAATCCAGTTGAAGGGACAGTTTGTCCACAAGGTAGGCTTATTCACAGGGCCATAGAAGAGGTGATAACTTAGTGAAAGTTATGAATTTCTATCTGACAGCCCTTCTTTTCCACTTCGCAAGTGTAAAAAAGGAGTGAGTATGGTATTTTATAATCGTGAAGATGATATAAGGCGAATGAAGGCGGTGCTTAGTGGGGATCCCAATCTGCTCTATTTTGTATATGGTCCCATAAATAGTGGGAAGACAGCCTTACTTATGAAGGTGTTAGAGGAGTTACCTGAGGAGTACAGGGTATTTTACATAAATTTTCGTGGTATAGAGACGAGGAGTTATGAAGATTTTATACATACAATATTTGATGTAAGGGAGGAGTCTTTATGGGAGAGGGTGAAGGATGGAGCTGATCTATTAGCTTCTAGTTTAAAATTTGCTGAAGATATTATGAAGAAATTTAATTATAGTATAGTTCTTCCTGCGGAGATTATAGAGAGATTTAAGCCGGGGATTAGGGGGAGGAAGGATTGTTTTAAGTATTTGGAAGAGTTAATGAGGAGGGTATATAGTAAAGGGATGAGGCCTGTATTAGTATTTGATGAGATACAGATGTTAAAAGAGGTGAAGGGTAATGGTCCTGTGTTACATGACCTATTTAATTTTTTAGTCAGGATGACAAAGGAGACCCATTTATGCCATTCACTTTGTTCAACGAGTGATTGTCTATTTATTGAAGATATATATAGCAATGCAAGGCTTGAAGGTAGGGCTAAATATATTTTGGTGGATGATCTACCAAAGGATGATGCCTTTAAGTTATATGATGGGTTTGGTTTTAATGACAAGGAGCTTGTATGGGATTGGATAGGTGGAAAAGTTGGGGATATGGTAAGGTTATATGAAGAGAAAAAGCAGGGATATAATGAAGAAGAGGGCTTAAAGAGCATGTTAAAGGATGAGATAGGGAGGCTTGAATGGATTAGATGGAAGGTATTGAGAAAGGTGGAGGATGGAAGTGGGATATGGGAGTTTTTGAAGAAATTTAGAAATGAAGATAGATTAACGAAAGAGGAGATTGGGGAGGAGTTTGACAGATTAATTTTCTGGATAGAGCAGAATATTCTTTTTTACAATCCAGTAGAAAGCACAATTGGCCCCCAGAGCAGGCTTTTGTGGAGGGCTATTAGGGAAGTAATAAAGAATTAATCTCATATAAGATAAAATAGAGATTTTTGTAAAACCCTGATGGCGTGAAATTACCGATTGTCTCTTCTGATTTGAACCATGAAACATAGAAATATTTTATTTATACTGGTTTTAACTATTCATTTATTTTCAAATAGGGTCTATTCCTCTCAGGATGAGGAGAAATTATACATCTTATAAAGAAGGCTAAGAATACTGAAACAGATCAAAGATTAACTCTAATGGTCTTAAAGGAATACGGAAGGAGAGAGCCCAAGTTTGCTGAAGTATTGAAATTATTTGGACTATTATGATAAAAGAGACATAAAAAAGGGATTTTGAAGATTATTTGGACCAGACATGCCGCGGAGCGTCAAAGAGAGTGGTTCAGGAAACTCGGGATTACAAAACAAGAGGTTGAAGATATACTAAAGAATCCTGGACAAATTGTCCCTGGAGATTTGGAAGCTAAAGTAGCCCAGGCAAAAAGTAGGGATGGTTTAATAAGGATTCCCTTTATTAAAACAGAGGAGGGGTATAAAATTCTTACTGTTTATTGGACAAGCAAGGTTGATAAATATTGGAAGGGGGTTCTGGATGAAGGTTAGATATGATCCGGAGGCCGATGTGCTGGTATTTGTATTTCGTGATGATCCTCCTGTAGATGCTGTGGAAGAATCTGGGGGTGTAATTGTTAGTTACGGTGAAGATGGGGAACCAGTCAGTGTAGAGTTTCTTCATGCATCTGTCCGTAATCTGATCAAGCCTGGTGAGGTTAGTATTACATTGCAGACAGGATCAGCAGGATAATTGCTAACCTAATCAATGCTCTGAAGAGGAGACCTTTTCAAATCCCAGGTGAAAATTCCCCATCTCTTCATATCATTGCAAGCGGAAGCGAAGCAATCTTCCCCCACTTTTTTATCTATTCATGGTCCAATGATCTATATAAATTTTTATGAGTTAAAACCAGGTGAAACGAAACAAATAAGAAAAACCCTAAAAACTAACATGGAGGATAACTAAATGCGAGTATTTATAGCGGGAGTAGATGGTTATTTAGGATGGACGTTGGCCCAATATCTTGCTGCAAGAGGATATGAGGTAGCGGGTTGTGATAACTATTTTAGAAGGGATTGGGTAGCAGAGATGGGATCACAGTCTGCAACTCCAATCAGAAGAATGACAGAGAGACTGCAGGCATTTAGAGAGAATTTTGGGGTAAATCTTCAATTTATTAAAGGGGATTTGAGGAATTATAATTTTATATGGAATTTTCTTAGATCTTTTAAACCTGATGCAATTGTTCATTTTGGTGAGATGCCTTCAGCTCCATACAGTATGATAGATGTGGAGCATTGTGTATTCACTCAAACCAATAATATAGTTGGCACATTGAATATATTACATGCCATGAGGGATGTATGCCCTAAGGCTCATTTAATAAAATTAGGAACAATGGGAGAGTATGGCACACCCAATATAGATATACCAGAGGGGTTTTTTGAGATTGAATATCGGGGAAGAAAGGACTATTTACCATTTCCAAGGCAGCCTGGCAGCTGGTATCATCAGACCAAAGTTCATGATTCACATAATATAATGATGGCATGTAGAATTTGGGGATTAAGGTCAACGGATATTATGCAGGGGGTAGTATTTGGAACCAGGATAGATGAGATGGGAGATGATGAGAGGTTGCTTACAAGGTTTGATTTTGATCAATGTTTTGGAACAGCCATCAATAGGTTTTGTGCTCAAGCTGTGATAGGTGAGCCTCTAACCCCCTATGGTAAAGGGCATCAAAAGAGAGGTTTTCTACCACTTAGGGATTCAATGCAGTGTTTAACAATAGCAATTGAAAATCCCCCTGATGAAGGAGAATACAGGGTATTTAATCAATTTGAAGAGGTGTATGATCTGACCGAGCTTGCATATAAGGTTCAGAAAGTGGCAAAGAGTTTGGGGCTTGATGTAGAAGTTCGAAATGTTGAAAATCCCAGAATTGAGATGGAAGAACATTACTACAACCCTGATCATCAGCATCTTTTGGATTTAGGGTATAAGCCCACACATGATATAGAGGCTGAGCTTGAGATAATGTTAAAGGATTTGATTAAATATAGACATAGGATAGAAGCAAGGGCACATGCATTGATTCCTGATATTAGATGGGATGGATCAAGGAGAAAAGTCGCTTTTTTGAAGTAAGTAGTGAGAAGTAAGAAGTAAGGAGATAAAGAAGATTTGTGGAAAAGCCTCATAAAAGATTGAAAGCATGGCAGTGGGCTATGGATATAGCAGAAGATATATACAAGATTTCTGAAAGCTTTCCATCTGTAGAAAAGTTTGGTCTGGTTACACAAATGAGGAGGAGTGCAGTAAGTATTTCAAGTAATATTGCTGAAGGAGCTTCTCGGAATACGCGAAAGGAATTTGTCAATTTCTTGCACATAGCCCAAGGGTCCCTTAGTGAGCTTGACACTCAATTGGAGCTGGCCAAACGTCTTGAATACATAGATGATGTTACGTGGAAGAGAATTAATGATAAGCTTATAGAAGAAGATAAGTTGCTTTCAGGATTGATAAAATCTCAAAAGAGGTCAATTTAATGTCTTCTTCTCAATCCTCACTTACTACTCCTAACCGATGTTTAATTACTGGCGGTTGTGGATTTATTGGAGTTAACTTAACAAGATTTCTGCTTAAAAAGGAGGAGACAATATGAGATTTAAGGTTGTAATAACTTATGATCCAGAATATCAAGGATATATTGTAGATGTTCCTGAGCTTGTAGGATGTATGAGTCAAGGTAAGACAATTGATGAAGCACTGGAT
>CBFDUE010000150.1:0-4004 GCA_965613025.1 uncultured bacterium
TTTTTGATCAATTTAATCTTTATGTCTTTAAATGGGACGGGGCACCAGAGCCTGGTCTATATACCTTTACTGTTGAAGATAAATACGGAAATAAAGGAACAGATAATGACCTTCAGCTTGAAAACAGAGAGATTCCACTACCTGATATAGATTCCTTTCTCCCTAAGGAAGGGGAAATTATCAGCTCCAAGACACCAGTATTTTCGTGGAAGATCCACAGATATTTTACAAGCCCCCTCTATTACAGAATAGAGATAATGGATTCTTCCAAACAAAATTTCATTTATATATCTCCCAGGATTAAAGATTTATCTAATTATACCTTGCCTGAAGGGATATTAGAGCCTGGGGAAAGCTATTTTTGGAGGATAAGTATCTGGGATGATGAGAATGGGAAATTGGCTCAAAACAGGGTTGTAAGTGAATGGAGATCATTTACAGTTGCATCTCAATTGCAGCATTCATCCCCTCCAGTGATTGATCTTACAAGATTAGGGGTTACCACCTCAGTAAGTGGAAGTTCTTCCGGTAATTATACCTCCACCTTATGTTGGGTAAGGATTGTGGATCAGGACGGTGTATCTAATGGGGGATACTCTCATAATGTCATTGTATCTGCACCTGATGGAAAGACATATACTCTTCATTATAGCCCTTTAAATGAAGATATGTTTTTAAAGAGCCCGAGCTCTGCATACTTTTATACCATCATTTCGGGTGATCCAATTCCAGGTTCCTATACTTTTGTGGTAACTGACCCCGACTCTCTTAGCATGACTGTAGCGGAAGAACTTACAGTTTCTCCTCTGAATTCTCCATATACCCCATCCATAGAGCCGTCTCTTAAGGATGAATACATATCAGCATATTTTGATGATATATATGTAAATGGGCAACTTTATGATGATTTTAGCTCTTCTGTTATAGATTCCAATAGGTGGGAGAAATATGGGGAAGGTATATCTGTTGAAAGCGGGAAACTCAAGATTCAGACCTCTAATTCTGTTGGAAATGTAAGTGCAGGTTTAAGATTTAAAGACCCTTCAGAAATAGATAGTATTAAGGCGAGTATCAATATAAATGACATATCCTCTAATATACCTAAGGCCAGGATCTATGGCTTCTTTTTCAACAATGGTAGTGGTGATGTATTTGCTCAGGTCCGTGTAAGAAAGGACAAGATCACCTATGATGTGATTGAATTTAGGAAAGAGGACTCCCTTAGCTTGAGATTCTTGCAGAGTGGTGATCTTACTTCTATCGGTTCAGAGACAGTATGGGTTTCCATTGATTGGGATGGAAGCAAATTAACATTTACTGCGCAGAAGGCATCCAGTGCTGACATCTATACTGACGTATATATCCCTGAAGGCTCCATATATCCTACAAGGGTCTTTCATGATAAAGGTATTGGAACCCGAATCTCTAAACAATTTAAAGATACAACCCCGAGATTCAGTTTTGCCACAATTCCTGGAGCAAACAGGTATTCCATCAGGATATATGATAAATGGGAAAGATATGTAATATGGAATGGATATAGCAGTTTTCCTGAATTTACCGTTCCACCAGGTATATTAAGACCCAATACCATGTATAAATTTGAGCTAAGAGCCTATGATGGCCATGTTCCTATTCCAGATGTAGATAATTACTCAAAATCTCAGCGTTTTGAGTTCTTAACAGGGTCTGAAGATAGCAACCCCTATATTGATCTGGATGATATGGGTGTATTTAGCTGGAGCACATCTTTTGGTGATCTTATAGCTTTCAGGATAAGGGTATTTGATGCCCAAGGGGTTCCAGAGGATATATCCTCTGTTACGGTAACATTACCGGATGGAAGGACATTACCGCTTTACTTAGAGAAGCAAGAGGATTTTTCCATTTCAGGTATCTATTCCCATTATGATATCTCTCCAGAATCAGGCATATATACTTTTATTGTAAAGGATATGGAAGGCAATTCCTATTCTGTTTCAGAAGACTTTACTTATGAGCCTTTACAATTTCCTTTAGAAGTAAATCTGAGCCCTGAACACAATTACTTAATAAATAAAGGAGAAGATATTGAATTTACCTGGAATGATATTCCTGATGCCTCCTTTTATAAATTGAGTATATTTGATAAAGATTTCAATGAAATCCTCACCTTAAATACCATAAAGAATTCGTTTACCCTTCCCTATGGTTATCTTAAATCTGGATCTCTCTATAGATACAATATTACGGCTTGGAAGGAATTTAAGGACCAGAATATTGACAATGGCCTATCTTTGCCCTGTGAGCCTTTCTCTGATATGTTTACCTTTTTTATAGAGGGTCTAAGTGGTGGTGTCTATACACCTACCATAGATATTGATGGATATGGAGTGGCAGTTGATCATGTAAAAGATCCATTTGGTGTGGATCACTATGGTCTTTCTTTTAGGGTAAAAGTAAGTGATCAGGATGGAGTACCTGAGAATATCAGATCTGTAAAGGTTATCTTTCCAGATGGTTCTACCAGTATGACCCTAACCTATGATGGTGACGGAATCTATGTGGGTAAGAAGATATATGAAGATATCTCTGATATTCAGAGTGGTGATTATAGATTTATAGTTACTGATTTTGATGGAAATGCCGCTCAAGTAATAGATACTCTTAAATCGGTTAATCCCATCTCCACAGTGAGTTTATCATTTCCAGAGGATGACTCTTACATTAGTTCAGTTCCGGTTTTTTTCTGGTCTCCTGTTGAGGATGCAAGTTTTTATGAGCTTATCATCTATGATGCAAGAGGTGATGAAATAGTTAAAGAGAGTCAGATGCTGACTCAGACATACTATATTCCTCCTTCTGATATCTTCTTACCAAACTCCTCTTATAGTTATCAGATTATTGCCCATAGGGAGTCAGATTCTGATCAGAATATTGAAAATCAGGCCTTTAATCTGGCCCCCGTCGTATTTACAATTAGACCAATTAATGACTCAGACAGTGATAATATGGATGATGATTGGGAGATTTCCCAATTTGGGGATCTTTCCCATGATGGAAGCGGAGACTCAGACAACGATAATCTAAGTGATTTTGAGGAATTTGTGATTGGAACAGCTCCCACCTTCTCTGATACTGATCAGGATGGATTGATTGATGGTGCAGAGGTCAAAAGTATTGGAACAGATCCATTAAGTCTTGATACTGATCAGGATGGATATGGTGATAACGAAGAGATATATTATGGCTCAGATCCTCTAAATAACAGCTCCAAACCTCAACTCCAACCGGGCACATACTATGTAAATGTTAATAATCAGTACCCTGGAGTTGGAAATGAAAATAGTCCATGGAATACAATTCATCACGCAATAAGCGTTCTAAATAGTGCGCAGGCAGGAACATATACTATCTTTATAAGTTCTGGAACCTATACCACTCTATTTAGTGGAGGAAAGGAACCTGATGAGCCGCTCATCTTGAACCATGATAATGTAAATATAATTGGTGTTGAGGAGCAAGGGATAAAACCGATTCTCTTTGTTGAAGATACAGAATATTGGAAAAGTGGAATAACAATTATGGCTGATAATGTAAAGATTCAGGGTCTTAAGTTCCAAGGCTTTAACATAGATATTGAATGTATTGGGGATAAATTAGATCTATTGAGTAATATCACTATTTCCGGAAATGAAATAGATAATAATAGTGGCTATTGGATTGGTATTATGGCAGATAATGTGGCTAATTTAACAATTACTGATAATATCATTAGGACTAATCCAGAAGATACCTCTTCGGAAAAGACAGGAATCTACCTTACCGAGGCATATGATTTTTATATCATAGGAAATGTATTTGAGATGAATTCTGGTGATGCGGTCTATGTTAATGGTGGAAGAGGCGGTCATATACTTAGAAACCAGATAATTGGTAATATGAATGAAAATATGGACTCTGGTATCTACATCCATTCTTCCGAATCTCATTTAATTTCTAATAACTTAATTAATGGATTTGAG
>CBFDUE010000151.1:0-3965 GCA_965613025.1 uncultured bacterium
AGATCTACACCTAAGCCTTCGTCGGCAGCGTCAGATGTGTATAAGAGACAGGCCCACAGACAAGTAACTTTAACTGATTCAAAACTATCAACCTCAATTGAAAGATTATCTTCCGGTCTAAAGATAAACAAAGCAAAGGATGACGTAGCAGGGCTGGCGATCGCAAACAAATTTAGAAATGAGCTGAGATCTCTAAGAAAAGCCCAGGAAAATGCCGCTCAGGCAACAGCAATGCTCCAGGTTGCAGAAGGTGGTGCATCCAGAATTGAAGAGATAATTGAAAGGTTAAAAGAGTTAGCTACTCAGGCAGCATCTTCTAATACAGATTCCGATGGAAGAACCAGGCTGAATGCAGAAGCGGCTGAGCTATTGGAAGAAATTGACAGAATCGCAAATGATACCAAATACAGTGACACCCAGCTGATCAATGCTTCAAAGACTTTCACCTTTCAGATCGGTTCTTATAACACCGCCACCCAGGATGTTATAACCGTCGGAATAAGTGATGGGTTGCTTACAACTGACCTGGGAATCGATGACATTAATCTTACAACCCTGGCAAGTGCCTCTGCTGCACTTGATGATATAGATGCTGCACTTACTTCAGTAAACGTAATTTTGGGTGAGATTGGTGCTGGTCAGAGCAGGCTTGATTTTGCAACTGCAAATCTGGGTGTATCAGTTGAAAACATTGCAGCCTCTGAGTCCACCATCCGCGATGTGGATATGGCGTTCGAGATGGTGAACTTCACCAGACATCAGATCATGCTTCAGGCAGGTACTGCAATGCTTGCTCAGGCAAATATGGCACCACAGCAGGTCCTTGCCCTCTTTGCTTAATACACCAAACCCATCTCCCTCCATTAAGATCGCCCCCCTTTACGGGGGTGATCTTCTTTTAAGATAGTAATTAAAAAATTAAATATCTCTTATGCCTATCCGATATATATAATAAGAAAAATCCTTAAAAGAAGGGCTCGGGCATCATGGCAGAGACATATATAAGTGGAATTTCATCTGGAATTGACTGGAGAGGCATATTGGATCAATTGGAAGAAGTGGAAAGAAGGCCTGTTGAACTCCTTCAACAGAGGATAGATTCCTATCAAGAAAAGATGAATGCCTGGGATGAGATAAGCTCTTCCCTTTCTTCCTTTATGAGCACTATTGAAGAGTTAAGAGAAAGTGATGATCTAAATATCTTTACAGTTAATCTTACAACTGACACAAGCACGGATGCAGAAGATCTTATCTCTGTTACCACATCCTCAGATGCATCTCCTGGAACATATGATATAAAGATATTACAAAGGGCTACAGCTCAAAAGATTTCATCTACCACTTTTGCTAGTCAAACTGCTGAATTAAATATATCTGGCGATATAATTATAGGTGGTAAGACCGTATCCATCTCAACTTCTGATACATTGATAGGAATAAGAGATAAGATAAACGCAGTAAACACCGGAACCGATCCATCAGGGGTTACAGCCTCTATTCTATATATTGAAAACGAAGGTTATAGACTGATATTCACTTCAGATGAAGAGGGATCGGAAGGGATAAGTATCCTAAATGGGGGAGCAAATAATGTCTTAGGAGAGTTGGGATTTGTGGATACCTCTTCAAAGACGATAAAGAATCAGATTCAGGGGGGTAACAAGAGTGACAGATATAGCTCTTCAACGGATGCAATTGGTGATCTCTTAGATCTTTCAGAGCCTCAGAGTGGAACCGTAACCATTGTAATAAACGGAAATTCTCAAAGTGTGAGTATTGATCTCTCCAATGATTCATTAACCGATATAAGAGATGCTATAAATGCTGCATTTAGTGGACTCTTTTCAAGTGATCCTGTAAGTGTGATAACTGAGACTGTAGATGGAACAACCTATTATAGATTACTCATTGAAGGGGAGACCATATCCTATACAGATTCCAATAATATACTTGAAACACTGGGAATACTTGAACGCTCTGGATTTTCAGATGAAAGGGGAATGACAGGAGATATATCCAATACATCTTCTGGTCAATATATCACCACTTCAACCAGATTTGACCAGATAGACGGATATATTGATTATGAAACCACAGATTATATTACTCTAACAGGGACAGATACCAATGGAAATAGTGTAAATGTCACATTCTATATCTATGATTCAGGCACTTCCTCTTATAAGACCATAGATGATCTTTTGACAGAGATAGAAAACAGTTTTGGAGATGTGACTGCTACTATAACAGAAGATGGAAGAATCAGGGTAATTGATAATGAGATAGGCGATACAGATCTTCAGGTTGTAATCACACCCAATAAGAGCAGTCTTAAATTTGATCAAGATGGCGACCTTGGAGCTATAACCACTATAAGAAAGCGTCAGATTCAGGCAGGCCAGGATGCTCAAATTGAAATTGATGGAGAGACCATTACCACATCATCAAATACTGTAGATGATATCATACCTGGTGTAACCCTTAATCTCTTAAGTGCAGATACCTCTACCACAATTACCCTTAATATAGGAAGAGATTATGATTCCATAAAAGAGAAGATCCAGGAGATGGTAGATAGCTATAATGAGGTTATGGATGCAATTGATTCCCAGCTTGACTATGATGAAGATAACCAGCAACCAGGTGGTCCCCTTTTTGGTGATTCCACCCTTAGAAATATAAGATCACAGCTGCGGGATATTATACTAAACAGGGTTGAGGATGTAGATTCAGATTTTTCCACTTTAGCTCTTATTGGTATAACCCTTAACTCTTCAGGAAGGCTTACCATTGATGACGATACCCTTCAAGATGCCTTAGAGAATAATTTTGATGATGTAAGAAGGCTTATAACATTTAGCTGGAGCTCAACCAATAGCCATCTTACCTATGCATATCATACTCTGGATACTGCATCTGGAACATATAATGTCTATATTGATACAGGTGGAAGTCCAGATGACTACTTTGAAAAAGACTCTGAGATATATGAGGCCTCTGTAAGTGGGGAATACATAAGCTCTGATTCTGGGGATGCAAAAGGCTTGATGGTAAGATATTCTGGTTCTGATACAGGAAATGTGGGTTCTATAACACTCATCTATGGTGTTGCAGAACAATTCTATAGGGTGCTTTATAATATCACTGACCCTTTAAATGGCAATATTCAGGGTGCTAAGGAGGCTCTAAGTAACAGCATTGATAATTTAGAAGGCAGAATTGAAAGGCTTGAAGATCGCATTGAAAATAAACTTAAGAGACTTACAGACAGTTTCATAAAGATGGAGATGGCACTCTCACAGATCCAGAATCAGAGCAATTGGTTAAGCGGGCAGATCTCCGCATCCTTGAATGGATGGGGGTTAATATAAATTAATTTAATTAAGGAGGGATGAGTTATGATTAATGCCTATTGTGCAAAACACTATCAGATGACAGATGTTAATACTGCAGATCAGAAGCGACTGATTCTGATGTGTTATGAAGGTGTAATTGAAAGGCTTCATAAGGGAAAAGAGTGCATCTTAAATAATAGGCCTGATGAGAGGACAACACATCTTTCTAAGGCTCGTGAGATAATAACTGAGCTTCAGTGTGCCCTTAATTTTGAAAAGGGTGGGCAGATAGCCAAAAATCTCAATGCGATATATACCTATATCTTAAAGAGGATATTTGAAGCAGATGTAAAAAATGATGCATCAGCAATTGATGAAGTTCTTGTGATGTTAAGAGATCTTAAGAGTGCCTGGGAGTATATATTTAAAAATGGAAAAGTTGAGATACCTGAACCAGCGATTTATCAAGAGCAGAGAAGTTATGTAAGCGCTTAAGGAGCCTATAATGGAAAAGACAGAAATTATCAGACTTTTGGAGGAAAAATTATCCTGTATAAAAGAGTATATGGAAAGAACTATTCTGCTTTTAAAAGATATAGATAGGGACTGTCTCTTATACACATCTCCGAG
>CBFDUE010000152.1:0-3819 GCA_965613025.1 uncultured bacterium
TTTTAATGATACGGCGACCACCGAGATCTACACCTAAGCCTTCGTCGGTAGCGTCAGATGTGTATAAGAGACAGCTCCAGTGGTCTCCATGTAACACCTTTGTATAATGTGCCTTGGAGATTGTTATTATTGGTGTGCATCCTTCTTTTGTAGATGTAAATTTTGTAGGAACCTTATACTCAAAGGATAGGTGGTCTTCTTCTATGAGATCATTTAAGTCTTTTAATTTTATTTCTGCTGGTTGGCCTGAGAAAAGTGGTGTAAGAAGATGTTCCCCTAAAGGAATCAGTTGTTTGAAAGAATCGTAAAGTTCTGATGCTATCTTTTCTACTATTGGTTCAGCAATATAAGGATAACC
This sequence comes from uncultured bacterium, assembly GCA_965613025.1. Taxonomy (GTDB): domain Bacteria; phylum Desulfobacterota; class DSM-4660; order Desulfatiglandales; family JALVMZ01; genus CAYTXJ01. The sequence continues at coordinate 359 of CBFDUE010000152.1, forward strand.
ATATTTTAAGCCAATAGGATAGACCTCTTTAAAAAATTTTGTCAGGGTTTCTAACTCTTTATTTTCTACAGTATATTCTATTTCCTTTCCTGTATAATATTCCCCTTCTTTAGCTGTGTATACATCAACTATCTTTACCATTTTTCACCTCCTCGGTTCGGATCATCGCCCGATGCTCATTAGGCAAAGCTTTTCTTTGCCTGTATTTATTTTGCAATTAAAATATAAATATTTTATGTCCAAAACGAAACATTTATAAAGAATTCTTGACATATATTAGACATGGTAAAAAAGAAAAAAGAAAAGGAAAAAAAGAAGTCTATAGCAGAACAGGTTTTTGAATGGCTCGACAAGTATCCTTACATAATATGGGCATTAAAAAATGAACTCATCAATTATTCTTCTCTTGCAAGGAAAATCCAGAATGAGCTTAGAGTAAAAAATTTCGATGCTGTGCTTATCGCGATTAGGAGATACAAAGAAGAAATTAAAAAAGTAGAAGAAGAAAAAATAACTTCCCTTTTGCAAGAAAGTTCGCTCGAAATAAGAACAGCAGTTAATGTTTACATTGTAAAAGAAATAGAAAGAAAGATGCTGGATAAGTTACCACATTTTCATTTGATAGAAGGTTCTGAAGCTGTCATATTAATAACAGATGAAAAATTAAAAATTGATTGCATTAAAGAATATAAAAACTTGGTCGAAGTAAGAATAAAGAGTCCTGAAAGGATAGAAAAAACAAAAGGTTTTGTTGCTTTTGTTTATACTAAAATTGCTGAAAGAGGAATCAATATTATTGAGACTTATAGTGCCTACACTGACACTATCTTTATTATAGAGAAGAAAGATCTTGCTCCAATTGTAGATGTCCTAGAAAAAATAGGCATAAGTTAATCTTCAAATCTAAATTTTATTCTTCTTCGACTCTTGGAGCAATTATGAAGCCTAGTTCAAAGCCTTCTTTGAAGTCGAGTCTTGCAGGATAATTCGTTGAAAAACTTAAAGTTAGATTTTCACTGAATTTTGAAGCTTTTGCGAACTTAGCAAGATAATCTATAGCATATTTTGCCTTACTTTCAGTTCCTTCAATTGTTGCATCTAGCTTAGTCACGACTTTGTTCAGGCCTTGGGCTTCTATTCTAAATTCATTATTGCTTGCTATAAAGGCACAAGAATCAGCTACGATTGCTGAATCTGCAATAGCTTCAGCAAACTCCTTACTTTTTAACTTTACTTTTGTATTAAAGTTTAGCTTGGGAATTTGTTTTTCTTCAGCTTCTATTGCGATTAAAGCAAGAGAGAAAATTCTTTTCTCGCTTAACTTAACTTGAAGCTTGTTTTCCTGCTTTTCAAGAATTATAGCTTGACTTGCTCTCTTAAGAACTTGCTTCAGATCATCAAGATTAATTCCTAATTCTTCTTCTTTTTCAAGTTCGAATTGGGAAAATGCTTGCTTTGGAATTTTTAGTGAAACCATTGCAATGCTTGCTGGATCAATAGCTGTAATCTCAAGTCCTTCTTGCTTTACTTTGATTTTTACTTCGTAATAGGGATGGTAGCTACCTTTTACCAAAGCTTCTATTCTGTCCTCTTTCCTTTGAAGTTCCAAAATTTGGCCTTTCCTCCGTATTTTTCTCCCCTTTTCCAGTATTTCTTTCGAAACAAGCTTTAAAAGTTCTTCGGGTTTCATGCTATTTACCCCAGTATAGATTAGATCTTCTTAATTGTTTTCGCATCCCCCTGAATTGGCCAAAGAGCTTTTTTAGCAGAGTTTTGTTTAAAAACACCCCTTTTTGCCTCATCGGGGTCTCTAGGGGGCCTTTCCGGAAAAACTATCGCCACTTCATAACCATTATCAGTTATACCCCCTTAAGTCCAGGTTTGTAGTGCCCAATAAAACCACCACAAAATCAGTGAAAGCCAAAACCTTAAAACCTTCAGAGGATGTTCAAGTCCCATTACATTTGGGATGCCCAGTGTTCAAATAATGTCACTCCCCTCCGGGTTTCCATCAGGTACTCCCATGGGGTCTTCACCTCCCAGGGACCTCGAGGGCTTGAGGAAATTGCAAAGATCCGCCCACTCCCTCACCACCTGCCTGGTGTATCCCCTGGGCCCTCTCCACATAACCAGAACCCCGGGCTCCTTGGGCCTAAGCCCTGGGCTACCTTATGGCCCATGGCCTCCTCAGGGCATCCCACAGCCTGAGGATCCTAAGCCTTTCCCTCGCCACAGGGATCCCCTCATGCCTCATATGAAAATCTATCCCAAGGCATGGATCTTCCTCTTGGAGGCAGTAGCCAGCTCTATGAGCTTTTCCTGAAGCTTAAGCAGCCTTCTTCTTAACTCTGCAGGGTTCAGCCCCTCATACTCCTGCTTCAGTCTCCTTTTGACCTCCTCATCGAGATCAGCACACTCAAGCACCCTCTCATAAGGGGTCTTGGGATCATCATACCTCTTTTTGACCTTAGACCCCTCCCTCACCTTCTCCAGAAGCTTCACCGAAGGCTGAAAATAGTTCACATAGAGCCTCAGCACCTGCCCCATCTCCCTGAGCACACCCAGCGCCTCCTCTCCCTCATACCGAAAATACCCCGCATACCTCCTCACCACGGACCAGTTCTTCTGCTCCACATGACAGTTGTCATTCTTCTGATAAGGCCTTGAACGGGTAAAGGTAATGCGTCTCTGCTCACACCACCTGAGGAGGTGGTGGTTGATGAAAGAAGAATCGTTATCAGAGTCTATCCCCCTCAGGGGGAAAGGGAATCTCCCTTCCGCCTCCTTCAAGGCCTCAAAGACCCAAACCTGGGCCCTGTTCCTCACAGGGATCACCTCAGTCCACTGGGTCTCCACGTCCGTCATTACCAGAGTGTAACAGAAATCCCCTCTGGAGAAACCACCATCATGGCTCACCAGATCTATCTCTATGAAGCCTGCCTTCCCCTCATCCCAATCAGAGAAGGTCCTGATAGGGATCTGTCTCTTCAGGAGGGTGCCTGGTTTGGTCTTGGAGCGGGGCTTAAGCTGCATGCTTTTCCTCTCTGGGGCCAGTCCTCTGTCGATCGTAGAGGCAGAGATCCTCATGAGCAGTTCCCTGGTTTCCGGCTCAAGCTCTATCTCCCCGAAGGCCTCAAGCTTCGGGATGATCTTGGGCAGGATGGCCTTAAGACGTCTCCCACAGGGGAAATCCATGATGGCCCAGATCTTCTTCAGGGGCCCGAGGACTTGGGGGCCATAGGTGGGTCTGCGATGTCCCCTGGGCCTGGGCCTGGAGTCACCTACGAGGATCACCCTTGAGGAGAGCCTCACCCTCTTGCCTGTGTTCCTCAGCAGCCATGAGGCATAGGAGCGGTTGTAGCCCGTGAGGTGGGTGAATTCGTTCAGGATCAGGGATTTGGCCTTCCTGGATGGGGCCTTCTGGTAACTTTGGGCAAATTTCTGGGTGATCTTCCTCCTGG
>CBFDUE010000153.1:0-3780 GCA_965613025.1 uncultured bacterium
TGATACGGCGACCACCGAGATCTACACCTAAGCCTTCGTCGGCAGCGTCAGATGTGTATAAGAGACAGTTATAATGAAATATCCTCCGTGGTATTGACCCAGAAGCCCTCAGCCGGGTTTATCTCAGTAAGCACACTGAATCCTTTAGAATCTGCATAGTTCTGGGTAGCCTCTTCTCCAAGTGATGGGAGATATACTGCCCATGTATTTCCAAGCCACTTCCAGATGGATAATATCTTATCCTTATTAGCGGAGATAAATTCAGATATAGCTTTTTTCTTATCTGTCTTTAGACCTACAAGATTCCATCCTGAATATAGGTTTAGGGTAGCATCAGATGCTGGTATGCCTGATATATCAACGCTAAATGCCTGTTTTGCATTTATCCAAAACCCCTCACCCACATCTATCTGGGTTAGCAGATTAAAGCCTTTGCTCTGGGCATATGAAGACCCCCCATCTTCCAAAGAAGGTAAATATACAGCCCATTTATCTTTCTGCCATTTCCACAAAGAGAGTATCTCAGCACTAACTCCTTCAAACATTGTATCCACAGATGAATCTATGGGCTTTAGATAAAAAGATAGAAGATTCCAGCCTGTTGAAATATCCATCTTTAAACTACTTGGTGTAACCACATATACAGTTATAGTTACAGTAGCACCGGTTGCATCAGTCACGGTGATATTAGTATTTCCCGCTTTAAGACCTTTTATTTTTAATACAAAGCCAGCCTCAGGGGTTACACTGATTATCTCTGAATTATCCCACTCTATCTTATATGGAGATTCCACATTTACCAGTTTTACCTCTCCAGTTTCGCCAACGGCAATGGTAATGGTTGAAGGTGATGCCTGAAGGGTCTTTGCCTCTTCAGTAGTAAAGGTCCATTTCTTACTAAAGAAATTCCCGTTTACCTCAGCTTCAAAATAGACATCATACACAGTAGAGGGTTCAAGAGGATCCATAGGGATCAGGGCAAATGCATTGGATTTGATATTAGAATCATTTCCTTTGTGGATAATCTTTGCATCCAATTGGGTTCCATTTAAAGAGATGGTAAATTCCTTTAAGGTGACATTGTAGTCATCAGATAAATGAACACTTACAGGATACCCTACCACCCCTTTATCTGGCACAGGATCAGGCCATTCCTGATCGGAATCAAACTTAATCGGGACATCTTCTTGCTGATTTGCAGGATATACAGCTATTATATTTGTAGGTGCGGGAATATTTTTGGGCCTTGCAGGATTTATCACCTGCACCATTCCATATGTGGGATGAGATGCATCCCCAATTCCAACTTCTGTATATTGGGGGCCAAGCAGGATGATCCTGTGATATATTGCCTTTATTAGAGAATCCACCCCCTCTTCAGCATCTAACCCAAAGGAGATCACCTCTCCTATGCTTGCCCAGTCATAACCAAAATAGTTTGCTCTGTCCTTAGCCCACTGGCCTGTGAAACCAGTCTTTGAGCTATCTTCTTCATGGGTGGCTAAGTTATTAATATTTAAATAATCTGCATGTGCCTGTGATGCCTGGCATAGCACATCAGAAATGGTAAGGGGATTTAGGCCTGCAAGATCTCTGTGATAATTGATCCTATTGAGTGTTTCCTGTTTATATTCTTCAGTGCTATAGAGATATTTCTGCCAGAAAGGCTTAAGAAATAAGATAGCAGGCCCATCTTCAGATGCCAAAGATAAAGATTGAACCAAAGTAATTAATATACTCAAAAGCAATAATATCTTTAATCTGTATATCTTCATAAATTGCTCACTAAGGATATCCTAAAATATACATAATATTATTCTGAATCTTCAAGCTAAAAGGTCTTCAAATGATAAAAAATCTGTTTACAGTTCTACATATTCTGATAGTACCAAACTTTTTATTGAAGATATAGAGGTTGTTGATCTAAATGGAGAGATTGTGATCCTTGCAGGTATGCCAGGAGGGAGTATCCACACCTATGCCTATAAAGAGGCTGATTCAACCCCTCAGATAATTGAGGGAGCCATATGTGAATCCCCGATGTCTCATGATATTGTAACCTCTAAAAAGGACTCCACCTCATCCGAATACACTGTAATAAGCAGGGACTGCTCCTATGGAGTATATATTCAGAAATTACAGGGTAAAAGCCTTAATAAAAAGCTTATAATGAAAATCAACCCTCCTGAGGCAGCCCAAAATGGATGCTCCACCTCACCCTCTGTTGGGACTCATGAATATAAAAAGGATACCACGGTTCAACTTAAGGCAACTGCTGTATCCCCCTGGAATTTTGAGAAATGGACCGGCAGAGTGAGTGGGACAAGTCCACAGACCACTATTAAGATGGATGAAGATAAAGAGGCCATTGCAAATTTTGTAAAACCTGTATTAACCCTCTCTCAAGGGCCTAAAAATCCTATCTGCCCAGAGGCAAGTGTAAAGGCCGGTTCAAAGAATGTAAGGGCAATAAATATCGTTATATCTGTAAACGAGGTGGATGATTGGAAGCTTCAATCTTTGAAATTTAAGGCCTCAGGAGATGGAAATGAAAAAGAGGACATCTCTAAGGTATATCTTTATCTTGGAGATGAAACCGGAAACCTCTTAGGAACTTCCACATTTAGTGAGGATAACGGCTCTGTCTCATTTGATATCAATCTCATCATCAATAAGGCAAGTAGTATATCTCTGATGCTTACATACGATCTGATTGAGGAAAAAAACTGTCCATGTAAGAGCTATGAGGCCAGTATTACAGTGAATGATATAGTAGCTGAACCACTAAATTACAATAATTACCAGAAACTTCCGGAACCACCTTCTGGTGTAAGTGGTATTGTGGAGATTACCTATCCCTATATTGAGATAGATGAAAGCACTAATAGTCAATATGCATCAAAGAATCATAAGCTTGAAAAGCCTTTGAAAGTCAAAGTTAATGAACTGCATAAATCATGCCTCAATTACTTTCAGGTAAGATATCTTACAGGCAAAAACTATGTCCCTAAGGATGCATCAGGATATATGTTTGAAAATGGCAGTAAAGAGATAGTGGTAAATATCTCTGAAGATAAGACCGCTGAAACAGAATTTATTGTGGGAAACAGAGCCGGAAAATATCTTGTAAGCGCTTCCCTGGAGACAAAACCTGACTTTCCCTATAAATGTCAATGTTACTGCACAGTATCACAGCCTATACCTCCCCTCCTGATAAGGCTGGAAAGGTTGATTATGAGGAGCTTTCCAATTATATAAAGGCAAAAGGCTTCTTAGAGCTAAGTAGTATCGGCTCAGGCGAGGGTTTCTGGGTAAATGCAAAAGATCAGTTTACCCTTAAGGCATATGGAAGCCTTCCTGAAGATGCTTCTATCTCGCTTCTAAGTGGATGGAATCTTATTGGAATTAAGAAGGCAGGATCAGTTAAGCTGATCTTGGACAGTTGCAAAAAAATAATTTAGTGATAAGCAGTATCCGTATCTTTCAAGGCGTCTATCCAGTTCCTTTCTCAACACCAGGGCCAGGAAGCTGCAAAACACATGCCCTCTGATGTTTTCATCCTTTTGATGATACACGGGCCTTGTTTCCAGAATGGACTTGATATCCCTGAAAACCTGCTCCACCTGCCACAGCTCCTTGTACTTGAGTGCCACATGCTCGGCTGAAAAGTCCGTATTAGTCATCAGCACCCATTTACCATCAAATCTTGACTCCCATTGGATCTTGTCTTGATCGATACTGACACTGTCCTTATCTATCTTGAGGTATTTCCGATATCCT
>CBFDUE010000154.1:0-3767 GCA_965613025.1 uncultured bacterium
TCAAGCAGAAGACGGCATACGAGATCATGCCTAGTCTCGTGGGCTCGGAGATGTGTATAAGAGACAGGTGCATATATAATGACTTCATACTGACCGTTTTTGTTATAATCGCCATCCTCTGAAAAACCATTATAAGTTGCCTCATAGACATTATCAAATTCCTGATTCTTTTCATCAATAAGTTCAATTGTTGGAAGCTTAATCTCAGGGCTCTTAAACTGCTCATCCACTGACACCTCAGGTGGTTCATACTCCACTGGCTTAATGGTTGCCCATACCTTTCCACCTACAGCCCCGGTTACCGTTGCCTTAATAGTCAGTCCTTGTCCCAATTGTATAGTATCAGGGATTTCCACATTACTAATCTCTGGAAACATGGGTGCCAGCTTAAAGTTACCCACCACATAAAGTTCTTCAGGATCTAAGTTTACCTTTGCAAGCTGGGGATTCTGATCTTCATAGGGCTTTCCAGATTCATCCAGACCATTTAAAGTGTCCGTATAGGCCTTTGCAAAACTCTCGCCTTTGTAGAGAGAGTCAATCAAAAACTGTGAAAATGAGGGCACTCCACCTTGTCCAAGATAGGAGACCCCTTCATCAGAGCTTGTAAGCACCAATCTTGGATATTGTGTATCAATCAAATTATCTACAAATGTGCCTGAATGACACGCCTCAATAATTATTACTACTGGCCTACCTGTCTGTTCTTGAAAAGTCTCTAATGCTTCCTTAAACTCTGAGGCGGTAAGTGTCTCTAAACTGTTAAGTTTAAACATATCATTTGCACCATGGTCATTCAGATAGATATAAAGGGGGCCACTTGAGTCATAGTCCTTTGCCCACTCAGTAATTGCCTTTAGGAAGTTCTGTTTTGTTACCTCAGTTGAATCCACGATCTGATCGTCAAATCCGTTTCCATCCAGGTCCTTAAACTTTACAGGTGTAAGGTAATAGATGTCCTCATCTCCAAAACCCCTCACCTTAAACTTCATGTAAAATATGTCACAGAGTTCCTGAGTGATGTCCTTTAACTTATTGCTTGGGTCATTTCCACCACCTGCAATAATGATAAGATTACCATATGTCTGCTTTTTAATCACAGGCTTTTCAAGTTGTTCTGGATCAATCACGGTTACATTAATCTTTGCGGTCTTTCCATGAATTGAGGCTGTTATTGTGGTATTTCCAGCACTTTTGGTATTAATTATTCCATCTGTAATTTCTGCAACATCAGAATCCGTGCTAAGCCATGTAACACCATCTGATAACTCCTCCACTGATCCATCAGAATACATACCATAAAACAAAAGATTTACGCTTTCACCCTTATTCATCTCAATGGAGCCATACTTCCCCTCCTCTGTCATCAATGAGCAGGCAATCAGCTCTTTGAGTGCAGAAAATTCTCCATTTACTTCAATGCTATAAAGACCTTTTTGTATATTTGTTGCCGTAACTTTTAGATAATATTTGCCTTTTTTACATCCTATTAAATTTGAACTCTCTTGCTTTTCATTACCAGTTTCCAATTTAGCGATCTGAGTTCCACCTTGATTTATAATTTTTAAAGAAACCTTTGTTGTATCCTGTGAGCTTATTTTAAATTCAACAGGGGTATTATCTGAGATCTCAATTCCAAAGATATCTATATCGTTCTCTCCATATATTCTGCCTTCTTTTATCTCACCATCAGCAATAGCATTTGCAAACTTAATTCCATTATTTGGCTCAATCTCTCTGTTAACATTTTCAACCTTTTTTAACTCAATTGAATAGGGATCTGAAGAATCTACTCCTACTCCAGTTACTCTGATAACATAGTGTCCAGGGAAAAGTGCCACAGGCAATGTGTCAGTTGCATTTACATTAACTGTGATTCGGTCAATCACATCTCCGCCAAGCTCAAGAGTCACAACATAGCTGTGTGAACCTTCAGAAAAGTATTTGTCTGAAAGTGAAGTAAACACAATATCAATCGCTGTGGTAAGCTCTATGGAGAATCTATAAAGATCACTATCACCAGAACCATTAATATCACCAAAGATCTTTTGCCCCAATTTTATAGGATTGGCATTCTTTTCAGTATCGTTTGGCTCAACTTCATAGTCCTTAGAGAGTTCTTTCTGTTCCTCATCCAGTTTAAGTGTGTAACTATAAGATGCATCTACCACAGATGAATTTTCAACTTTAACTTCATAACTTCCTTCAATAAGATTGATGTAGGTAGAGAGATCTTCACCAGGCACAAGCAAAAACTCACTAATCGTGCTATATTTATTATGTGATAAGCTGAGCACATAGTCAGATTCAGTTGAGGGATTTTCAAATGTAAAATCCAAAAACGAAGGATAGTCAAGATCAAAGGTATAGATATCATAGTCAGGAAGATTGTAAATTGTGTTTTTATACTCTGTGTTAAATGCAAGCTCAAAAGTTGAGCCAGAATCTATAAATTCACCCAGATCATCCCATCTCAAAGCGTAGCTCTGAGAGGTCGCCTGCCCAATCGGACTTACTCTGATATAGTATTCTCCTTCCTTAAGACCAATTGAAGAATGATTTTTACCTATAGTCGAGGATTCAATTTCACATTCCCATTCTTCTTTACATTCTAAATAAGAGCCTGACTGAACCACAAATGATTCATACACACTGAATGCGCTATCAATCTGAGGAGAATAAAGATGAATAGCATTATCTTTATTGGTCACAACTATTCCAGTGGTCTCAGAACAGCCGATTATTTCGCCTTTGTCTTTATCCGCTAAGATCTTCTTTAAGTTTCCATCATCTGTAAGACTATAAAGTTCAAATTGATTGTTTGATTTATCAATTTTAACTCTTATATTATTTAGAAGGTCATCATAAGGGAAAGGGAAAGGAAAATGGTTAGAAGGAAAAGAGGAAAAATCCGATGCTACAAACGGTAGTGAAAACTCAGTAATAACACCATCCTCAGAAATGTTGTATATAGGTATATTATAATACCACGATGAGGTTCTATCTTTTATTGTTAAGAGATCGCGCTCAAAATAAATTTCCCCTGCCAAGTTCAACAACTTTTCCCAGCAGGGAGTTATTATATCAAACGCCTTGTCCCAGCTGAATTCAATATTACTTAAAGCACTAATATCTGAAGGCAGGGATTGTTGGCTTTGGGACGCCTTTATTTCCTCTATCCGGTCTAACCATCCATAGTGGTCAAGAAAATATTTCAGAGTCGGGTTTAATTCCAGACCATCAGAAATGAAATTCTGAACAGTTCCTTTGATTGCTGTATAAGCGGCTTTTAGAGTTTGGTAGTTATTGTAAGTGGTGGTTTGTTCCATATTCAGTACATGGGGCTTCAACCATCTGATAAAATCAGAGGGACGAGCGTAAATTTCTCCACTGCCTCCAATATTAAGTGGGGTCAGTCCCAGATCATATAAAATCATTAACTTAATCAGATATCTGGGGTCGTTTCGGAGGGGATTAAAACAGTGCTCAAATTCATCCCAGTTATTCCAGATTTTTAAAATATAATCGTTAAAGTCAAGCATCGATAGAAATTTTTCATCCCCTGTTTTAGCGGTCATCCTCGCTTGTAAAACTGGGTGAGGTGATAACATACCAAGGTTGGGATCTGTCCCTTCTGTATAATTTACTAATTGGTCCTCGGGAGGCATCAATTCCTCCCAAATGGGCATATAGGTCTGCAACTGTCTCTTATACACATCTCCGAGCCCACGAGACTAGGCATGATCTCGTATGCCGTCTTCTGCTTG
>CBFDUE010000155.1:0-3668 GCA_965613025.1 uncultured bacterium
ATTTTAAAAGATCTCAAATAGTCTCTGCTTAGTAGAATAACGGAAGTAGTGTTCTGAGATATAGTTTAGCGGTTTTTTAGCCTTTTGGAAGTTCTCTGAAAAATCCCAGAAGAGCTCTTCAAGTTCAGTGTCTTTAATGGATTGATGCTCTGCTGCCAAGCGATAAAATCGGATTCCCTCCTTTTCATATTCTTCCGGGCTCAACCTCTGAATCCCAAAAAGTGAAGGCCTCTTCTTTAGAGTATGGGGGTATCTGTAGTTTCTTTCCACATAGTCAGGGAAAAGGCCCAGGATAAAGAGGCATAGATCTGCAATCCTCTTATATAGGGTAAACCTGTATTCTTCATCTACCACATCACAGAATGCACGAAGGCTTTGGATATCCATATTATTAAACCGTATCCTTTTCCATATACCCTCTCTTATCTGGATCAGTATGGAGTAGCTTTCAACCTTTGTAAAGGAAGATAGCATATCTGCAAGATAAAAGAGATGGCCTTCGTCCTTTAAGAATTCAATCACCTCATCTGCATCAAATACAGGAATCCTCATATGAGGGGTCTTCTCTATGGTATATCCTGCCTCTGAAAGATCCCTTTTGGCCTTTTTAAGAAGGATCTCAAAGAAGAGATGAGGAGAGATCTTTAAAAATATCTCCTCATCATATAGGACGGTTTGAACCACCTTTTCATCTGTGATAAATCTCTCTCTGAAGTCCTCATCCTCCTTAAGGATCTCTTTAAGCCTGTTTCTGTCAGATACCTCTGGGGCAGCAGTATCAATTAGAAAATCCAGATCCTTATCACTTAAACTGGATAATCTCTCTTTTAGTAATCTCATCTTTCCCTTCTCCATATACTAATTCTATCCATAGAGTCCACATTTTCAAACCGTTTTTTAAAAGGGTTATGGGCATAAACCCCTTGACACCTAATTAAAGTTAAATAAAATTTAACAAAAATATCTAAATTTAATCTATATTAGTCATCTTTTGAAAGAAAGGAAAGAGACCATGAACGATACAGGATGGAATTCAGATAGATGGCCAGGAGGTGTTCCCCACGAAGTGGAAGGATATGAGCACCCCCTTTATTGTCTCTTAGAGGATGCGGCAAGGGACTTCCCAGACCATACCTATACCATATTTATGGGCGGAAAGAGGAGCTTCAGGCAGGTGGAGGATGCGGCAAGGAAGGTGGCAAGATTTTTAAAAGAGAGGGGAATTGGAAAGGGAGACAGGGTTGCCATATTTCTTCCTAATATTCCACACTATCCAGAGATCTTCTTTGGAATACTTATGGCAGGAGCTTTGGGAGTAACCTGTAATCCCATGTACAAGGAATCGGAACTCCATTTTCAACTGAAGGATTCGGGGTGCAAAGCCGCATTTGTAATGGATCATCCTGTTCTATATCCCACTGCTTTAAATGCCATAAAGGATACAGATGTAAAGACTACGATAATCTGTAATGTAAAGAGTCATCTACCCAGGATCAAAGGGATCTTGGGAACGCTATTTAAAAAGATCCCGGTATGTCCATTTCATGAAGAGAGTCATATCCCCTATGATACCATTCTCAGATTGGATAGGGGAATTGAAGAGTTAGAGCCGGTTGATCCTTTAAAGGACCCTGCCCTGATTCTCTATACCGGCGGAACCACAGGCGTTCCTAAGGGGGCTGTGCTTAGTCATGCAAATCTTTTAAGCAATGTGCGTGCAACCCAATTATGGATAAGATTAAGGCAAAAAGGGGGAAATGAATATCTACCCATTAAAAGGGGAGGTGATCATGTATATCTGGGTGTGCTTCCCTGGTATCATAGCTTTGGACTCACAATGGTTATGCTTACAAGCTGTGCAAATGCATCAAAACTTGTCTGTATTCCTGACCCAAAGGCAGGGAATCCCCCTTTTACAGAGGTATTAAAGTCAATTGAAAGATACAGAGTTACTATCTTTGTAGGGGTGCCTACCATATTCAATGCTTTTGTAAACCACCCACATATATCCCGTTTTGATCTCTCCTCAATCTTGGGATGTGGCTCAGGGGCGGCTCCTCTGCCTGTGGAAGTGATAAAGAAGTTTGAAGAAAAGACAGGAGCGGTGATATTTGAAGGATATGGACTCACCGAGACATCCCCTGTGCTTACCATAAATCCTACAAACTTAGAGCAGAGAAAGATAGGCACTGTGGGACTACCCATCCCCGGAACTGATATTAAGATAGTGGATCTTGAAACCGGCCTAAAAGAGCTTCCTCAGGGGCAGGACGGTGAAATAGCTGCCTCAGGTCCCCAGGTCATGCTCGGCTATTGGAATAGGCCAGAGGAAAACAGGGCTGTGTTTAGGGAGCTAAATGGAAAAAGATATTTTCTAACAGGTGACATTGGTCATATAGATGAAGATGGCTTTCTGGTAATAACAGACAGGAAAAAGGATATGATAATTGTAGGCGGATTTAACGTGTTTCCAAGGGATGTGGAGGAGGTGCTCTATATGCATCCAGATATTGAAAATGCGGCTGTAGTTGGAGTTCCTGATGAAAGAACAGGTGAGAGGATAAAGGCATATGTCCAGCTAAAAGAGGGTAGAGAACTTAAAGAGAATGATATTATTGAATTTTGTAAAAGCCATCTTGTATCATACAAGTGCCCAAAGGAGGTGGAATTCAGGGACTCCCTTCCCACCTCCATTGTAGGTAAGATTCTCAGAAGAGAACTCAAAGAAGAAGAATTAAAGAGGGGATAGGGGAGATGAAGGTATTGATCACTGGAAGGCTTCCAGAAGATATCTTAGCCAGTATAAAGAGGGAGCATGAGGTAGAATACAATGACAAGGATATTCCCATGCCAAGGGATCTTATACTGGAAAAGGTGGTGGATAAAGACGGAATCCTCAGTATGATCACAGATAGGATTGATAAGGAGCTTATGGATAGGGCACCCAAATTAAAGATAATTGCCAATTTTGGTGTGGGATTTAACAATATAGATGTGGAATATGCCACAAAAAAGGGAATAATGGTAACCAATACCCCTGGGGTGCTAACCGATTCCACCGCAGATATCGCAATGGCACTTATGCTTTCGGTATGTAGAAGAATAATTGAAGGAGACAGGATGACACGGGAAGGACGATTCAGATTCTGGGCACCCATGCATTTCTTGGGAAGGGAGATGAGTGGAAAGACCCTTGGCATCATAGGACTTGGAAGGATAGGGATGGCTGTTTCAAAGAGGGCTAAGGGATTTGATATGCAGATCTTCTATTTTAAAAGGAAGAGGCTTTCAGAAGAAGAGGAAGCGAAGTTAAATGTAAGATACCTTCCCCTTGATGAGCTCTTAAAGAGTTCAGACTTTGTATCATTACATGTGCCTTTAACTTCCGAGACATATCATCTGATCGGAGAGAGGGAGCTATCCCTTATGAAACCTACATCCTATCTTATAAATACTGCACGGGGGCCTGTGGTGGATGAAAAGGCACTCATAAAGGCATTAAAAGAGGGCTGGATTGCAGGTGCAGGACTTGATGTATATGAAAATGAGCCAGAGGTTCCTGAGGAACTTAAAGAGATGCACAACGTGGTCCTGCTTCCCCATATAGGTAGTGCCACAGAGGAGACCCGCTACAGGATGGCAGAGATGGCTGCCAGAAATCTTTTAAG
>CBFDUE010000156.1:0-3510 GCA_965613025.1 uncultured bacterium
TGTCATTGCGAGGGTCTTAAAAGACCCGAAGCAATCTATAAAAGGTATGAGATTGCTTCGCTTCGCTCGCAATGACAAGGGTCTGGTCTCTGACCCGGAGGGTCATCCGACCTGGAGGGGGGTGTAACCCCCAGTGTAAAAGGGGTTATGCAAAGCTTTCAATATATGGAGATGAAAAAATATATTTACAGCTTCCTGCTTAACATGCTTAAATTATATTAATATTGACTTTAAATAGTTTTTATATTAGAAGTTATATTATTCAAAATTTAATAATACTAAAATAGTAAGGAGGTCTTTCATGAATAAAGAAATTATGAAATCCAGGATCAAGATGTATCAATTCCTCTCTTCCTTGTATTGTGATGAAATACCTCTTAATATTATTAAAGCTATGCAAGAGAAGGAATTTATTGAGAAATTCAAAGAGGCTGTAGAAAACAGTGGACAGAAAGAACTAATAGAAGGCACAGGTCTTATTATCTCATCTTTAAATAATGCATCTGCTGAAGATCTTTATAAAGAGCTTCGCTATGACTATGCTGACCTTTTCTTGAATGCGGGTCCAAACCCTGTCTTCCCTTATGAATCCCCTAATGTGACAGGTGAGCCCATAGTAATGCAGTCCCCTGTATTTAAATTAAGGGAATACTTTAGGCAGGCAGGAGTTCACAAGTCCCCGGATTATAAGGACTTAGAAGAACATATTGCTGTGCAAATAGAATTTTTGAGATATCTGTTGGAAAATGGCAAGGATGATCTTTATGCAGAATTTTTTAAAGAAAAATACTCTAAATGGGTCCCTAAATTCTGTGATCAATTAAAGGATTCTGCAAGCTCATATAATAGATTTTATCAAGGCTTGGCGCTTATTACAAAAGGTGATCTCATGTGGGAGATTAACAGGCTTGATGGCTCTGCTACAGATATAGAAAAGGTCTCAGGGAAATTACTTTCCGCACTTGAACTTCTCCCTCTCAATAATGGATACATGACCCTCAAAGAGGGGAGTGTTGAACCTGAACCCCCCAAAACAATTCCTACACACTGTTATACATGTGGTGCACTTTGTGGGATAAAGGCCAAACTAAAGGATGGCATCCTTGTAAGCACTACAGGGCTTGAAGGCGATCCAAAGAGTGGTGGCAGGATCTGTCCAAAAGGAGCTGCTGTATCTAAGCACCTATATTCAGCCTATAGATTGAAGGCTCCGCTTATAAAAGAAGGTAATCGCTTTAGAAAGGCTACCTGGGACGAAGCCCTTAATAAGGTAGCTGATGCACTTAATAGGATTGAACACGGTAAGTTTGGATATATGAGAGGAAATGACTGGGCAAACAATATCCATGAAGCACTTTTTGACCACTTAGGTTGTCCCAAGACAACCCATCGCCCTATGTGTGATAATTCCAACCGTATGGCAAATGAGCACAATCTAAACGACAAGAGACCATGGATAAACTATCAAGAATCAGATTATATCCTACATTTTGGTATAAACGAACTTGCGACATCTTATGGCCAAAGAAAAACAGCTGAATTTAGGGCTGCTGTCAGAAGAGGAGCAAAGCTGGTTGTCTTTGACCCCAGAAGGTCTGATACAGCAAGGATTGCTACTGAATGGATCCCCATAAGACCTGCCACTGATGCTGCAGTTGCAATGGCAATGGCTTATACAATTATTAAAAATGAATTATATGATAAGGAATTTGTTGAAAATTGGACATATGGCTTTGACAGATTCAAAAAGAGGGTAATGGGAGAAGAGGATGGCCGTCCAAGGGATCCTAAATGGGCATCTGAGATAAGTGGTGTGCCCGCAGAAACCATTGAAAGGATAGCCACAGAGTTTGCAATGGCTAAAAATAAAGGCTGTATTTCATGGACTGGGGTTGCACAGGTCCCAAATGGTATGTATGGCACTGCTGCAATACAGGCACTGAATGCCTTATGTGGCACATTTGATGCACCTGGTGGGCCGTCCCTACCATTTAAACGCAAACTTAGCTCTCCATGGGGAGAGGGTCAGGAAAAGCCACCGGCAAATCCGGCACCCAAACTGAATAAGTTTGGCATATGGGCTGGATGGGCACCTGCACTCCTCTTACAAGATGTAGAGGCAGGAAAGTTAAAGGCAATGATCAATTATTTTGGCGATCCAATACTTTCATGGGGTAATCAGGAGGCAATCACAAAGGCAATTGAAAAGATGGAGTTTGTGGCCACAATAGATGCATACATGTGTAATACCGCCCTATTGAGTGATGTTGTTCTCCCTGATGCAACATGGTTAGAGCAGAGCCAGGTTAAGGCTGATTGGATGTATGAGGCCTTTATTGCATATTATGCTCAGGTGGTTGAACCAATGTATGATTCTAAGCCCATGTTTTGGATTACTGTAGAGCTTGCCAAGAGATTAGGGCTTGGGAAATACTTTCCATGGAAAAGTGCTGAAGAAGCTGAGAGAAACCAGCTTGCAGGCACTCCATGGTCCTATGATGAACTAAGAGAAAAGGGCTTTATTATAACTGATAAAGCTGAATACTATAAATATAAGAAGTGGGGATCTCTAAATGTTCCCCCAGGCTATGGATCTTCAGGAAAGACTAAGACAGGTAAATATAATTTTGTAAATCCTGTTGCAGAAGAAAAAGGTATAGATCCACTTCCGGACTATAAGGAGCCTGATCCTGAGCTTATGCCAGATGATGAGTATCCATTCCTCTTTGGAAATTTCAGGGTATTTCTCCATGAGCATAGCTCCACATTTAATAACTATGTGCTTATGAAGTCAGAAAGCAGCAATCCTCTCTGGATCAATATGCTTGATGCTCAGAAATTAGGGATAAAAGAAGGTGACACAGTGCGACTCAAATCCCCATGGGGTGAAGTAAAGATAAAGGCTCATCCAACATGGGATATAATGCAAGGGGTGCTTGGCGCTGCTGGTGGATTTGGTCATCTGCGTGGACTTGAGGGGGATCCAAAATATCCACAATTTGGCGGAGTAAATGCTGCAGGTATAATGAAACCCAACTCTACGGAAAATGTTGGTGGAACCCCCTTATTGAAATATATTAAAGTAAAGGTAGAAAAGATTTAACCCCCCTGATAATAAAAATCTGCCCTCCCTCCGCCACAGATTTGAGCTGTAGCGCGGAGGGAGGGCATCTTATTTTAATTTACTTTTTCATAAAGCGTTCAACTAACACCTTTTATATCCCCATATACCATCTAAACTATCTTTCCACACAAGATACTGTGCTTGATGCCAAAACAAGGGAACTTATTGAGGTAGCGATTGCAATTAAAGCCCAAAGCGTTCCCTGTATCATCTATCACACCAAAGCAGCTTTAGAGGCTGGAGCAACAAAAGAAGAACTTCTACACACAGGGATGATTGCTGTGGTTATGGGAGGTGGAAACTCTTACGCTCAATTGCAACATCTAATAAAGGCAATAGACGCATTTGAGAAAAAACTTAAGTAATATTTATTAGTTTGCGGGTAA
>CBFDUE010000157.1:0-3488 GCA_965613025.1 uncultured bacterium
TTTTCAAGCAGAAGACGGCATACGAGATCATGCCTAGTCTCGTGGGCTCGGAGATGTGTATAAGAGACAGGTGGATCCTCTGGGTTATACTATAACCCTAAGCTATACTGATACTGCGTATGGTAAGAAGCTATCAGCAGTGACCTATCCTCTTGGAAACACCCCTTATACCCAGAGCTATACCTTTACAGAGATGAATGAGATAAAGGAGGTCAGGGTCTCTTCTCAGAAAGATGCATACAACAATACCTATAAGTTTTCATATGAAAGGGATTCAAACAGGGTTCAGTGCAAGATGCCTGACGGAGATACAACCATATATCAGCACACCTCACACCATGGGACTCCAATAAAGATAACCGATGCATCTGGTGAAAGCATAGACTTTGGTGTTAATAGGGCAGGGCAGATAACATCCCTTACTGATCGTATGGGAGATACCACAAATATCACCTATCATTCAGAGTCTGGAAAGATCCTCTCCTATACTGATCCTTTAGGTAACACCATAACATTTGAATACAGTGCACAGGATCAGACCTTTAAGAAGTGGGTGGATGACTGTGGAGAAGGATCCGGATGCTTTCAGCAGGTTACCTTTACCTTCTATAATCTTACCAAGGTAAATTATCCAGATGGAACCACTGAAAAGTTCTCATATGACGAAAAAGGGAGAATGATAAAAAGAATAGATCAGAAGGGAAATACATGGACATATGAATATGATACATATGGTAGACTAAAGAGTATCACAAATCCAGAAGGGGGGAAGCTCTCCTATACATATCATTTCTTTAATAAGATTAAGAGCATAACAGATCCAGATATAGGTGAGACCAAATTCTACTACGATGATCTAAGAAGGCTCATAAAGGTAGAGTATCCTGACGGTAGCAGCTTTAATATCACATATGATCTAAATGACAGGATAACCTCCTTAACAGATGAGGGTGGAAATCAGTGGAGGTATGAATATGATCCCAACGGAAATCTAACGAAGATTACATTCCCTGACGGAAATACCGAGAGCTATTCATACGACCTTATGGATAGGCTTAAGAGCTTTACGAGCAGGGAAGGGCGAATAACCAATTATGATTATGATAAGAGAGGAAGGCTCTTATCCATATCCACATCTGATGGTCTTTCCTATTCCATAGGTTACAGGAATGGAGGGATAGACTATATCACAATAGAAGGGGAAAGGATATCCTTTAGTAGAGATAAGGAGGGGGTTCTGACAGGCATAAATGATCCCTTAAGTGGAACCACAGCCTTTGAAAATAATGGTGCAGGAATGATAAAAAAGATTACTGATCCTGGAGGTCAAGAGACTTTGATCAGTTATGATTCAATGTCAAGGATCATAAGTATGAAGGATCCCCTTTTAAGGGAGATCAGATATGGATATGACAATGGTGGACTTTTGAACTCTGTTATGCTACCTGGTGGAATTGAAGCCAGATATTCAAGGAATGGGCTTGGCCTGATTACCGATATAAGAGATCCAAATGGAAATAACTGGGGGTTTTCCTATAGCCAGATGGGAAGACTAAGGAGTGTGGTCGATCCCCTGAATCGAAAGTTAGAGATAAGTTCTGATACAAGGGGCCGCGTTGAAAAGGTCATATATCCTGATCAGTCATCGCTTACCTATGAAAGAGATGCAATGGGTAATATAACAAAGATGAGCTATTCAGACGGATCAGAGCTTACATTTACATACAATAGAATGGGAGAACTTACTGCTGCTGGAGATCTTAAGATTAATAGGGATTCTGAAGGCAGGATCATTGAAACAATATATGATAACATCTCTTTTGGAGCCACCTACGGTAGTGGAGGTCTAATAAATTCTGTTTCCTATGCCAATAACACATTTACAGTGACTTATGAATATGATAATTTAGGGCTATTGAAAAAGGTGTCGGATAATCTAACCCAGACAGAGATAACCTTTGAGCACAACGAAAATTTTAGAATCACTTCAATTAAAAGACCAAACAATGTAAACACTACACTTAATTACAACATTAACAATATATTGTATCGTATACAACACGGAACCTTTGTAGACATAAAGGCCACTTTTAATGAGGCAGGTGAAATCATAAAAGAAGAGCTCACCTTGCCATATAATTTGACAGAGGGAATGGGAGAGGAAGTTAAGGAGTATTCATACGATGAGGCAATGCAGGTAAGTGGAAATGACTACATTTACGATATGAGGGGAAGGGCAACTAAGATAGAAGGTCATAGCTTTGGATGGGATATGGCATCAAGAGCCATCTTAATAGATGGAGCAAGGCTCACATATAATGATGTGGGAAGCCTTGTAAAGAGAGAAGAGGGGGGCAAGACCATAAGGTATTACCATAACATGGCAATTGGATCTAATCTTATAATGGCAGAAAGAGACAGCGACGGAAACTGGCTAAGATACTATATCTACACCCCTTGGGGAAATCTACTCTACATGATTGATGCAAAGGAAAATAACAGGGTCTATTTCTACCACTTTGACAGAAGAGGCTCCACCATATGTCTAACTGATATCACAGGCAATATAACAGACAGCTATTCCTATATGCCATATGGAAGACTGATTAGACACCAGGGCGATAATCCACAGCCATTTACCTTCTTGGGAGAGTGGGGAGTAAGGCAGGAGGGCAAAGAGGGCAGGTTCTATCAGATAGGGGTAAGACTATATGATTCCTCTATGGCGCGATTCTTAACACGGGAACCGCAGTGGCCTAATATCTTTGATCCTGCTGAGTTTAATCCATATCAATATGCCTTAAATGAACCCATAAGGCATAGAGATATGAATGGCTATTTGAGCGAGAAGGAGAGAAAGCTTCAGGAGGCAAAGGCAAAATTGGCTAAGTTAACTCGGGAACTCATGCCTGTTATGAAGACATTGGATATCCTTAAAAATATGGAGAGAGATGTGAAAAATAGGATAATACCCCAGGAATGGGATGTTAGGGATGCGAAGATAGCTCAGGTTTTGTTTGAAGCTGGGAGTGAGATTCCTGGCTTGAAGAGAGGTTGGGGTAAGGTGCTTGAATATATGGGTAAATTCTGTGAGCATGCGGCTGACTGGCAACAGCAGAAGCTGGATGACTTGCGTAGAGAGCTTTCAGGGCTGAGGAGGAGAATAGGATATTGGGAAAAGAGAGAAAGAGATCTCCTGGATATGATTAATATACAGGAGCATATAATCTTCTGCCTCAGGCAGTGGATAAAACAGCAGGCGAGGGAGAGAATAAAGGAGCAGAAAAGGCAGCAACAGCAGAGGGCAATAATGTTTTGGAGGAATTTCCTGCGTCCACTTCCTGTTCCAACTAAGGCACAGGTTCGGGTCCTCAAGATGAGACAAAAGATAAAGAAGAGATCCCATGAAAAGCTATTAAGATTTCTGGAATATTATTAAATCATTTTTCCCCTTGATTTGTCTGAAAAAGTACAGAACATGAATTTAA
>CBFDUE010000158.1:0-3456 GCA_965613025.1 uncultured bacterium
AGTAGTTAAAAATTTACTGATTTTTGGATTGCACATCTAAATAAATCAATAAGTTAGATCATTTTATATCTGTTACATTGGCTTTTACAGTGAAGTTTCTATATAAATTAATGTTTCTTAGAGAAACTCCAGTTAGAAGGGCAGATGATAAGGTAGTAAAATATTTACATCTTGTTGAATCCCTAAGGGGTAAAGGGTAAGAGGTATCCTATTCATAATATCCTCCGTTGATATAGAGAGTGAGATTTTGTGGTCTCATGCGTATGGCACTCCATACTTAGTGCTTGAACTTGCCAGGGCTTTAAGGATAACTCATGTTCTGAGGTATGGGTTAAGGAAGAGGAGAATATTCTCTCTCTGTTTAACCGTGAGGTGGATTTTATCTTTTATGATACCACATCCATAAGCCTCTTCTCTCTATCCAGGCTCTACCATGGATATAAATACTGTTAGGGGTTATGATCTTACAGAATATTTACCTGTTTTTTTACACTACCAACTGTCAAACTTAAGTATAAATTGGGCCTATTTTTATGAATTTTTATGAAAAAAGGGTATGGATCTTAGAGGGGTTAATAGAGATATGAATTTCCTTTCTCTCTTTATTAAATACTGGCTCAAATAAACCTTTCTTTGTAATAATAGCAGTAAATATTACTCCTTTAACATTTATCTCCAGTTCATGATAATATCGCTGATCAATGATTCCAGATATAGTGCCTTTTAGAACATTCTTTATGCCTCTCTTGGGCCTGTCCATATGAATTACAACATCTTCTGGGCTTATTGCAATGTATCCTTTAGAGTTGGGGGGACATATTTCAAGTTCAAGTTCAATATCTTCAAGATATGCAAAGTCACCATTGAATCTCGCTGGAAATATGTTTTTCATCCCAATGAGTCTGGCAACAAAGCTATTGCTTGGATTTTTAAATATCTCATCTATATTTCCTTGTTGCACGATCTGTCCATGATTGATTATTGCTCCCCTGTTTCCAAGATAAAGTGCATCTCTTAGATCGTGGGTTACCATTAAAAAGGTGGTATCTGTGATTTCATGAAGCCTCTTAAGTTCAGAGCGGACCTCTTCTCTGAGATTTACATCAAGTGCGCTTAGAGGTTCGTCAAGAAATAATACAGATGGCTTTACTACCAGTGCCCTTGCAATTGCAACCCTCTGCCTTTCCCCACCACTAAGAGTTTCAGGATATCGATTTAAGAGGCCACGAAGATCCAGTTGATCTATGATCCACTCGGTCCTCCTCTCTTTTTCCGCTTTACTGATTCTTTGAAAGCTAAGTCCATATCTTACATTTTCCAAAACACTAAGGTGGGGGAAAAGGGCATAATCCTGATACACAATGCTGATCCCTCGCTTCTCTGGAGGAAGTCTTGTAACATCAACTCCTTGTATCAATACCCTCCCACTTTTTACAGGAATCAGCCCTGCAATTGCCTCAATAAGCACACTCTTTCCAGCACCAGTAGGACCTAAGAGGATAAAGAAATCTCCTTTTTTGATTAAGAGATTGATATTGCAAAGGGAAAATCCTTTCAGATCCACATAGAGGTCTTTAATTTCAATCATGTGCCCTTCTTTTAGATAAGGAAATGATCCGCAAGATTAAAAATAGCCCAAGACATATCAACATAAGTAATACAGCAATGGGAAGGGAATATTCAAGGCCATAGGATTCAAATCGTTCATATATCAACACAGGAGCTACCATGGGATAATAGGCAATTATTACCACTGCTCCAAATTCACTGATAGCCCTTGCACAGCACATAATTCCTCCTACAATCATGCTTCGCCATGCAAGCGGAAAGGTAACCCTAAAAAATGTGCTAAAAAGAGAGGCGCCCAAGGAGCGGGAAACCCTTTCAAGGCGAACTGGTATGCTTTCAAAACCGTTTTTAACGGTGTTAATGTAAAAGGGCATTCCCACAAAAGTCAGCACAATAACTATCCCTGTCACACTCCCCATCACCCGGATGCCTGCCTCATTCAGTATCTTTCCCAGCCAATGCCCCTTTCCTACCACGCTCAATATGGCAATACCTACTATAGGATGAGGAATCACTATGGGAAGATCTATGATGCTTTCCACGAACCTCTTTCCCCCAAAAGAGCTTCTTGCAAGCAGATAGGCAAAGGGAGTTCCGATTAAGAAAGAGATTATGGAAGCCAAAATTGAAGCATAAATACTTAACCAGATAGATCTTATAACAGCCATATCTCTTAGTGCTGATTTAAGCCCTTCTAAGGAAGGGGATGCGATCATCTGAGTTAGTGGAAGCAAAATAAATAATAGAACAAGAAGACCACTCGTGCTGGTAAACCCAAAAAAGAGGCTCTTTTCCATTCTCATCAATCCTTTACCTCCACAAGCCTCCTTAGGGGAAGAGGTAGTAGTTTCTTCATCTTTAAGGTGGGCACCCTTGCAGGCACAAAGGGGGGCTGACCCAGCTCATCCAGGATCTTCAGGCCTCCTTGGGGGGCCAGAAGATATCTCAAAAAGCTGATTGCATCATCTCTGTTTGGAGCATCCTTTAAGATGGTTATTCCGTATGTGCATGACTTTCCCCTCTTTTTTATTACCTGTCCGGGCCTTTTCCCAGAAATTTCAACAACTGCCTTTGAATAAAAATCATCAAATCGGTAGTTCCCGAGATTTATCTGATCAGGTAGTTCAATAAATTTGAGGCCATGCTGAACAGCAACAGACCTGTATTCCCATGCATAGTCCATATTTCCAGTCTGAAGAAGTGCTATTAATTCCACTGACTTAGGCCTGATGTTCTCTTTTGGCCTATTACTGATAAGCCTTTTGTAAAGTCCTGGTACTTTGTAGTATATCTCTGCAAGTTTAAGAAGTATCAAAGTTCTATAACCACAAGGATCAGCATCTGGATCAGAATGCCCCCACACCACATCCCTTCTCATCAGAATCTTAAACCAGTTTTTTGAATTAATCTCATCAGAATACCTGCTCTTTTTAGTGTAACAGAGAACCAGTCTGTTAGTGGCAAATCTTACGTTCCAGTTGGCATACTCAGGGATAAGTAACTGATCAATAACAGTGTAATCAGCAGATGCCATGATATCACAGGGCCTCTTTAGATCAGTGATCTTTCTGGCACACCTTCTGCTTCCTGCAGGCTCTCTTAGGATATCAACTTGAGGATGCATCTTTTCAAACTCCTTTTCCATCTTTGAAAACGGAATTGTAAGGCTTCCTGCATGAAAAATTATGAGCTTTTCTTTGGATTCTGCCTCTGTAACTGAGTATACAATCGATACGGAGAAGATAAGAATAAAAATACCTATTAAAATGGATCTCTTCCCCCGTTTCATTTTTCTTCCACCCAAGTTTTTATTTTTGGTTCATCTCCAAATTAGTTGGTGTTTGAGAAAGCATCTTTAATGATAAGAGAGAAATATTCAAGATCATG
>CBFDUE010000159.1:0-3338 GCA_965613025.1 uncultured bacterium
GTGCATATCCTTCTGTTGGGTAGGCAACGGGAATGGGCTGTGGTGGATATCCTACCTGCACTTTAACACCTTTTTCCGCAGTGTTCCCGTTTGAATCTGTTACTTTAAATATAGCCGTATATGTGCCCGGATCAGTGAATGTATGAGAAACAATATATGTATCTCCACCTAAGGGTTGGTCTTTGGAAAAATCATATACAAAATCAAATATTCCATCACCATCTACATCCCACTCATACTTGGATATGGATCTACCTTCAGGGACAACACCTTTCCCTCTGAATTCTACACTGAGGGGTTTTGAACCTATACTTGGAGCTGCCTCTGCATAAACCTGTATCTGATAAGGTGGAAGAACCTGTATATTCAATCTTGCCTCATCCTGTTTCCCTTCATTATCACTAACTAAAAGCCTTACATTGTATTTGCCGGCTCTTTCAAATTTAAAATTAGGTTTAACCTCATTAGATATTAACTTAAGATCCGTTCCAGTAATTTTATTAAGTGTGTAATACAGTCTTAAAGGATTACCGCTCTGATCAGTAAACCTGTATGCAAGACCCCATCCTCCACCTCCTTGAGCTACTTTAACAAGCAATCCATTCCAGCCCCGTTTTAAATTAAGATCAAAACTGTATCTATCTATGATAACGCCTTCACAATTAGTCTTGGAAAACACCTGAGTATAGCTATCCTCTCCAGCAGCCTTTAACCAAAATGTAGCCGCATCATCAGCACCCATCTTAATTTTCACGGTCTGATCTTTATCCGAAAATACATAAATATGAGAGAAGGCATATACATTGGACCCACCATTAAAAATAGCATACCAGTCAAAATTACCATCATCATCCTCTGCAACAAACCATCTTCTACCATTAAATTGATCATCTGGATTCGGCTCTGATTGAAGTATGCCAGTAGGTATATTTTCTACATCACTACACCCACTTGAAGGCCATTTTCCAATAAATAATTGGTGAGTAGGATATCCCTGCTCATTTAATTTATATGTATCACCGAAAATCCATTCATATTTTGTTATTGTCACATCATCAGACGATCCACTTGCGTCAAATTGAACAGTTAGAGGTGCAGTGCCAGAAAGAGGATCTGCACTTGCAACAGCAGTAGGAGTACCTGCCTCCTTTACAATAACTTGAGCGGTATCTTCAGAAGTTCCTCCCAATTGATCCGTCACAGTCAGTTTCACATTATATATTCCAGGATCTGTAAAGGTATATTCAATGTTCTTACCTTCTGCGGTATTTCCTCCACCAAGATCCCATCTGTATGTGAGGGTATGGCCATCTGAATCACTGGATTTGCTACCATCAAAGCTAACCTTTAAGGGAGCATTACCCTTTGTGGGAGTGTAAGAGATAACGGCTGTTGGCGGATTATTTACTATGATAGATGAAGAGGACTCCACAAATTGTCCATCCGGATTTAAGACCCTGAATGTGGGAGTATAGGTTCCAGCAACATTGTAGGTAAAAAATGTCTCTGTCTTATCATTAGATGACCAATCAAAGATTCCATCACCGTCATAGTCCCATTGATACCACTTATCACCTTCACCTGGACTGCCCTTTAATTGAACGGTAAGTGGAGGAACTCCCGTATTTGGAGTTACTTCTATCTTTGGATATACCTTAAAGATCTTTGAATCATACACTACCCCACCATCATATACCATCTTAACCCTTACATTATATACTCCGGCCTGTGAGGTTACATAATATCTCTTTTGAAAACGCTTTCCTCCTGTTTCATAAATTCCGTCTCCATCCAGATCCCATCCATAACCCCGTATATTTCCATTTGGACTGAATCCCTCAGCCTCAAAATTAACATAGGCATAGTCACCACTTGTCAATTTAACCTGTTCTGGACTTATATGGATATTAACATATGCATTACCTACCTTTACTTCAGAAAGTCGCCTGTAGCTCACTGCACCCTGGCTATCAGTTACTCTTAATATGGGAGCATATATACCACTTTCTAAATACCTATGAGATACGCTTCCAGCCTGGGTTGATTGATAATCAAATACACCATCTCCTTCAAAATCCCATTCATATAGAACCACCTCTCTTCCATCCTTAGCAGTAGCAGAATAGTTAAAGGTGGCACTCTGAGCCTTCTCTAACTGAAAACTGCTTACCAAAACATTTACATCTGGAGCAGAGCCGTTGTATGGATCATTTAGACCGCTTACAATTGCCACATCTGAAAAATCTTCTCCACCTATCTGTTTAAGTATAGATCCCTTGGGTGAAAGTTTGGTCAATAGATCTTTATATCTATCTGCAACTAAACACTCACCCGTTAGAGGATCCACTTCAAGTTCAATTTCATCGCTCTTTGAAAAACCACCCACCTGTGAAATAAATATCCCTTCAGAGGAATAATGGGCAACCACTCCATCATCTCTGCCATATACCCAAAAACTCCCATCCAATGTATCCAATCCTATATTTCTTAAGATATTTACCACATAGATCTGATCTTCTATCTCTATCTTCTGACTCTGGTCAGAATATCCTATTTTGAATATAAGATCCCCTGAATTAATTACCCAGACCGTATCTCCTAAAATATTAATTCTTACAGGATCAGGCAGAGGAATAAATGTTACCGTGGGTGGTGATGGATCAGATGGAACTGTAAAATCAGACCCGAGCTTAGAAATATCAAACCTGTAAATATAATCACTACCATAGCAATCACTTATAATCCAAAGATTACCATCAGAGTCTAAGGCCAGATCCTTTGGGCTCTTAATCCCAGATATGGTATGATCTATACCTGAACCCCCTATCCTTTTAATCTTCTGTGTGGAAGACTCTATTACCCAACAGTTTCCATTAGAATCCAATGTCAATCTGGTAGGTCTCTCAATACCATATTCAGTATCTTTTGAATCTTTTTGCGATACATCATATCCATCAGGGACATCGCCCAGGATCTTATAGACCTTATTCCCATAATAGTCCGAAACCCAGATAACCGATCCATCTCCTGAAACATCTATATTATAAGGATCATTAAATCCGATAATTTCCTTTATCTGGCTTAGATCATCAGCCCTTAAAAGGGCTACTTTATCGTTACTTCTCTTAACAACCCATACCTTTGATCTGCCTGCCCCAATGGGTTCAAAATGTAGTATTTGGGTTACAGTATCTTCTAAACCATCACCACTTACACTAAATGTGACAGTATATGTTCCAGCATCTGAAAATGTATGAGAAAAAGATATTCCACTCTTTTGGGTTCCATCTGATATATTCCATGTATAGGTGCTAAGTGGTGTATCTGATACATATATA
>CBFDUE010000160.1:0-3222 GCA_965613025.1 uncultured bacterium
TGGGTGGAGGATCAGAGTCCGCTTAAGATCTGGCTTGCAGCAAGGCAGATAGGGAAGAGCTTTGCGCTTTCATTTGAGGCTGTTTTAATGGCTCTGCAAGAAAGGTGCAATATTTTGATTCTTTCGGCATCTGAAAGACAGAGCCGTGAGGTGATGCAAAAGGTTTACTCACACCTTCGGGTCCTGCAAGCCATGACAGACGATTTGGTGCGAGCAGAGAGGGAGACACAGACAGAGGTCATGCTTCCAAACAGAAGCAGGATAATCTCCCTTCCTGCAAACCCTGACACTTCAAGGGGATTCAGCGGGCATGTGTTCTTGGATGAGTTTGCTTTTCACAGGGATAGTAGGGCAATCTGGCGAGCCCTATATCCCACGGTAACCAGGGGATACAAGATCAGGATCACTTCCACACCGCAAGGAAAGCAAAACATGTTCTATGATCTCTGGGCACATAATGGAGAGTTTTCAAGGCATCAGACCACCATATATGAGGCAAAAGAAGAGGGTCTTGATGTGGATATTGACCGGCTCAGAGCGGGCGTCAGTGATCCAGATGCATGGGCACAGGAGTATGAATGCAGATTCCTGGATGAAACTACCGCATATATTACATACGAGATGATCGGTGAGTGTGAAAGTGAGTCTGCCACCGAGTCTTTAGAGCTTGAAAAAGGAAAAGAATATTATCTTGGGATGGATATTGGAAGAAAAAGGGATCTATCAGTTATCTGGATAAATGAGCTTGTTGGAGATGTCCACTGGACAAGAGTGGTTCATGTTTCAGAAAAGTCGCCCTTCAGAGTGCAAAGAGATGTGCTTTTCCAATATCTTTCCTATGTGCGAAGAGCATGTATTGACTCAACAGGTCTTGGGATGCAACTGGCAGAGGAGGCACAGGAGGCGTTTGGCACATACAGAGTTGAAGCGGTTACCTTTACAAGACCTGTAAAAGAGGATCTTGCAGTTGCCCTTAGACGCAAATTTGAAGATCGCTTGCTAAGGGGTTTTAAGCCTACCTAAGAGGAATTGAAACAGCCTTCTCATCCACTCCAGAGGGATCTGCCTGTTATTTTTCAATTCCCCCTTTTTGAATTTTTCAAGCATCTCCTTTAACAACCCAAGAGAAAGCTCGGTTATTGTTATATTCCTTTCCTCCACAATCCTTCTGTAATCATCCCTTATTCCACCTGGAAGGCGGATACCAACAATGACCTTTTTGTTACCCATTGGATTACCTCCTGCGAAAAATTTTTTCTCTTACTCTTATATATATAGGAAGTTGGTAAACCGATCAGCGTGCCATGCCCACCAGGGGATAGGCGGTTTTTACCCTTCTCAGAATCCCTGTTTTTCTTTCCTCATAGTAGGATAGGGATTTCTGGAAGGCGTTTATAAATAAAGGCATGTAGTACCCCTGAAAAAGCTCCTGACCGTTTTTATCCCTCACCTCAAATTTTGCGCCCGGATAGTCCTTGCCAATGTAATCAGGAATATAATCTTTGAGGAGTTTTCTTATCTCCATCTCAATCTCCCTTCTCCCCACACCCTTAAGGCTTATCCCTTTCTTTTCTGCAAGAAAATAGACCGTGTCGGATACAGAACCCATGTAAAAGAAGACAACCCCATCTTCAGTGGTGAAGGCCTCAAAGGTGTTATCGGGCTTAAGGATATTTATCTTTTCCTCAAGTTTTCCGAGAAATTCCTTTAAATCCAGCCAGCCAAGATCAACATTTGCAAGCTCATTGAGCGGTTTATCCCTTTCCACAACCCCTTCCTCTCTATCAGGACTTCCCCCTTCCTCTGACCGTGCCATAAAATCCACCTCTCTAAGCAATCTGGTATCGTCATCTTTTGTGTTTTTTTGATGATGGTCTCTAACAGCATTTATTATCCTCTTTCTTTCGTGAAGATCCGAAGGAAGGATCTCCTTTAAAAGCTCTGCCGAAATAAAGGGATGATCCCCCTTCAGGTATCTACCATCCTTAAAATATCTGGGAATCTTTCCTATATCGTGGGAGAGAGCCTCAAGAAGTGCCCTTCCAAGAAGGGTTTTACCACCGCTTTCCCTGCTCAAAAGCTCCTTTATCTTCTCTGCCACATTGAAGCTGTGAGTCCTCAAGGTGATTTCTTTAAGTTGCTGATACCTGCTTTTAAAAGGCTTCTGGGTTTCGTCTTCATGGATACTTACCACGCTGGGGCATCCACCTTCTTTATCCAGAAGGTCAAGGATTCTCAATACAGGGTCAAAATATCCCCCTCGCTCAAGTAAATCCTTTTCGGGAAATATATGTTTTTCATAAAAAGTCCTTGTCTCATCAGACCATCCTCTTTCCCTGTTATCCTTAACTTCCTCTATGCTCTGTGTTTTCAGTTTGATTTCATTTCTTATCTCAGATACCGCTTTTTCAAACTTCAGGGAAAGCCCTTCAAGTCCTTTTTTAACAGCACTCTTTTTCCTTTCTTTTTTCAGCAGTGAATACAGAAGAGAACCTGCAAAAAAGATTCCGTATATTCCAACCGAAAAGAGTATTATCTTATTGCTCACTTTTAATTCCTTCCTTCAGGAGATGATCAAAGGTAACCTCAACATAGGGTGGTTCAATATCAGGTGTTCGGCAGTGGAATATCCCCTTGTATGTGGTTACTATCATTTCCCTCTTTTTAAAATTTAACGGCTGGTGCTCCTTTATTATCTCCTCCTCTATCTCCCTTATGGTGATTCCACCTCCCAGGGAAAGTATCGGTTGCTGTCTCTTTCTCGTTCCTATGGTTCTTGATATATACCTTGCGGTATCCACATTGTTTATCCTCATGTAGATCTTGGTGTTTGTATTATCCAGAATGACCTTTGCGGTATCTTCGCCCAGCTCGGCTTCAAGATCGGCAATTGATTGGGTGAATGCGTGTATTCGGATTCCCGCTGCCCTTCCCATCTTAAATAGATCTTCAATTCCCCTGTAGAGCAGAGCTGATGCCTCATCCAGATAGAGGGTTAAGGGTGGATCAAATTTTTTATACAGATACCTTCTGCCTATATAGCTCTGAATCATGCTGAGCATTGTTCTACCCATTATGTCTGCTGCCTTTCTGAAGACCATAGAATCGCTGAATACAATCCCTATCAGTGTTTTTCCCTCTTCAAGCCTCTTAATAAAAGGGTTTTCCTCCACTTTTCCGATTGTTAGACCAATGTTTCCAGTTGACATTGCGGTAAGCACT
>CBFDUE010000161.1:0-3220 GCA_965613025.1 uncultured bacterium
AGCGAAGCAATCTCATACCTTTTATAGATTGCTTCGGGTCTTTTAAGACCCTCGCAATGACAGATTCCATTTACAGCCTCTTTCTGAGAGCTTTGAAAAATTCAAAGCTCTCAGAAAAAAGGGCAGTGCTCCGCCCCTTTATGATATTGAATCTATCTTTATAACTTATTAAAAATACTTATTATTCTCTAAATATTACTTTTTTACTTTCAAATTTTTTGAGTATGAAAAAATACCCTTAATAATTAAGTATAATTATATCAAAGACTGGATAATAGCAACAATTTTGTGATATTTAAGGAAATATTTTGACACAGAATCAGCACTATATTATAAGAGATTATGATGAAAAAAGGGGAAGGTAAAAAAAAGAGGAGATATATAAGGCCAGAGATAAGTGAGGAGATGCCCATACTTACTGTATATGCGTGGGTTACAGCAACCTCTTATTACCTTGCACCTGTAGAGTCTAAAACCAGTTATATTACCCAGCAGGTATTAAGTAATGTCTCTCAGACCAGTTATAGGGCACAAGAAAGGATAACAAGCACCTCATACAGGCTACAGCAAAGGATTATTGAAGCCGTAAAGTTAACTCGCCCTGTCACTACTGTGAGACCTACTGCACCAACTACGGCACCGACCCGTCCTGTTGCACCCACTGTTCGACCCACTACCAGACCCACTGCTACCACCCGACCTGTTACACCCACTCTAAGTCCCACTACCAGACCCACTGCTACCAGGGTTAGACCTACTACCCATTCACAGAGGTCTGTTACCAGTATAAAGCCTGCAACCCTGTATTCCCCTACTGTCTCTCCTCTTTCAGCTCCTGGCCCTGTCCCTGTTCCCCCTCAGCCATTTCAGAGTAAGAGAAGACTCAAGAGATTACATTCCAAAAAGGCTTAGATGCTAAGATCCGTGGCGATAGATATAACCAATCACTGCAATCTCAACTGTATCCACTGCTTAAGAGATAAATTAAGTGAAAGAGCTCACTTGGATCTGGATATATTAGACACCTTATTAAAAGAGATGAATTCCTTGGGGATCTTAGAGACCTCTCTTACAGGAGGAGAACCTGCACTTCACCCTGAATTAAGAAAGATCTTTGAGATGCATCTAAGATATGGGATCTTTTTCAGTCTGGTATCAAATGGATATCTTTTCAAAGAAAAGATCTATCCGCTTATTAATGATAGGGTATATGAGTATCTAACAGGAGTATGTTTCAGTCTTGATGGCCCAGACGCTTATTTCCACGACAGGATTAGGGGTAAGGGGAGCTTTAAGAGGGTTATTGAATCCATCAAGTTATGTATTAAAGATGAAATCCCAGTTTCTATAAAGAGCATTATATATAGAGAAAATATGAAAACCCTTGCAGATACTGCCATCTTGTGTTCAGAGCTGGGGGTAGAACAACTCGGTTTTGTAATTCTTACCCCCACACCTAAGCTATTAGCTGAGGGACTGCTTCCAAGTAAGGAGGAATATGAAGATATTATTGAATTTATAAAGGCACAGATAAAGCCCTCCTTTTCAATTCAGATTGATATTGAAGGCTATGCAGATCCAGAATTTAAGGTGCCTTTCTGTAATCCTGCCTATGGTCTTTCCATTGATCATCTGGGTAATCTGATATTCTGCTGTAATCTATCACATCCCACAGCAGGGGATAGACCGGATAGCTTTGGAAAGGAGTATTTAGGGAATATTAGAGAGATAGGTCTGGAAGAGGGTATCTTAAGACATTATAGGTTATTTTCCTGGTTTATTAAAAAGATATTAAGTAATCAGAATGAAAGCAGATATGGAAGTAATTGTGTAGAATGCTTTAGGTTATTTGGGAAACTCGATTGGTTAGACAGATATGAAAGCACCCACAATTGATCTGGTTAATTTCTGCAATTTCTCTTGCTCCCATTGCTTAGTAAATAGGGAGGCTCCAAAGAGGGCAATGGAAAAGGAGCTCTTTTCCCAGCTTATAAGAGAGTTAAAAGATCTGGGTTTTAACTATTGTGGTATTACAGCTTCAGGAGAGCTAAGCCTTCATCCTGAGCTTGATGAGATCTTTCATATCTTAGTAAGAGAAAGGATGGACTTTGAGATTCTTACCAATGGCTATCTGTTTAAAGAGAAGATATTTCCGTTAATTAAGAGCCCTTTGATAAGAAAAAGGATTCAATTAGTGGGGTTTAGCTTAGACAGTCACAGGGAAGAGATACATGACAAAAATCGAGTAAGTGGAAGCTATGAGAGGATAATTGAGGCAATAGGCCTCTGCAAGCTTTTGGGGATACCTTTTTATATAAAGACAGCTGTTACAAATATTAACAAAAAAGATTTAAAAAATATAATCATGTTTACTTCCGGGCTTGGGGCCGCATTTCAGTCTTTTATCTTTCCTGAGCCCACCAAAAAAGGATTAGAAAAGGGGATATTCCCTGAACCTCAAGAGGTGTATAATATCTTTTTAAGGCTGGTTAATTGGATTCCCATATTTCCTGCTCTAAAAATAGAGGGTTTTAATCCCTCAAATGATCTATTTTCCTGTAATGCATTTTATAAGTTCGGGGTAGATGAGTGGGGCAACTATCTTATCTGTAATAATTTAAATGATGTGGGCAGATACCCAACCCCATATAAAGGAAAGGAGTGTATAGGAAATATTAAGGATCAACCTTTAAGAGAGCTCATTCCAATACACATATCTATGCTTTCAGATATCTTGGAATGGAGATTCAGGTATAAAGAGAAGATAAGGAAGGCCCCCCTCTCCCTTTGCACCTGGTGCTACTTTCAGTTTGGAAAGGCAGATGAGTGGATTAAAAGGTTTCCACAGTCTTCTTGGGCGAGATGGTTAATGCAGACATAGATTTTTCCTCATTGAAAGGGATTATTGATGAGATCCTTTAGAGTGCATGGAAATAGTATGTATCCATTTTTGAGATCAGAGGATCTACTTATTGTAACTGAGATCCCACCCAATAGATTGAAGAGGGGGAATCTTGTAGTATTTAGATCTTATAAGCAAAATACCGTGGTGCACAGGGTTATAGCCAATTTCAAAGGTGAGTATCTCTATGTAAGAGGTGATGGATTTGGACTGAAAAAGGAGCTAATAAGAGGGCAAGATGTCCTTGGCAAAGTAACAGGAATAATAAGGGAAGGAAATTTTATACCCCTTACCAGGAAAAGGGAGCTCTTTTGGTGG
>CBFDUE010000162.1:0-3210 GCA_965613025.1 uncultured bacterium
TTCAAGCAGAAGACGGCATACGAGATCATGCCTAGTCTCGTGGGCTCGGAGATGTGTATAAGAGACAGGGATAAATGAAAAATTAAATGAACAATACCTTGCACTTGAAAGATTAAAAGAGAAACAATATAAACAACTTGAATTTAGATTTAGCAATAGCAATCAGCCAGAGGCTCTTCTTAAGGCAAAAAAGGAAAAGGGGCTAAGGGAGATTGATCGGATCTTTGATGAATACCTTGAATGGGTTGAAGATACCATGACAACAGAAGAATATCCATACATAAAGGTCATAGCTGTCTTAAAAGGTTTATAATTAAAAGAAGGGTTTGGGATGGCAATTGACCTTACAGGAATTATAAATAATAACGAATTTTATACCCAACACTATCTTGCCACTATCCTGGAAGAGGACCTAAAAGGAATATTTGAAAAGTGGAAGTTAAAAAAACGCAAAGAAGGCATCATCCCACCCTATGAACAGCTAAAAGCCCTTTCCCGTGATTACCTAAGAATGAGGCATGAGCTTGAAAGAGAAAGTCAACTCCAAAACAGGTTAATAATACAGAGGGAGTTCTTTGAAAAACTCTTGTCCAGCCTTGGTTATCATTTTGAACCATCCTTAGAACAACTTGAAGATGAGTCCTTTATACCTTTGATTGGAAAGGTTTTAAGATCCAATGGTGCTCCAGATCTCTGGATAATAGAGGCACTTGACCCATCAGGAGAAGAGACAGATCCACTTGATCTCACTCCCCTTGAATGCCAATTTAATGGAATGGAATTACCTGAAAGGGATCTTTTGAATGACCCTTTTGAAAGAATCATAACCCGAAGAGTCTTTTCACAGACAGAGCCTCCTCGCTGGATATTGCTGACAAGTTATTCACAGATCCTTTTGCTTGATAGGACCAAGTGGAATGAAAAAAGATCCCTGAGATTCCTTTTAAATGAGATATTTTCTCGGCGTGAAATCAGCACACTTCGTGCAATGTCGGCCCTACTACACAGAGAGAGCATCTGCCAAGATCAAGGTATCTGCCTTCTTGATACCTTAGATGAAAACTCCCACAGGCACGCATATTCAGTATCAGAGGATCTGAAATACTCCTTAAGGGAGAACATTGAACTTTTAGGAAATGAAGCGATCTGGTATTTAAAAGAAAGGCTCCATGAAAAGGTATATGAAAGGGATCTTGCCAAACAGCTTACCATTGAATGCCTACGCTATATGTATCGCCTGCTTTTCCTATTTTACATTGAAGCACGGCCTGAACTGGGATATGCTCCCATGAAGTCTGATGCATACAGAAAGGGATATAGCCTTGAATCCTTAAGAGACCTTGAGCTGGTAAAACTCACTACCGAAGAGTCCAAAAACGGCTACTACATCCATGAATCCATCCAGCTACTCTTCAATCTCATATACAATGGCCATAATCCCGCTCAACAGGATCTTATTGGAGACCCTCAGCACCATACCTTTAACATCCATCCTCTCAAAAGCCACCTCTTTGATCCAAAAAGAACCCCTATTCTCAGTAAGGTAAAGTTTAGAAATAAGGTGCTACAAAAGGTAATAGAGCTTATGTCTCTGTCTCGTCCCAGAAATAGAAGGGAGCGAAGAGGAAGGGTCTCCTATGCTCAACTTGGTATTAATCAGCTTGGTGCAGTATATGAGGCACTACTTTCATATCAGGGGTTTTTTGCAGAAACAGATCTCTACGAAGTAAAAAAGAAAGGTGAAAGCCTTGATGAACTTAAAACCGCATACTTTGTCTCCGCAAAGGATCTTGAAAAGTATGATGAAGAAGAAAGGGTTTACAATGATGATGGCACCTTAAAGAAATACCCAAAAGGCACTTTTATATACAGGCTTGCAGGAAGAAATAGAGAAAACTCAGCTTCTTATTATACACCTCAGTCCCTAACCCATTGCCTTGTAAAGTATGCACTAAAAGAGCTTCTAAAGGGAAAAAAAGCAGATGACATCCTAAAGCTCAAGATCTGTGAGCCTGCAATGGGAAGTGCAGCATTTTTAAATGAGGCAATAGATCAGCTTGCAGAGGCATACCTTAGCTTAAAACAAAAGGAGCTTGGTAAAACAATTTCCCACGATGAATACACCCAGGAAAAGCAGAAGGTAAAGATGTTTATTGCTGATAACAATGTATTTGGTGTGGATCTAAACCCTGTTGCGGTTGAGTTGGGAGAGGTGTCTTTATGGCTAAATACCATCTACAAAGGCGCATATGTCCCATGGTTTGGAATGCAACTTGTGTGTGGAAACTCCCTGATTGGTGCAAGAAGGCAGGTATTTAGCTCAGATCTTCTTAAAAATCAAAGAGGATCCAATCCTGCCTACTTAGATGATAATGCACCTAAAAGAATTCCCCTTGGTGAAAAAAGACCAAAACACAGTGTCTATCACTTCCTTTTGCCAGATAAAGGAATGGCAAAATATGAGGACAGAGTAGTAAAAGGGCTTGCAGAATCTGAAATAAAAGTAATAAACAACTGGCGTAAAGAATTTACCAAACCCTTTAGCGATAATGAGATAGAACTTCTTGAAAGGCTTTCAGATGCAATTGATAGACTCTGGGAAGCACATATAAAGATCCAGCGATCTGTAAGGAGCAGAACCACTGATCCAATTGAGATATTTGGAAAGCCCACTTTAAAACACAAAAATTCCCCTACCACCACAGAAGAAAAAGACCGAATCTATGAAAAGGAGATACTTTCAAAGGGCCTTGGTTATTCAAGCCCATACCAGAGGCTAAAGCTGGCAATGGACTATTGGTGTTCGCTATGGTTTTGGCCTATACTTAAGGGAGATCTTCTTCCTACAAGGGAAGAATTTCTGCTTGAACTTTCCCTAATCCTTGAAGGAAACCTTTTTGAAACAGTAAAGCCCCCTGAACAGCTCAATATGTTTTCTGAATCCAGCCCAAAACAGCTATCCTTAGAGCTTATTAATGAATACGGTCTTGTAAATGTAGAAAGGCTATGTGAAGAATATCCAAGGCTTAGGCTTGTAAGAGAGGTTTCTGAAAAATACCGCTTTTTACACTGGGAGCTTGAGTTTGCTGATATATTCAAAGATCATGGTGGATTTGACCTTGTGCTTGGAAATCCTCCTTGGATAAAGGTGGAGTGGAACGAAGGTGGCATAATGGGCGACCATGAACCCCTCTTTGTGCTCAGGAAATA
>CBFDUE010000163.1:0-3135 GCA_965613025.1 uncultured bacterium
AATGATACGGCGACCACCGAGATCTACACCTAAGCCTTCGTCGGCAGCGTCAGATGTGTATAAGAGACAGTTATTAGTGCCTTCAATTTCATTTAGCCTTTGGATGAATTTTTGAACATCCCACCATGAGACATTCTCCACGGGGCAGTCATCACAGGCTTCAAAATAAGATGGGTTACTGTCCATTATCTTCTTCCACTGTGCCTGGGTTACCTCTGTAACCCCCATGTAAAACCCTCTTGTTATCCTTACCCTGTGGAGCTTCTCATCATCATCCCTGTCTCTTTCACTTTCTGGGCTTCCCATCATGAACTCCCCTGGTGGTATATAGACCATCTTGTAGTTTATGGATGGGATAGTATAATACCTGCCTGATGGTGCTGTGTATTCCTCTTCATCCATTGGCTCAAAGTCAAGGTCATCGGGTAGATATGGAATAGCAGGGTAAAGATAAAAGAAAAGCATGGTAATCAGTGTTATTATGCAACAAAGGGCTATTGGTAATCTTTTCTTCATCTTTTTGACCTCGTCTTTTCAGGGGCCCGGATTTATTACTTCATATGGCAATATTGTCTCTACTGCATATTCTGCTATTTTAGAGTATCTGCTGAAAAATTCTGGTACAGTATATGGAGTATTGGGCTTAAAGAAGTCAATAAAGTGAAACTCTTTTAAGGCAGATGCATTAACTGCAACAATCATAAATGCCTCGCAATCCCTTTTGTGGCCTTTAAAGGTGTGTATTTCAAGGATTATGCCTGAGCCTTTTGGGGGAAAGATAAACTCCCTGTCTGGCTCTGTGTAAGGATCTTGCTTTATTGATGGATAGAGCATTACAATCCTATCATCTGCCCTTATGTTGAATATGGCTATACGGGAAGACCTTGTTGTGCTGATAAATAGCTTGGCATGATCTCCTGAAAGAAAGCTTTCTTTGTTTAGCCTTGCTGATAGATAGAGGCTTGGGGTTGTAGGTTTATCAGGGATCATTATATCTGCTCTAATCCTTACCCTGTATAAGGGTATGGGCGGTTCATTTTCTGATGGTCTCAGCTCATCAAGGGGTTGCCACTCTATGTTCTCTTTTATGATAAAGCCCCTTGTAAAGCTTTTTAGAAACTCCCCTACAAGCCTTCCATTCCTAACTAAGGTTGAACCAAGCAGGTATATTCCACATGCCTTCTCTATTGCATCTGCCCTTGCCCTCTGAATCGCAATGTGTCTTCCCTGTTCAGGGGTGATACCCACGATTGCTGAAGTTCCCTCACCCATAACACCTTTTATGAGCCTTCCTGCCTCTGCTTTGCCTGAGATAAGACACAAAGTAAATATCAATATAGGTATGGATAGCTTCTGTATCTCTATCAAAGCCTGAGCTCCTACCTAAGCCTTGCTATAACCTGATCCATTTCTCCCTTTATTATGGGATTCTGATCCCTCCCTGTAAGCCTCCTTGCAAGATAAGGCACATTTTCCCTTAGATATAGAGCAAGCTCCCCCACTGTGATTGTCTTATCACGGTTTTTATCTGCCTCCCCTCTTAGCCCCTTCATGAAGAAATATGTAAACAGACTGTGGGACATCTCAGGATACCAGTGGCTTACCTGATCCTTTTCAGCACTTAAAAATACTGTGCCTTTGGGAAGGGGCTTTATGGGAGTTGTGGTCATTAAAATCGCAGGGCTTATGTTTTTTATAAGTGTGCCTGCTTCTGAATTGCCTGAAAAGCAGGAATCTATAACCACTGTGATCCTCTTTGCTGGAAGAAGGGATAGGTTTTTGTAGAATGTATCAAGTGAGTATCCATTGGTTGAAATATAGTCTGGATCTGCATCTACTGGCATAAGAAATGCCCCTTTTCCTTTTGGGTCAGGTGCACCATGCCCCACATAGTATATGAACACCTCTGATTGGCCTGGTCTTACCCAGTTGTATAGCTTTCCCTTAGGGTTTTCCTTTGTGCCAAATATCTTTGTAAAACCACCCTGAGTGAGATTGGTTTCATAGATGATATTGGCTTCATCATATCCAAGCACACTTGTTACATACCTTTTCAAATATGCAGCATCCCTTTCTGCATATTTTACATCAGGAATACCGTTTCCATATTTTGAGTATCTCCTGTTTCCTATAATAACTGCAATTCCATAGGGTCTTTTAAGAGTGCCTCTGGGAATGTTTCTATCCACATCAGATAGAAGCGTTACAGAGCCACTTTGTGCTATACCTCCCTGCAACTCTTCAATTAGCTTAGAGCTTTCTCTGTTTAGTTCCTCTTGCCTTCTGACTATTTTAATTGGTTTTGGAATTTCTATGGTCTCTGCCTCTTCAAGCACTGCCTTAAACATCCTGTCATAGGCCACCTGAAGTGCCTTATGATCTGGATATTTCTTTTTCATATTGTCAATACGGGTTATGGCCTCCACCCTTTTCCCTTGTTTGAATAGGTTGTAGCAGGTGTGTATATAGCGATCCATTATCTGGTCAAATGTCTTATTGAGTGCGGTAGAGTTAGGAAAACTCTTTTTACCATCTCTGGCATTTTGGAGTGCCTCTTCTATATGACCTGTCTTATAGAGCAGCCAGCAGTAGGCATTTATCACATAGGGGTCAAAGCGAATCTTTTCAAGTGCCTTTATTGCAATTTCTTTCTTTCCTTCCTTTGCAAGCCTTAGATAGTATGCTGTGTATGCATCAACTGCCTTGTTATATATTCGAGCAATGGCCCTATTTTTAGGCCATCTTTTCTTTGCTTTGTGTGCACTATTTAATGCCTTTAATAGCATCCTGTTCTCTATATATGCCCTTATGAGGGTATGGATTGTTGATGGGGAATCTGGCAGAAGTTTCACCGCTTCTTTTGCATATCTTAACGCTTCTTTTTCTGATCCACCTTTTTCCAGTATGACCCATGCAAGGAGGTTAAGCCATTTTCCATTTACTTTGGCCTTGCTAACTGCCTTAAAAAGGTGCTTTTCTGCCTCTATTAAGTTTCCATATCTATAGTAAGCAAGTCCTAAGTTGTAGTTAATGCGTGGGTCGTCTGGGCAAAGAGTATAGGCCTTTAAAAAGAGTTTTATTGCCTTCTTTTTCCTGTTCTTTGTGAAGGGTTTTCTCAATTAGCCTTCTAAAAAT
>CBFDUE010000164.1:0-3098 GCA_965613025.1 uncultured bacterium
ATATTAAATAGAGATGGTAAAGATGTTTTCCTCCTTGGAGCACTTGTAAATAATCAGGAAGGTAGGGTTACTATTGGAATCAGTAGGGTTGGAGATGTAGAAGGCGTTACAATTCCCACCGAGTCAGAGGTTCTTTTATCTGTATATTTTCAGTGCATTGCGACTACTCCTTCAGATTATACTCCCACAATAGATTTTGGCGGTCTAAAAGGATTCCTTACTAAGACCCTGAATACAATAGGAGTGAATACATGGGAATCTGCCTGTCTTAAGATTGTGGAACTTCTGGTTGGAAAACTGGATATTAATGATGATGGTAAAATTGACCTTAAAGACCTGATTATGGCCATGCAGATACAGGCAGGTATTAAGCCTGTTGAACCAGTGCATGTGGAGGCAGACTTCTCTGGTGATAACAGAATCGGCCTTGCAGAGGCAGTGGGTATTATTCAGGTAATTAGTGGATCAAGAACACCACCTCAATAATTTTCAGGGGATTATCAG
Organism: uncultured bacterium; assembly: GCA_965613025.1. Taxonomy (GTDB): domain Bacteria; phylum Desulfobacterota; class DSM-4660; order Desulfatiglandales; family JALVMZ01; genus CAYTXJ01. The sequence goes on from CBFDUE010000164.1 coordinate 505, forward strand.
TGCCTGTAACAGCCCTCTTTCCAAAACGATTAGAAGATAGATGGGGAAAAGAGATTTCAGAGGAGTTTGTAAGTTGGCTTGAGGCATTCATAAAAGAGAAGTCTGTCAGTCGTGACGAATACAGGGAAGTGCTGAGCCGTCTTGATGTCATAGAAAATACCCTTGATCATATCAGAGATGAACAGAGTAGACAGAGACAGGAATTAAATCAACTACGGTCAGAGATGAATGAGCGGTTTGACAAGATGAATGAGCGATTTGACAAGATGAATGAGCGATTTGACAATATTAATGAGCGATTTGATAGGATGAATGAACGTCTGCAAAGCACTTTAAAGTGGACTGTGGGTGTGGTTATGGGAATGGGCTCCCTTTTGGCCATATTGATGAGCATATATAAATTTATGGGCTGACCTATTAATCCAGGTTTTGCAAAATTTTTGTAAGATATAGGGATGTTGTTATGGAAAAGAAATGTTTATCGTTTTTATTAATCTCTCTTTTCTTTATTTTTGTTGGTGACGGTATTGGCAAAGAGAAAGAGGTGGTGGTTTACACATCTTTAGATCAGATATATAGTGAGCCTATTTTAAGAGGATTTGAAAAAGAGACAGGGATAAAAGTTAAAGCCGTGTATGATATAGAAGCAACTAAGACGATTGGCCTTGTAAACAGATTGATAGCTGAGAGAAAAAGGCCAAGATGTGATGTATTCTGGAATAATGAGATAGTAAACACTATTAGATTAAAAAAGAGAGGCATATTGTCACCATATAATTTTAAAGGAAATATCATAAAAGGGTTTGATGATCCTGATCGTTATTGGTATGGATTTGCTGCAAGATGCAGGGTTATAGTTATTAACAAAGAAAAGGTCGTTAAATCAAGATCGCCACGTAGTATTTTGGAAGTTATTGATAAAAGGTGGAAGAAAAAGGTATGTATGGCCTATCCTCTCTTTGGCACCACTGCAACTCATATGGCGGCGCTTGCAGAGATTTGGGGGATTGATAGGCTGATTAATTTTTTGAAATTGGCAAAAGAAAATAAGGTGAGCTTTGTGGATGGAAATTCGGTGGTAAGGGATAAGGTGGCAAAAGGAATATATTGCTGGGGAATAACAGATACTGATGATGTATATTCTGGAATTCAGAGGGGGATGCCTATTGAGATGATAATGCCAGACCAGGATGGCATTGGAACACTCTTTATACCAAATACTGTATCTCTTATAAAAGGAGCACCTCATCCAGAAAATGGAAAGAGAGTAATAGAATTTTTACTTAGCAGACAGACAGAGTGGAGACTTTCAAGGTCAGGCTCAGGCCAGATTCCCATAAGACATAAGATAGAACCGGTAAAAGGTATTCCTCGATTAGATGATATAAAAGTTATGGCGGTGGATTTTGAAAATCTGGCAGACCTGATGGATACGGTTCTTCCTCAAATTGAGAGTATAATTTAGATTTGAAAAGGAAAAAATATAAGAGCTGGACGATATTTATAGCAGCTTTTACCTTTTTTTTAATTATAGTCTTCCCTCCTGTAATAGTAGTAATAATTGAATTGTTAAAATTAAAGGCATCTTCAATACTTAGCATAGGTCTTGTAGAACCCTATAAAAACAGCTTAATTATCGCAAGCACTTCCTCTTTATTTTCATTAATGATATCTCTTCCCTTAGGAGTTATCTTTGGAAGCAGATCCTTTAGACACCCCTATGTGTTTATTGTTATTCTCCTTATACCGCTAATTATTCCACCCTATCTGACAGCCAAAAGCTGGATAGATCTGTTTGTGAAAACACCGATTGGTGGCCCCCTCTTTTGTGGCGTTATACTATCTCTGTGTTATTTTCCTATTCCTCTCTATCTGATTGTGTCTGGACTTAGGAGAATTGACTCAGAGCTTGAAGAATCTGCACTGTTAATCTTAAACAGATGGCAGATCCTTACAAAGATAACCATTCCATTAATATATCCCTATATAGCAACCGGATTAATATTGATCTTTCTGTTTTCAATAACAAATTACTCTGTTCCTTCTATTTTGGGAATCAAGTGCCTCATTACAAAATTGTATTCTGATTTTTCAATTTTTCACAATTTAAGTAAATCAATATGGATAGCAATTCCAATGATCATTATATGCCTTTTTCTTTCATATCTCTTAGGTATATTAATAATGGAAAGAGAGTTTATTAGTTTTGATATTTCCCCTTCTAAAGGAATAATGGTAAGTATTTTTGAAAATCATAAAAATATTTGGAGGATCTTTTGGAAAAAAGATTGAAAGTATTATTTACATTTTCCTCTTTTTGTCTTAAGTTTTCCGTTTTTAATATAGATACAATATGGCTTTCCAGTCTTTCTATCATAAACCGTAACTCCGCTTCTTTTTCCTTTAATTTCAATAAATTTAGTTTCAATTTTGTCAGCTTTAAGTTTTTTCACTCTTAAAGTTCCATCTTTTTCTATATAAAGGCCAAGTTTTGCTAAAGATTTTTTCAAAACAAAAGGCCTGATCCTTCCTTTTTGATCGCAAATAGAAGTTAAGGCTTTGTAAGCTTTTGGTTTTGGATACCACCAATAGAC
>CBFDUE010000165.1:0-3074 GCA_965613025.1 uncultured bacterium
AGAAGTGCCTCTATGGTCTTTCCGATTCCCACATCATCTGCGATGAGCATACGGATGGGGTCAAGTCTAAGAGCCATTAAAAGAGGGACAAACTGAAAGGGCCTTGGTCTTACAGATACCCTTCCAAGTGATCTAAATGGTGCTGCACCGTCCCTTAGCAAGAGTCGGGCTGAATTCCAAAGCAACCTTGATCCCACAGAATCACCTATATCATCAGGAGTGGGAGGGGGAAATTTAGCTTGCTTAATCCGATCCAGGCCGAGATTTGAAAGCTGGCGGTGGATTCCACAGATCTCCTGGTCGCTTCCTGCCAGAGGGCGGAGCATAATTACATCTCTTTCATCGGATGGGATAACAACCCATTCACGACCCCTGCATCGCACAATGGATCCAACACTAAGATAGCTCATTGGGTCATTTCCCCTTTCCAAAGATCTCTGGATATGAGCGGATCTGATCTTCCAGATCCTTGTCATATCTTATTACAATTACCCTATAACCCATTTCCTTCAGTTCCTGTCTGGTCATTTTATCCTTTCTCCTCTGAGATGGTTCATCGTGAACAGATCCATCACAGAATACACAGACATTGGGTTCATAGAAAAAATCAGGGATACAGGGATAATCGGAGAGAGGTTTTTGGGCGTCATCTGGAAGCCTTCTTTTGGTTTTATATAGAGTATCAAGAAATCTCCTTTCAAGCTCTGATCTTGAATCTGTCAACTTTCTTAGCCATCTGTAGTGGGTTTCATAATCGTGTCCTCTTTTTATGGGAAATGTAGAGCTTTCCCTCAAAAGATTAAGTATGTGCTTTATTCTGTGTCTGTTAATCCTTGCATGGTCCCTTTGATTTGAATAAGAAAGCAGACATCTATAGCATGCCATTGAACAATCTTCGTTGGTGTCATTTAGATCTGGAATAGTGAAGTGGCATCTTTTAAGGGCAAGGGAGGAGATTTTAGCTATGGCATCTCTTTCATCTACAAGCCTTCTCAATACACCTGCACCTCCCTCTGATGCCTCCCAGAACATTATGGCCCTTTGAGGATCTGAGCCAACCCTTTCAGAGGCAATCTCTGATTCTTCAATCTGGTATAGCTCTTCCATCCCTCTCTGCAAGGCATACTGAAGGGTAGCAAGCAGATCTTCATCCCATTCAATACCCTCTGATTCAGGATATATGAGGAGCATGTTGGCAGTATCTTTTACAAAGAGTTTTATTTTTTCAATCTGGTATTGGTGATCTGTCTCCTGAGTAAGTTCCTGTATCTTCTTTCTTGGAAGCCATTTCCCTGTATTTAGTTCAAGAGAAAAGCCCTGGTCAGAATCAAGGGATGATCGCCATCCATGATTTATGCGATAGAGGTTTGCAGCAGGTGCATAGATTAGCTTAAGAATTGGATTATCTTGTTTATCATTGGTCTTTGCAATAAAGATCCTCTTTTTTCCGCCAGGCAGGGGGGCAAATTGGTAATGGACACTAACATTGTAGCCCATGCGGAGCCGTTCTTCTTCATCACATGTAATCCTTTCCCTTTGAATCGTTTTTACATTTGGCATATCAAGAAGGGAAAGGAGTTTACTTGTAATTGCATCCATCCTGGTAGAGCAGTTTTCACAAATATCTGCTCTTTCATCCATATGAAAATATCCACATACATTGCATGTCTTTGCCTTTAATCTATGTGATTTTAGCCCCCCAGGGGAGGAGATAAGCCTATCAACACGGAACATTGCCCCTTGATGATAGATTATATTTTCAGGCCCAAATTCTGTTATTGCTAAAAATCTTGGCCTTGAAATATATTCTCCCCCATCCCTTGGGATATATGCCCTTACAGGAAGCTTTGGAAAGTTGTATCCAGGAAGGAATCCTTCGCTTGCAAGATAGCGGTAGGGATAGAAATCGGATTCTTCTCTGGAGGTCTCAATATTTAAAAGCAGGTTTCTCTGCCTGCCCGCTTCTTCAGATCTTCTCTTTGCCATTTCCTGCTCTTTTCTGTTTCTGGATCGGAGATATAACTCCTGAGATTCTTTTAATTGAGTAAAGGCAGCCCTGTAAAGCTCTCTCCAGCGGTCAAATGCAGTATCAAATGATAATGGGGCACTCTTTAAAACATCCTCAATCCATTCATCTGAAAACCACTCAGATTCAGCATCTGAAAGCTCTAAGCTTCTCAGGATCTCCTTGACCCTCCTTAAGCATTCTTTAATTCTCTTATCAGATAGTTGGATGTGGGCCTTAATTTCCTCTTTTAAAGGGTAGTTTTCATCTGGATCTTCTATATCAAGTATTTCCTCCATTGATTTTCCAAGGTCAATCCCTGTCTCTGAAAGCCATATTGCATGAATATGTGCTCTTAAGAGGGCTTCATTTCCAAGATCAATCCTTGGTGGTCGCACTGTGCCTGATACCATCTCATCTCTATGGGTAAAAAAATACTGGTCATGTCCGCTTCCAGATGCACAGAAGGTTATAATTAGTGCTGGATCACCTTTTCTGCCAGCTCTTCCACTCCTTTGAGCATAGTTGGCAGGGGTTGGGGGAACATTTCTCATATGAACAAGCTGAAGATCTGAGATGTCTATACCAAGCTCCATTGTAGGGGAGCAAAAAAGACAGGAAAGCCTGCCTGAACTGAAATCTGACTCCCTCTCTTGTCTTTCTTCATAGGATATCTGGGCAGTGTGTTCCTTTGCAATTTTATCTTTAATAAAGGTTTGTGCCTCCCTGTAGAAACCCCTGAAAAACCTGTTTGCCTCTTTTTCAAGTTTTATGTAGTCAGGACTCTGAATTTTTCGTGAATATACGGGATCGGGTGGGGGTGGAGTTCCATCGCCCTTTTCCCATGAAAGGATAATAGGAGATAATTGGATATATTCTCTTCCATTTTCAATCTGTTTCCTTAAAAACCCATAGGAACAGAGTATATTTGTAAATTTCAAAATAAATTCTTCATAGGAATCATTAATTTCAATAGCTCTTCTAAAAAATTGACCAATTCCACTAGTCTTTGCCATACTCTTTTCTCTATATCTATTCCTGTCTCTTATACACATCTTACGCTGCCGAC
>CBFDUE010000166.1:0-2981 GCA_965613025.1 uncultured bacterium
CCTAAGCCTTCGTCGGCAGCGTCAGATGTGTATAAGAGACAGATTAATAAGACTTTTTGATATGGTATTTGGAGGAATAAACGGTGACAATTTAGGTGCAATTGTTGAAATATCTGAGGTTATCTTTCTTCTTTCTGTATCTGCCCTACTATCTATCTAAAATAGCATCAGCAATAATTGTGTTAAAAGAGCTTTTTGCTATCCAATAGCAGTGTAACAGGCCCATCATTTATAAGATATACATCCATCATCTCCTGAAATATGCCACTCTGAACTCTTATGCCTTTTTGCTTTAATATATCAATAAATTTTTCATATAATTCTTTTGCCTTAGAGGGAGGTGCTGCATCTGAAAAGGAGGGCCTCCTTCCCTTTCTGCAATCTCCATAAAGGGTAAACTGTGATACCACTAATGCCTCGCCTTCAATATCTAATAGGGAAAGATTAAATCTTCCGTCAGGATCTTCAAATATTCTAAGATTCACTATCTTATTTGAAAGGTATTCACAATCCTCAGAGGTATCATCCTTTCCTACTCCTAAAAGAATAAGAACTCCTCTTTTAATCTGCCCAACGGTTTTACCTTTGACCATTACCTTAGATTCCTTAACCCTCTGAACCACAGCCCTCATAATTAATACTCCTTGAAGGTGAAGAAGTCTTCGTCAAATTCCTTCCTTCCTCTATATTTTTGCATAAAGATACAGGGATACTTCTCAAGATTTTTAAGAATATCTGGCTCTACCTCAATTCCCGCCTTATGAAGCGCATTGATTACATCCTTTGGATCTGGAGGACAGCCCTTTACTGCTATCATCTCTCTGATTGAGGGATCGTCCCTATTTAGGCTATACATGCATTTCCCCACTAAAATGGTCTTTTTCATCTTTCCACTGGGTCTCATTATCTTACCTGTTAGTATCTCCACATCATCCCATCTCTTTCCTTTCCATGCCTTCATGATGGAATAGATTATTGCTCCATTTAGATGCGAGCAATAGGTGCAGAGGGTGGAGTCGTACTTGGGATAGGAAAGTCCCTTAATTCCTAATCTTATCATGGGTAGTGGTAGAGTGTTATCATTTCCGTAAGGAAAGTCATAGTGATGAAATGAGGCCAGCTCTTCAATCCTTTCCCCCACAATTTCAATATCTGAAAGATCCGGATTTCTATTATGACCTTGACAAGCAAATCGCAGATGGGGAACATCTTTGGGTTCATATCCCATGATCTTTGCTCCGACCATATCGGCAGATAATATATCTTTTGAAGCTATAAGTATATCACTTCTTCTGGCCTTTCCATCAAATCCAGGGCCTCTTTCTAAACTGAATATACCATCTATCAATGTGAATATGGGGGGCATCTTCTCATATAACTTTGAGATATTCGTATTTAGATCCCCTAAATGACATCTCTTTCTGGAATTTATATCAATAAGTCCCTTTAGATTCTTTATCCCAAGACTCACTACTGCCTGGGCATGGGTCTTTAAGACCGGAAGATTAATCAGAAAATCACTTTCCAATGCATCCACATTGAAATTGAGTTTAAGTCCATCTGAAAGTTCAATCTTTTTAAAAGGTCTATCAAATACATCTATGACCTTAATCCCATATCTCTTTTTAAGCTCCAGATAGCCCAGGCTCTTAAACGCATGCAAGGGGGTTTGACGATCTTTTGGGTTAAATGTAACGATTCCTTCTCCAATGGTTATCTTAGTGATACCCATCTCTTTTAGAATACGGACAATATCTGCCACCACACGGGATGTGGTAATTACCCCCCATTTTGGAAAGGAACATTCCTTTGTCCAAAATACTATATTGGGCTTGATGAATACATGAAGATCCGGGCTCAATCCTTTAAGACCATCTGAATATTGAACGACCCTTTTAACAGACTCATATGGTCTTTCATATCTCAGAAGGGATACACGAAATCTTTGCATAGTCTTTAATCCTACTATTTAAATAGATTTAGCATGAGGATTTTTTATGGATATATAAAAATAGATGTTTTGACAATGAAAATAACAAAATTTCATAAATCTTAATAAGATAGCTTACCTAAGTTTGATAGTTAGTAGTAAAAAATTACTGATTTTCAGACTGCACATCTAAATAAACCAATAAGTTAGGTAATTTTATTTCTTTGCTCGGGTGATATTTGTATGTGAAAAAAGATGTGATTTGTTAAGGAGCTAAAATCAGGCAGGCTTATCCATAACCCTTACCACAGAGAAAGACTTCTTAAATCAATTAGATATAAAAGAACCTCCCTTGATATTAGAGACATAGAGTGTAATTAAAATACATTTTACACAAATTTCCCCTAACTATATGATCTTACAGAATATTTACCTGTTTTTTTACACTACCAACTGTCAAACCTAAGATATACTTATTAATAATGCTGCAATATATATGGATTATGGATTAAAGAGGAAACCATTTTATGAGATTACCTGTGAGGGATGGGATCTTGTAATGTCAGTAAATGTAAAAGGGGCATTTTTATATATAAAGGCGGTATTTCCCCATATGAAAGAGAGAAGATATGGAAAGATCATAAATCTGGCATCCGAAGTATTTTTTACTGGCTCCCACAGTTTTGTCCACTATGTGGCATCAAAGGGAGGTATAATAGGATTAACCCGCGCCCTTGCACCAGAACTCGGTCTATATGATATCTGCATTAATGCAATAGCTCCAGGATTTACTGATACCGAGGCAAGCAGAATGCTTGCCGATATATCCAAATATGACACTCAGAGGACTCCACTTAAGAGATTGGAGCGTCCTGAGGATCTAACTGGTGCTGTTGTATTCTTTTCATCCTCTGATAGTGACTTCATCACCGGCCAGACCCTGCTTGTGGATTGGTGGCAGAGCACTTCACTGATTGGGTATGATCCATTTCACAATTTACTGATTTATCTTCAAAAATCTATTGATCATATTCAAAAGTATGGTTTATAT
>CBFDUE010000167.1:0-2972 GCA_965613025.1 uncultured bacterium
GATAAAAAATCCTGCCTTAAAAGATGGAATTATTAGATTAGTCAGGATAATATCAAATATGGAAAGAGACTTATAATCCCAGATTATGCACAAAATGAAAGATTTTTAAAGAAAAGTGCCTCCTGTATAATGTAGACATACAAAAAATTACTAAGACTACAAAGGAGGCACTTAAAAGGTGAAAATTAGAATATCTGAAAAGCCCAAAAAAGTAATGAAAAAATGCTCTATTATTTAAAACTCTATTGCCAGTCTTAAAAAGAGCTCGTTTAACTTATCATCCACACCCTCATAGTTGCTTGCACGATACTCACCCATGATGCTTGTGGCAAAATCATCCTTCTCAAAGAGTGTATAGGTGAATCCCAAACTATACCTATAATCCAGATGACCATCCTGATCACCATCTATGTCATCATCAAATGCCTCGTATCTGGCTGCAATCTCAAAAGGATCCATAACCTGAAATGCAATTGCCGCAAACCAGGCAGATTCCTTGTACTCTCTATCATTTTGAAAATGTTTCTCTCTTTGAATAGCAGCTATATATTCGGCATCAAAGGTGATTTTTTGGAATTCAAAATGGAGTGTCCCGCCTGCGGTCTCATTTCGATTGCCATCCCCGGGTTCTGAATCATAATAAGCTGATAGCATAAGAGCCTCAATAGGGAATATGGTAATATTTAGTATATATGAACTTACATCATCTGTCTCTTCATAGCCGGGGCTGTTATCCCTTTCAAAACCATATTCTGCTTCAACAAGGTGACCCATAAGCTCCTCACCCTTATAGAGGGTAGCTGAGATATCAAGATAGTCTGTAGCAAACCCAACAGTAGCACCTGTTTTTACAATCTCATAGCAGTCCTGGGTTATGGGATCATTTATCAGATGACTTTCAAAAGCACCAAAAGGCTGTCCTCTTTTGCCGCCGACAAAGTATAAAGGGAAGCCCTCCTTTTGTATGGTAATGGTAGCCTCATCCCAGAAGACCCTGTCATTATCTGAATCAAGATTTTCACCTTTCAGGATAAAATTACCTGTTACATATTCATGAAAGGTCACCTCAAGGCCTAACTCCACTGTGCCAATATCCAGATCAGATGTGGAATCATTAACTGTATTGTCTCCAATTTTGCTATCATCTGCATAACTATAGTCAAGTTCGATGGCTCCTGAAAAGGTGAGCTTATCTGAAATCTTCTCAAGAATGCCTCTTCCTTCAATCTTTTCTTTCAGTGCCTTGATCTCCTGTTCAAGCTCGTAATTGGACATCCCCTGGCTGAATGCAGGTTGTGTCTCAGTCAACATGCTCAGACTGAAAATGGTTACAAATATTACCAGAGCTTTCCTGATTATCTTCATTGCTCTTTCCTCCTTCCGCAGTTTTTTAATTCATTAATCATGCACACCCTCTTGAGAGTTTTAATAATCGAGGGACAGATCCCCCTTTTTCATGGGCTTAGAAGCCCCAAAAGGGGGCTGTCCCAATGATAGCGTTATTTCATATCCAGGGCCTGAACCCAGATAACCGCATCCTGGGAGAGTTCCTTACCATTGTATTTCAGATCTCCACCGGCTCCGAGTGCTGCAAAACCCCACCAGCCTGCCTTTGGGATACCGAATGTAAATACGCCGTTTACATCTGCTTTTATGGTCATGGTAATCAGGGCATCGTGGGGGGCCTCTACCTTGGCCTCCTTAACAAAGGCATTTCCCTTTATATCATGGTTCATATATTCTACCTCTACTTCGGCATAAGGAACAGGCTTTCCTTTGCAGGTCACAATGCCTCTAAAGACATTTCCGACCCACAGTGCATAGGGTTTGTCCAAAGGGATAATCTCAACCGGCAGAGGGTCACCAACCGGTTGATCCCAGTCTGTTGGTGCACCGGCCACGTTGAAAATGACCTTTGTGCAATGCTGTATATAGATGTCCTCTGAAGGTTCATAATAGGGGGCAGGCACAAAATAGAATACATAATCCCCCATACCCCTTAATTTAACATCAGCCTCATAGGCCCTACCGCTATTGGTCAGGCTTCTAAAGGTAATTGGCCTTAATCTATTTAATAAATCCCTTTTCTTTCCCTTATGCATTACACCAAAGGCTATGGGCGGGTGGATCTTACCATTTTCATCCTTTCCGATATCCATGGTATGACCTGCCTCAAATGGGTGGGTAAAGATAAGTTTAAGATTAATCTTTCTCGTTTTGGGAACGCTTTCAGGGCTATAAATCATCTGAAAATGGGCAAATGCAGAAACACTTAACATAAACACAAATAACATACTTAATAACATAATCTTTTTCATCTTTATCCTCCTCTTTTATTCAGTGATATCTTTACTATCTACCTTAACTACATGACCTGGCCCCGCATCAAAGACCACTGTATAAGGGACATCTGGCTTTTTAAAGGTAAATTCACTATCCTCATTCATCTTTCCCTTTATCAATACCTTTCCACTCTTATCCACCACAGTCATACTTACGCCAGCAGCAGAGGAGCCATCAGAAAATCCACCTTCGCATGTCACAGTGCCATCTCCATTATCATAACAGGAGCAAAGCGGGGTGTGGGCATAGGAATAAGTGGCCAAAAAGATCATAACTGTAAAACCGAATAAGCAAATTAAGACCCTTTTCATAATTTTTACACCTCCTTTCTATACAATTTTTGGTTCTCTTTTGATAAATCCCATTATTGCTGTGCATATTATTGCCAGGATATAAAAGCCAATCATTGCCTGAATTCCTGAAAGGCCTAAAAGATTTCCTCCACTAAATACAAGGATTGCTATTAAAAGCCCCAATATAATGGGATAGATCGTGGCAAATAACATCCATTTTGTGCTTCCGGTCTCCAACCGCACCATGATCAGTGTAGGGATGCAGGGAGGATACATGGCCATAAAAAGCATTATGGCCAAGGCATGAAGTGGTGTCCAACCCGTCTCTTTCCTCTT
>CBFDUE010000168.1:0-2907 GCA_965613025.1 uncultured bacterium
TTCAAGCAGAAGACGGCATACGAGATCATGCCTAGTCTCGTGGGCTCGGAGATGTGTATAAGAGACAGGGATAGAATGGACCTTAAAAAAATATATGTGCCTAAATTTAAAAGACTGTGATCATCCTGGAAACATGATTGAATATTCCTTAGGTTATATACATCCTCAGGCCCTCACTTCATGCCTTGCATCCATTATATTGAATCCCAAGCCCAATTCTCTTATCTTAGATCTGTGCGCATCTCCTGGTGGAAAGACCTCCCATATTGCACAACTTGTGGGTAATTCAGGGCTAATTGTGGCAAATGAACTCAACAGGTATCGCCATATTCCCTTGATATATAATCTTTCAAGATTAGGGGTCACAAATTGTATAGTTACCGCATATCAGGGGCAACAGTTTCCCCTGAAGACTAAATTTGATTTTATTATCGCAGATGTTCCCTGTTCAGGAGAGGGAAATATAAGATTTACAGGCCAAAAGATTAGGTTTACACATAAGAAATTAAAAAAGATAAAAGACAGTCAAAAAAGAATAATTTTAAGAGCATTTGATCTATTAAGCGATAATGGAATATTATTATATTCCACATGCACCTATAATCCTGAAGAAAACGAAGAGGTAGTGGATTTTCTTCTCAAAGAGAGGGATGCAAAACTTGTTTCATTTGCAAGTCCTATCCCTGCAGAACCTGGTATATATTCTTGGAAGGGGAAGTTATATGATAAACAGATCAGATATACTAAGCGATTTTACCCTCACAGAGTCAATTCAGTGGGATTTTACATGGCCAAGATTAGAAGAAGATAGGAATCTAATATTTTCATATATAGAAATTAGGTTTGGAATTAGAAAGGAGCTATTTGATCCTTTTTTCCTTTTTAAGAGGGCTGATTCATGGTGGTTGTTGAAGAAAAATAGATTTATTAGCTCTGTTTCTAAGCTTAAAGTAAATATGGTAGGATTCAGGGCATTCCATAAGGTAGGTGAATATATTAAACCTACAACAAGATTTGCCCAAGTCTGGGGTAGATATGCAATTAGATCTAAAGTGAATTTAACTACGGGTCAGCTAAAAGAGCTTATTTCAAAGGATAAGATCCCCTTTAGTTTTAAGGGATTAGAAAATGGCTATGTTATTATCTTCTATGAGGATGTCCCTATAGGTGTAAGCCTCTTCCTAAGTAATACCCTATTTTGCCAGCTTCCCAAGAAAGAGTTCCAAAACATAATAGATTAGAAGAGATAAAAAAATTCAATATATTGTATTTATAGTTGACATAAATACAATAAGTAGTATAATGATATCAATCCTTATAGATTTTGAAAACAGATTATGAAACTATCTTTAATGGATAAAGCTAACAAATGGGATATTTCCCCTGAAAAGATAGATAAGAGCCGAAAAGTTAATAAAAAGTTATTAATAAATATATTAAATTACCTGAATTTTAAAGATGAACAGCTTCTTGTTTGTCTGAGGTTAAAAGATAATTTTAGGATTGTGAAAGGATATCCAGAACCCTGCTCTAACAATAGCATATATATTAAATGGGTTAATAGAGATAGCTCATTTGACTTAGACAATTGGAAACTTTCTCATCTCTTAGCCGAGTTTAATGGCTCTTTGATATACATTCCGGCATCTGAAGCTTCATTTGATGATAATGGATTTGTCTTGAGATTGAAAGAGGATGCATATGATATATCCGAAAGGGAAAATAGGAGATTCAAGGTAGAAGATGGCATTGAGGCAGAATTAGATCAGAGTGGGGTAATGGAAAGGGGTAGGCTAATTGACTTTAATGCATACGGGTTTAGGGTTGAGCTCCCCGATTCATCTTATAAATTTTTTAAATGGCTTAACCCTGAACAGCCCCTTATGGTTAAATTTAAATCAAACTCAGTTATAGTATTTTCTGAACCCTGTAAGCTCATACGTTTTGAGGAAAAGGATGGGTGCAAGGAGATAGTGTTTAAGCCTTTAAAAGATAAAATCAATAGATTTCCCAAGAAGGAGATACGGAATCCCAGAAGATCATTTAGACCATATCCATTGGTAATATTTAAACATCCTTTAATTGGTAGATTAATAAAATTAGAGGTCTTTGATATATCAACTACTGGATTCTCTGTCTATGAAAATAAAGGTGAGCCCATATTAGTGCCTGGGCTAATTATTCCTGACCTTAAGATTCGGTTTTCAGGCAATATGGAATTTACATGTATGGCACAAATTATCTATCGGATTAGGGAAAAGGAGGGAAAAAGATGTGTCCGCTGTGGGCTATCCATATTGGACATGGATCATAATTCGTTTAGTGCTATGGCGGAGCTTCTTTTAAGGATAAGTTATCCACAGATATATATATCAAATGAAGTGGATGTAGAAGAATTATGGAAGTTCTTTTTTGAATCAGGATTTATATATCCTAAAAAATATAAGATGATATATGGGAGTAAAGATAAATTCAAAGAGGTATATGAAAAGCTTTATAGAAAAGATTCAGAGATTTCAAAACATTTTACCATTGAAAGCAAGGGCCGGATAATTGCTCACATCTCCCTGATCCGTGCCTATGGTAGGGCATGGATGATCCATCATCATGCATCTATTGCCAGACTTGGAAAAAGGGCAGGATTAACTATTCTTAGGCAAATTATGGAATATCTAAATGACCTTTTTAGGATCCCAAATATTAATATGGATTATGTATTCTCTTTCTTTAGGCCTGAGAACAGATTTCCCAATAGATTATTTGGAGATTTCGCAAGATATACTCAAAATAAAAAATTATGTTCAATGGATCTTTTTGCATATGTGTATGTGAATTCTGCAATGGGTTCTCCCAATATTCCCTGTCTCTTATACACATCTGACGCTGCCGACGAAGGCTTAGGTGTAG
>CBFDUE010000169.1:0-2820 GCA_965613025.1 uncultured bacterium
AGAAAATCCGTTTAGATCCTTCAGCCCTTCCACATACTCCTTAAATATCTCCACTTTCCCCTCTATATCTTTCGCAGAAGCTGTCTGAATAGGTGTGCCCTTAGGCTCCTTAAAAGGGGAATAGATAATTCCAATGGGAGAAAGTTCTATCTTGTAACTATCACTTTTCATCTATAATCCCTATTCTTCCTTCAATGGATGGAGAAATGGGAGAAAACTTTTTAATATACTCAATTAGAAGATCCACGGCGACATTAGTGGTATTCTTCTTTGAGATTCCGGGTTCTAAAAATAGATAATATCCGTCTCCCCCTGAAACGGTCCATCCATTTACAAGTATGGTATATCTCTTTTCAGGATCAAGGGGTTTTGAATCTCCATCTATAACAATAGAGATATTCTTTACCCTTTCTCCCTTATTGATAATATAATCTATTGTCCTATCATCATTATATCTTGCACAGAACGGCTCTTCATTCAAATCTATATCAAATCGTATGTTTGATACCTGTAAAAACCCTCCAGATGATGCCCTATTTTGTGGGTCACATCCGTCCTCAGAGACAATAATGGATGAGGCTGAAATTTCCAGTATCTGTTTTAGTTGCTCACCTGTAAGTTCAACCTCATAGATCTCATTCATAAAGGGAAGTATCTCCAAGGCACTCTTATAGGTAATTTCACCAGAAGGATATATCTTATCTCCCCTTATGGAGCCAGAATTAACCAGAGCAATTGTCCCCTCTATCCAGGAGGTCCATGAATCGGCCACAAGATTTCCCAAATTGGTCTCTTGTCTCCTTATAAAGCTCTCTCTTGCATCCAGATCCACCTTTGACTCACCTATAACCTTCTCTGTCTCTTTATCATATTCATCCATATAATATTGCATTCTCTGATGCACATACAGATCTCCCTGGACATTCTCATCTAAGAGTATGGTCTGCCATTTATGGTCTATTATGGTTCCATCTTTAATTGTTATTTCAAGCACTCCTATCTTTACTCCTTTTGAGCCTGCCTGAACAATAACCGTATCTTTCCCTGATGGATTCTTCACTATCTCATGGACATAGAGATGGTCATGGCCTCCGATTATAAAGTCAATACCGCTTACCTTTTGTGCAAGCTCCCTGTCCAATTTCTTTCCCATATGAGTCAGTGCAATTATTACAGTAGCACCTCTTTCCTTCAACTCATCTATCATCTGCCTTGCAACAGACTCAATATCGGAGTTGATCTCCACCCCCTCACCTACATTGGAGACCTTTTTAAGGTCAGGAGTTATAAGTCCAAAAAAGCCGATCTTTATTCCACTTAGCTCTTCAATTACATAGGGTTTGATGGGATTGTATGTGGTATCATCTGCTATACTTAAATTTGAAGATACAATCTGAAATTCTGCTCCCTTTAATGCATTTAAGTAAAAGTCAATACCATTATCAAATTCATGATTTCCACATGTTACCACACTGTATCCACAGAGATTCATTCCTTCTATCTCAGGCCTTCCTTCAAAGATCTTGTAGAATGGGCCAAAGAGGTCATCCCCAGTAGATACAAGCAATACGCTTCCATACCTGTCCTTATAGTTTTGATATATGGTCTTTATCTTTTCAAATCCTCCTACCTCCTTTTCTTCCCCTTCTATCTCTGTTTCAAAGGGAAGTATCTGGCTTTGCAAATCAGCGGTAGTTAATATGATAAATTTTGCAATTGGTGAGTCATTGTCATCAAAACATCCAGAGGGTAGTAAGGATAAAATAATAGCCAGTATAGTCAGAAATATTAATCCCTTTTTCATTTCCCCTCTATGCCATAAATATGAGAGCTATTACGGCAAAGATATCTATAATTATCAGCATCATATTTATATCCTTGAACTTGCCAGTAAAGATCTTGATAAATGTATATACCAAAAATCCCCAGACTATTCCTTGGGTGATGGAATAGGTAAGGGGTATGAGTATAAAGGCAACAAATGCAGGAATGGCCTCATCCATCTCTGTCCAATCTATATTTCTTAGAGCCTGTGCCATAAATACCCCCACAATTATCAAGACAGGAGATGTGGCAACAGAAGGAATGAGGCTTAGAAGCGGGCTTAGGAACATAAAGGGAAGAAACAAGAGGCCTGTTACCACAGCACTTAACCCTGTCCGCCCCCCTTCCTTAACTCCTGAGGCAGATTCTATATAAGTGGTAGCAGATGAAGTGCCAAAAAGGCCTGAAAAGGTGGTCGCAAGGGCATCCACCATAAGTGCTCTATCCACATTTATGGGCTGCCCATCCTTATTAATAAGGCCTCCTACCTGAGCCACTCCTAAGAATGTGGATATGGAATCAAACATATCCGTAAAGAGCAGGGTAAATATGGGTGCAATCATCCCTATGCTCAATGCCCCTGAAAGATCAGGCCTGAAAAATAGATCTGTCTTTGGAAGAGAGATGATTTGTGAAGGAAGGGTTGCAATGGGATGTTTCATTATTCCTGTCTTTACCCCTATTTCAGAGATTATCACTGCAATTGCGGAATTTATAAAGATAGAAAGCAGAAGAGCCCCCCTTATACCCTTAGATACAAGAACAGATGAGATGATAAGCCCAATACAAAAAAGGATTGTCTTATCATTGAATCCACCAAAAGAGACCACTGTGGCCCCTGTCTTAATGAATCCTATCTCTGAAAGCCCAATTAGAGCCAAAAAGAGGCCAATTCCCGCTGCAACCGCATACCTTAAAGAGACAGGAATGGCATATACAACCATAGTTCTCACCTTTGTAATGGTTAATACTATGAATATAATTCCTGATATAAAC
>CBFDUE010000170.1:0-2778 GCA_965613025.1 uncultured bacterium
TCGTGGGCTCGGAGATGTGTATAAGAGACAGAATTTAACTGTAATTTTAATAAGATAGAGAAAACGAGGTTTTAAAAATCAAAAAATTTCCGTTAAAAAGGGATTCTTTAATCAATTAAATCTCATCCAGAAGACTTTTAGGGATAGAGATAGCCTCTGAGGATACAGAAGAAACCTTTGGAAGAAAGATAGTGTTTAATACCTCAAACGGAGAGATGATTATTCTAAAAGTGGAAAATTGAGAAGATGCTACTGGTATTCATATGAAGGAAATAGATAATTACTTTTACATTAAAATTGAAACTTATTGAGATAGTCACGTAGCTTTTTCTTCTGCCCTTTTTCAAGAGCCAGACAGTCTTCGTAGCTTTTTACCCCCTCAGATACCAAGATTGCAAAGACCAGACATGTGGGCTGACCACATCTTCTGCAGTTGGTTTTTGGAAGTAATTTTAAAATCTCTATGACTTGTGGTGTGGATATCCCAACATATCTGGGTTTTATCCTGTCCCTATTCTCCCATACCCTATTAATCTCCCCGATCAGCCATTTAAGTATCCTCTCTGCTTCTCTTTCATCTCTAAGGGCATTTATAGCTATCTTATCAGGATGAACTGTAATAAGCTTACCGTGCAATTTGAAAGTCACAGAGGGGGGATCCTTTGTGTATTGGAATCCACCCAATTCGGCATTAATATATGGTAGCACTTCCTTTATGTTATTTTCCAGATATGCTATACAGTGAAGGGATTCAAACCTCGGATTACACTTAGGCCTAAAGACTTCTTTTGTGTAGGATTTAATTAGCATTTACATTCTACCACTTCTATTAATCGAACAGGATTCCCCCGATTTATTAGATATCAGAAAACTTCTCTTTGATGGCATCTTTTACCTTTTGAATCTCTTCTGCTTTTAATTCAAAATCGTGTGTTTTCTTTATTCCTAAATTAGTTATAATTAAATAACCTCTTAGTGGCACATCTACATGTTCAAGAATCTTCTTTGTACAGCCTATTTCGCATCCATCTACAACTATCATTTGAGACGTATCCTTGGCCGACTGAACAAAACCACTTAGATGTCCACCAATACCTGCCAAACAGAACATCTTCCCAAATCCCTCCTGTGTCAGTTCAACTGCTGCACGATTTGCAAGTTGCCCTACATTTGATCCTCCCGAACAGGATAATATCATTAAATTTTGATCAGGTGTGCAACACTGTTTATCATCCATTTTTTACCTCCTATTTTATTTTTTTATCCATTCCATAATCTCTTCCTTTGTAGGAATCTTTCCCACACATTTTACTTCACCATCAACGACCACCGCAGGGGTTCCAAATACTCCATGTTTGGCTATCTCCATGGTATCTGTAATGTGTTTGATTGTGGCATCCACCCCTGCCTCTTCAACCGCCTCCTTAACATTTTTCTCAGTTGCCTGACATCTCGGACATCCTGTTCCTAAGACCTTTATCTCCATAATTAACCTCCTCAATTAAATTTTTATCTATCCAATCCACCCATAGATCATTCCCGCTATGGTGGATAGAATCACAATAATGGAGCAAAAGACTGCAGTCTTTTTAACTCCCATAACCCCCCCAATTACAAGCATATTGGGAAGGGAAAGCGCAGGTCCTGCAAGCAAAAGGGCAAGAGCAGGACCTTTCCCCATACCAGCTCCCAGAAGGCCCTGCAAAATAGGAACTTCAGTTAATGTGGCAAAATACATCAATGCCCCTGAAACAGATGCAAACAGGTTAGCCCAAAGAGAATTACCTCCCACAAGGTGCTGGATGTAGTGTTCAGGAATCAAGGCTGAATGCCCCGGCCTTCCAAGCATAAACCCTGCAACCAGGACCCCTGCACCTAAAAGGGGAAATATCTGTTTCATAAAACCCCATGTGGATTCAACCCATCTAAATAGCTCATCTTTTGAAAACCATGCCCTCAGCATAAATGCTAAGATAATCAAAAGCAAAGCAGTTATATACCACTTAAGGCCAAAGATAGTAACCCACAACCCCATAGCACCTGGTGCCGGCCTTGCAAATGCGGCAAAGATCAGGATCAGGACCATGGTGAGCATGTAGAGGGATTCCTGAAGTAGTGTGCGTCCCTTTTCCTCCTCATCAGGAACATAGATCTCCCCGGTGGTACGGGCCGCATCATCCTTGCGGAAGAAGAAGGCCATGAGAAGCCCAGTAATAATTGCAAAGAGCACCGCTCCAATTGCACGGGCCAGACCTAACTCCCATCCCAGAATCCTTGCTGTCAGCACAATGGCCAGAACATTGATCGCAGGACCTGAATACAGAACGCAGTGGCTGGACCAATACCAGCTCCGCGGGTATAAATCCCTGCAAAAAGGGGCAGGACCGTGCATGAACAGACTGCCAGGACGGTGCCGGATATAGAGGCCACAGAATAAGATAGGACTTTACGAGCACCTGCTCCAAAATATTTCAAAACCGCTGCCTGGGATACAAAAACAGCTATAGCTCCTGCAATGAAAAATGCAGGAATCAGACAGGTAAGCACATGCTCTCTGGCATACTCCCTTAACATCATAAAGGCCTCAAGCCCTGATTTCCTTACTGTGGGATTATCCCATGAGATGTAATAGCACGCCACATAGACAAGAACCATCAACAAGAGCTTATACCTCTCTTTCACCAAACACCTCCATTAATATATCAAAAAAGGGTAATATAATTTGGTTTTTTTACCCGTTTTAGTAAAATTTTCCCTATAATTTCAACTAATTATTTA
>CBFDUE010000171.1:0-2512 GCA_965613025.1 uncultured bacterium
TTTCAAGCAGAAGACGGCATACGAGATCATGCCTAGTCTCGTGGGCTCGGAGATGTGTATAAGAGACAGGATTTTTTCTTTAGTTGGAGGTGAGGCAGAGATAATTGCGGTGGAGAAAATAAGGACCAGATTCTATAAACTTCTGACTAATTTGAAAATTCAGGCTGCCGATACGGTCAAAACAATACTTATGGATGGGGTAAGGATTTTTAAAAAATATCCTGAGTATTTTGATAGGGTGCTTTTGGATGTTCCCTGCTCATCTGAGGCACGATTCTGGGTTGCTAATACACGCAGTTTCAAATACTGGAAGGAAAGAAAAGTAAAAGAGATGGCACATAAACAGAAGAAACTTTTGGCTTCTGCGATTAAATCACTTAAGGAAGGAGGGATTCTTGTTTATTCTACCTGCACTTTTTCTCCCGAAGAGAATGAAGAGATAATAAACTGGGCTTTGAATAAATTTAAAGATAAACTGGAGATTATTCCTGTATCTTTTCCTATTAAAAATATAAAACCTGGATTGGTAGAATGGAAAGGTAAAAAATTTTCTTCCTCATTGAAACTGAGTTTGCGTATTCTTCCCAATGATTTTATGGAAGGTTTCTACATTGCTAAGCTTAAAAAAATTTCATGAAGAAAATCCTTTTAATTCAGCCCCCTATATATGATTTTTATTTCACCCTTTCAAGAAATTATCCCCTTGGCCTTCTTTATTTAGGAACCGTTTAAAAAAGGAAGGATTCCAGGTAAAAATCTTAAATGCTTTGGAGGAGAAAAAGAAGATAACTTTAAAAATTCCTCCTCAATTTTCTTATTTAAGAAGATATTAAGGAAAAATTTTATATTCCCGTCGCTATTTTCTTTTTCCATCTTTAACAGTTTCTCTGCAATTTCTATGATACTCTGTGAAAAATTACAGTTTGGGTATTCACATATAACAGGTCTTCTGCTCTTAACAGAATCAATTAGATATCTATCCTTTACAATGGCACCAATGTATTCTAAAGCAATTCCTCCCATAAACCTATTTACAACCTCTGTAAAATGTCGATATAGATTTTGTGCTTCAATTTCATTATCCACCATATTAAACAACAAAATAAAGTTATTTATGTGATGATTATAATATAAGACCTTTATCAAGGCATATGCATCTGTTAAGGAAGTAGGCTCAGGAGTTATAACAACAATCCTTTTATTTGCTGCTATATTAAAATATATAACATTTGATGATATGCCTGCTCCTGTATCAATTAAAAATATCTCATATTCATTTTCAAGCCTATTAAATTCAGAAAGAAGGTGCATCTTATGCCCATCAGATAGATCTGTAAGCTCCTGAACTCCAGACGAAGCAGGTATAACATCTACCCCTTCTGGCCCTTTAACTATGATATCTGATAATTCTTTATGGCCTTTAATAAAATCATCTATGTTATATTTGGGGGATATACCATAAATAATGTCAATATTTGCAAGCCCTAAGTCAGCATCCAATATTAAGACCTTTTTCCCTAATTTTCTAAAGGCAATACCAAGGTTTCCAACTATATTTGTCTTTCCCACCCCTCCCTTTCCACTGGTAATTGAAATAACAATTCTACTCTTTGAACTTAATAGATCTCTTTTAAAAGAGACTACCTTTCTATTACTCTCCAACTGGATAATCTTTCTAAGTGAATCTGCCTGATCCTTAATGAGCTCCATTTTCAACTTTCCCCTTTAATATAAGATTTAGGATCTTTTCTTTATCTGCCACTTCAATATCTTCAGGAACATTTTGGCCAGTTGTAATATAAGCTACGGGTTTCCTTTTATTAATCAATATATTCAATATCTTGCCATGGCTAATTGCCTCATCAACTTTAGTGAAGATATAACCTTTAAATCTTAAAGGAGAAAATTTATCTATTGTATCTAATAAAACGGCCTCATCAGAGGAAACACTAAGAAGCAAGTAAATATCAAGATTATGATTCAAGGAGAAAAGTCTTCTAAGATATTCCAACTTATTTTTGTCATTTTGACTTTGACCTGCAGTATCAACTAATATAATATCCATCTTGGACAAAAAATTTATTGAATTATTAAGATCTTTATGTGTAAAAGCCTGGAGAAATGGAATGCCCATTATATCAGCATATTTTCCAATCTGTTCTTTGGCACCGATCCTAAAATTATCAATAGAAATTATACCCACATTCATCTTTTTATTTAGCATATAGATAGCTGCTAACTTAGCCACAGTAGTTGTTTTACCTACACCGGTTGTCCCAACTAATGCAATTATCTTAGGTCTATTGATAGCTTGATATCCATTTTCCACTTCAATCTTATCGTATAATGCATTGATAAATAGCTCTTTGCAATTATATCTCTTATCATGTATCTTGGATAAAATATTTTCTTCTTCTAAAATATCTAAGAGATATTCATTACATACTCCCCTTTTTAATAATGTGAAATAAAGACTAAGAACTTCTTCATCAAAAACTAATTTATTTAAGAT
>CBFDUE010000172.1:0-2494 GCA_965613025.1 uncultured bacterium
AGCTAAGGGTAAAACCAGAAAACATCCTTGCTGTAACATTTACCAAAAAGGCAGCAGGAGAGATGAAGCAGAGGCTCAAAGATCTTATTGGCACAAAGGCAGAAAGGGTCATGTGCGGGACATTTCACTCTGCATGCCTTAAGATCCTAAGAGAATCTCAAAATGGTCTCCGACCCGACTCCGTCCCGGAGGGGACTCCGCCCCGGAGGGGAGGGTCATCCGACCCGGAGGGAAACAGATTCAGTATCCTGGATGATTCAAAGAGAAAAACATATCTAAAAAAGGTTCTTAGCCCAGAAGGGATAAATGCAGATATTGAAGTTGGAAGGGTTTTATCTGCCATAAGCCTATCTAAAAACAGACTCATTGATGCCCAAAGCTTTTATGAAAATGCAGATCATCCTTATCTCAAGCTCATATCAAAGGCATTCATGCTCTATGAGGAGTGGAAAAAGAGGGATCATCTCCTTGACTATGATGATCTCCTCTTTGAATGCTGGAAGCTTCTTAAAACAGACCCTAAGGCACTTAAAAGATACAGAAAGAGATTTACCCACATATTGGTTGATGAATTTCAAGATACAAACCATGCCCAGTTTGAGATCATAAAGCTGCTTACCCCACCACAGAACAACCTTTTTGTAGTGGGAGATGACTGGCAGTGCTGGGCTGAAGGCTCTATTCTTACCTCTAAACATGGAAAAATAAGGATTGAGGATGTTGAGGTTGGAGAGGAGATCCTATCCCTTCATAAAAGGAAGCTCTGTTATCTTCCCATTACTGCCAAAAGCAGACAGGTTTCCTCAAAGACCTTGATTATTACCACCAGATCAGGTTTCCAGCTTAAGGTAAGCAGGCTACATAAATGTTTTGCCACTCTGCCAGAGTTTAAAGATGAGCTATTTGCTAATTTTGGAGCAAATGGAAGATCTCTTCTGGAAGACCTTGGATTTGACTTTGATTATCCAACCTATATACCCCAGGGAACTGTGCGAAACGGAATAGTCAAAAAGAGGGTCTATATCCATTTGAACACGCAAAAGGGATGCCTTGTCTCATATGAATCTGAAGGTATCCGTAAACGGAAGGTGTGCAGTTACAAAGAAGCCCTAATTTATGCAAATTTTCTCCAAAAGAGATTCAATGCGGATCTCATTGTGGAATGCCTTCATCTCCAAAGAGGCTTGAAGCTGGGTGTAATTCCAGCATCTCAGATACTTCCCTCCATGTGGATTCCTGTTGTTGTTGATGACAGAGTTACACTGGATCAAGTCCTTGAAGTAAAAGAAGGCCCAATCTGTCCTTGTTATCACCTTGAGGTTGCAGATTCAGGAATCGTGATAGCGGATAATGTGGTATCTCACAATTCCATCTATGGCTTTCGTGGAGCAGAGCCAGAAAACATCATCAACTTTGATAAGACCTTTCCAGAGGCAAAGACCATAAAGCTTGAGCAGAACTACCGATCCACCAAAAGTATAGTTAAAAGATCCAATAAACTGATCTCTTTTAACAGGGTAAGGACAGATAAGACCCTCTGGACAGAAAATAGCAATGGAAATGAAGTAAAGATCCTCTGCGCTAAGGATCCAGAAGAGGAAGCATCCCTGATTCTTAAAGAGATAAAGGCACTGATAGATAAAGATGAAATCTCATACAAGGACATTGCAGTGCTATACCGCACAAATGCCCAATCCCGCCCCCTTGAGGATGAGTGCATAAAACAGAAGATCCCATATACCATTGTAGGCTCCCTTGGTTTCTATGACAGAAGGGAAATAAAGGACATGATCGCATATCTGAGGCTCATACATGATCTAAATGACGATGAGGCACTTTTAAGAATCATTAACATACCACCAAGATACTTAGGAAAGGCATTCATAAAGGAGCTTGAAACATATGCCACATATCACAGGCAATCCCTTTTTGTATCTCTAAGTGGGCATTTTAGCAGAGCATACATGGCACGGAAGGCAACAGAGTTTCAGGAACTCATCCTTGAGCTAAGGCAGTATTACAGGGAAAGATGCCCTACCCTATCGGAGCTTTTAAAAAGAATCAGAGAGGCAACCGAATATGACGCATACATTTCAGAAGATGAGGATCTCAGCCCTGATGATTCCCGCATCCAGAACCTGAATGAGTTTCAACTGGCACTAACAAGATTCAAAAAGATTGAAGATTTCCTCTTCTACCTAAACCAGATCAACCAAAGAAACCCGAAAAACCAGACTAACCCAAAAAACCAGCTCCACCTCATGACCCTTCACAAATCCAAAGGGCTGGAGTTCAAGGTGGTATTTCTTTCAGGATGCTCTCAGGGGCTTCTTCCCCATCAAAAGGCACTTCTAAGCGGAGAGATAGAGGAGGAGCGAAGACTCTGCTATGTGGGAATGACAAGGGCAATGCATAGGCTCTATATCACTTATCCCATGACATATCAGGGAAAGGCACTTGATGTATCCCAGTTTGTAAAGGAGGCATTTCCTGA
>CBFDUE010000173.1:0-2214 GCA_965613025.1 uncultured bacterium
ACCGAGATCTACACCTAAGCCTTCGTCGGCAGCGTCAGATGTGTATAAGAGACAGGGTTAATGGAATGAATCTAAAAAAAGTGATAATTGAGCTGGATAAATCAGATGTCCAGGACATCCTGAGGATTGATATGGATGAGGATGCCAAAGAGGCCTTGGCGTTCATTAAAGATAGGCTGGCAAAGCGAGTAAAAAACAGCCTTCAACCTCATTGAGTGCCTGTCTTTGAGGTCAGTTATGGCCCTATGCAAAAGGCTCTGTAACCCCAACAGAAATCAAGAAGATGGTGTAATGATGATGATCCCAAACACAAAAAGGAAGGGCTTAGATTATGACATTTCCTGAACTGATGCGAAAATATCTTCCGCTATGGGTCGGGCTTTCTATCACACTGGCCTTGTTTACCGGTTACAATATTCAGGGGGTAAAAGTCCTAAAATCTGCCATCCCCTTTTTGCTCTTTGTGATGCTCTACCCCATGATGATAAACCTCAGGATAGAAGATATCGGGAAGGCCTTAAAAGACTGGAAATTGTTTTCCATGGCGGTCTTTATGAACTTTCTTCTCGCTCCACTGCTGGGAGCACTCTGGACACATGTTCTTTTTAGACATGCCGATCCCTATCTCGCCACAGGGTTTATCCTCAAGGTGACCGTTCCCTGTAGTGGGATGGTGGCTGCCTGGACAGGTTATGCAAGGGGAAAGGTAGAGTCTGCTCTGATCATCGTGGCTTTGAGCCTGATCCTGGCCATCTTCCTTGTGCCATTCTGGATGTGGACCCTGGCAGGGGCGTATGTTGTGATCAACCCATGGATGATCTTTCAAAAGATGTTGTTAATCGTGGTTCTTCCGCTATCAGCAGGAATGATCACAAGGAGGATCCTGACACGGAAGTACGGCCCGAAAATCTATAAACAACGGATCGCGCCCTACTTTCCAGCCATCTCCTCCTGTGGAATGCTCTTCATGGTATTTATCATCATCTCTACTCAGGCGAAGCTGATTGTGGCCAATTTTCAATGGATGCTTCTGGTCATCATAGGGATAGGGACGCTCTATCCTCTCCTCTTTGGACTGGCAATCCTATTCTGCAAGCTGGCCCATATGGGCCACGGAAACAGCATGGCCCTGGGTTACAGTGTAGCAGCAAAGAATCATGCTATTACCATCGGGGTGGCAACCACTGCATTTGGTGGGACATTAGCTGTGCTTCCCGCTGCGGTGGCTCCCATTATTCAGATACCGACCATGCTCCTCTATCTTAATCTATCTGAAAAAATAGAGGGGTTTTTGGCCACCGATATGAAACATGCATAAAGAATTCCTACCCTCTTATAGCTCCTGGCCCCCAATCTTTGGCCATTTTCGAACCTATCAATATGGCCTGAGATATAAAGGTAGTTAATTTGAGTGTTATTCAATGACAGGACACTAAGAGTCTATCAATAACCTTTTTAAAAAAATTCAATGGCTTTGCGCCCTTAATTACCACCCCATTTATTATAAAAACGGGCACGGTATTTAATTTTAATCTCTTTGCATCCTTCATATCCTGATCTATCTCAGTCTTGATTCTCTCAGAGTGCCTATCCATCTCAAATCTGCCCATATCCAGATTCAGATCCCTTGCAATCTTAGTGAATAATTTTTCATTTAGCTTATTCGAATATCTAAAAAGGAGATCCTTATATTCCCAAAATTTTCCCTGCTCATTTGCCGCCATTGCAGCCATTGCCGCCTTAAAAGAGAGTTTACTTAAAAAAGGATTATTTTTAAATATTAATCTGATCTTTCCTGGATATGATTCAATTATCTTTTTTATTGTTAAATTAGCCTTTTTACAATACCCGCATCTAAAATCACTAAACTCTACAATAGTAAGAGGAGCATCTGAAGGCCCCCATTTGGGATTGAAATCATATATAGGTATATCTCTTATTCTATTTTTAAATGCCAATTGCAAATCTCTCTTTTCCTTCCTCTCTTTAAGGTATCTGCTTAGGACCTCATATATTAAGGCTGGATTCTCCTTTATGGTTTTTATTACTATCTCTTGGATCTTCTTTTCATCTAAGATATCTTGATCCGCACCTGATGAATTGCCAGATATCAAAAGGATAGTTGTGATGATAATCGTTAAGATCTTAAATTTTTTAAACAAAAGATTCATAAGCTTACCAAAGATTTTTAAAAATTTAGACAGATCATTATTC
>CBFDUE010000174.1:0-2199 GCA_965613025.1 uncultured bacterium
ACCTAAGCCTTCGTCGGCAGCGTCAGATGTGTATAAGAGACAGAAAAAGAGGTGGTTAGAAGGAATAAAAAAAGAAAAGAAAGATAATACTCAAAAGTTATTTATCTTGGGATGTAGTGACTTCTTAGAAATATGCTCCTAAATAATTAAGAAATTATACCTCTTTCTTTTAGAAGCTTAAATATCCTCTTTGCAGATTCTAATGGTGTTGTCTTATCACTTTCAATTATTATATCTGGCTCTTTAGGAGGTTCATATGGAGCTGAAATTCCAGTAAATTCTTTTATCTCCCCTTTAATTGCCTTTTCATATATACCTTTTTTATCTCTCTTTTCACATATCTCAACGGGGCACTTTACGTATACCTCAATAAATCTATTATCATTAAAAAGGCTTTTTATTCTCTCCCTGTCTTTCCTATATGGTGATATAAAGGCAGTCAGTGCAATGATTCCTGCATCTACAAAGAGTTTAACCATCTCTCCAATCCTTCTTATATTCTCTTTTCTGTCCTCAGGAGAGAATCCAAGATCCGCACAGAGACCATGACGAACATTGTCACCGTCAAATACATATGTTGAACATCCTTTATTGAAGAGAAGCCTTTCCAAGTGCTTAGCAATAGTTGATTTACCAGAGGCTGAAAGCCCTGTAAACCATACAACCGCCCCTTTATGCCCATGTAATCTTTCCCTGTCCTCTCTCTTTATATAACCATCTTCCCAGGTGATATTCTTCTCTCTATTCATAATTGCACCCATTAGGTTATATCTCACAGTTTAATTTCTCAGGATGATTTTTAAGCCAATTTAATATATTATTAGTTACGTCTTCAATATCAGCTAAATAATTGGTGCATATATCAAAGAGTTCTCTTTCTGAAACTTCATGATAGAAATGCACCAATCTATTCCTGTATCCAGCCATCTGCCGAAGTAACTCTCCGTTACTCTTATTTAAGACCCCATTTTCTGCAAGAAATTTCCCGATCTCTTTGTATTCAGTTACAGGGCTTGAAAAGGCCTTTGCAAGGATATGTCTTCCTAAATCCAGAATTGCCTCAAGGGCTCTTCTTAAATATGATTCAGCTGCTGCTATGTTTCTGGAATCAGATACAAATTCTTCATAATTTGATAGAGGCAATCTCCTGATACCTTCTATCATCTTCCTTATCCATGCAATTCTTTCAGTTACAATAGCTGCCCTTATTTGAGAAGGGTTCATCTGGCCCCCTCTTCCAGTATCATCCTAATCCGTTCTTTTTTATAAGGAAGAAGATCTCCTGCTCTACGAAGCACAAACAGTTCATAAGAGGCCTGGGCATCTAAATTGTAGCTAAAGATCAAATCTCCCTTTATAATTTCTAATGCTAAAAATGGATCAGCTTCAGGTAATACAACTAAATCAACTCTTTTTACATCAAGCAGATCCTCAAGATCTGAAATAAGATCAACCTTTTCTTTTATCCCTAAGCTTATTCCAGGCATTGGATAGATTCCAATATCTACATCTGACTCGGATTCAGATATATGATCAATTTCGCCTCTAAAAAATGCTGCCACCTCCTTCCCTCTACTTCCAAATGCATAAATATCCCTAATCTTATACTTTTTTAAAATATATTTTAACCTTTCTAACATATTCAGGAATTCCTATATTGTAATCTATTCCTATCTGGATTTAATAGTCGGCAAACAGCTTCAAATACCTCATCCACTGTTATTTCCTTTAAACATGTCATCTTATCACATCTACTTTTATTACAAGGCTGACATTCAAGATCTTTTTTAACAATTATATATCTTTCTGGAGATGTATAAGGATGGGTCATTAATGGATCATCTGGTCCATAAATTGCAACTATAGGCACATCAAGTGCTGCTGCGATATGCATAGGGCCGGAATCATTTGTAATAATAATATCAAGAGCGCTTATTATATACACAAGCTCATTTAATGTTAATTTACCTCCTAAGTTTATTACATTATCTCCATTAATAGTCTTTTCAATAAATTTAGATATATTCTCTTCTCCAGGTCCACCCAAGATAATTATTTCGGCATTAAAGTATTTCCTAAGTTTTTTACCTAAGATACCAAATTTTTGAGGCTCCCATCTTCTGTTTAATCTCTGTCTCTTATACACATCTGACGCTGCCGACGAAGGCTTAGGTGTAGATCTCGGTGGTCGCCGTATCA
>CBFDUE010000175.1:0-2138 GCA_965613025.1 uncultured bacterium
CCACCGAGATCTACACCTAAGCCTTCGTCGGCAGCGTCAGATGTGTATAAGAGACAGCCTCAGAGGGGGCAGAAGAGCTCCTTATCATTGATCATGAGCTTCTTAGTTATGAAGAGCAGATAAGGAATAACTTAGAAAAGATCAAAGAATCCCTTCAAAAAAATCAGCCAGCTACACTTGAAAAGAAGACTTGGACAAAATACCATGTCTATGGAGGTGATTCATTTACACTTAATGAACCAGATTGGTGGGAGAAAGGGTTTCATCCCGATGAGTATAACTATACCTATATAGGAAATGGGGATTGCCAGAATGGGTTTAAGGATTTTAATCTGGATACCCCATATAGATATATCATAATCGTTACATATCCCTTTAACCTGGCATTTATTGATACAGTTAAAAGTGGTGATCAATATTTTAATTCTAATATAGATGGATATACCAAAGATTACCAGAATGTAGGAGGAGCACCTGATCAGAAGGTTGCAATTGTGGGAATCTCCCCTTCTGATGACACTGAGGGTGGATTTATTGTAATTGATTTTGGTGAACCAAAATCTTCTTTTACCATCTATACTCATATACCTTCAGATTTTGACTTATCAGAGCAATTTAAGTTTGATCTAAATCCATTCTTAAATGGAGAGGTGGAGCTAAGGGATATGCTCCCTCGGTTTAATGAGTGTAATGAACCAATAGCAGGAACTATGGGATATGGTATAGATAATCAAGCACCCGATGCAACTCTGGGCAGAATATTACCGGATTATACACAGAAGGATTGGCATATAGAGGAGATTCCTTGCTGTGGTCCCTTTATAATTCCTCAGATACAGGGGATTGAGCTTGATGGTGACTTAAATGATTGGACAGAAGATGCTCATATCACCTCGTATACTATTAAGGAGGGTGAACCTGCTGGTTCGCTTATTAAAGATCTTTTCATGGCAAAGGATGATCAATACCTTTATATAGCCGTCAATTTTCATCAGGGAGGAGGTCCTGATCAGAGCTATGTATATAGTTTCGTTGCCTCAGCCTTTCCCATAACATCTGATTGGGAGGATCAAGCTAACTTGGTAATCAATGCGGGTCTTTACAATGGAAAATGGTCTTCTTGGATATGGAAAGATGGCAGGTTCATTGAAAGTTATGAGGGATATGCCGCTACAGGAGGAGATGCAATTGAATGGAAGGTGCCGTTAGATAAGGTGGGGAATCTCTCTGGTAAGTATATCGGCCTTATCATATGCTATAACTATTATCACGGGCCTCTAATCACAGAGTATCCCACCTGTATAAAGATAGGTCCTTTGGGTATGGTTACCGGAAACCTTACTGTTTCTAATCATAGTGGAGAGGGTCCCATCTATATCGGGATCTTTAGATATAGGGATGGTTTTGATACTGTGCCTGAAAACAGAGTTGCAGGTCTAATAATCTATCCAGATGCATATTCAGATGCCATGACCTATACCGTGGATGAAGTGCCTGTGGGAGAGAGTCTTTATATTACTGCCTTTTGGGATGCAGACGGAAATGGTGTAATTACACCAGGAGATTGGACATCCATAAGAAAGATATTTAAGATCAATGATCCCAATATCCCCTTCAATTTTAACCTTGGGGTAGATAATGATCATCCCCCATATCCAGCCCCAAGTTTTTCAGGCTGTGGAATATTCAGTCTCAGGAATCCAGATGATCCTAATCCATCTATACTAATCTGGGCATTTGTAAATGGGCCAGGTCCTGAAGATGTTAAGATCAAGGTATTGGGAAATGGTATTGAGGCAGAATTAGACTCCACTATATATTTTGCCAATAAGGGTATCTGTTATTATAAGATAATGCCTCTTATACCTGGTGGAGATTATGAATTTATATGCACAGATTCACTTGGAAGAAGAGATAAGGCAAGTTATTCATTTCAGTTTGATGGAACCCTTCCCTTTGTGGATAGCTCCACGTTTGTGCCTGCTGATGGATCCTATGTAGGGGAGGATGGAACCCCTACTCTGAGGTGGGGAGATGTGGTAGCTGGTTCCTATTTTTACAGGGTATATATCCTGTCTCTTATACACATCTCCGAGCCCACGAGACTAGGCATGATCTCGTATGCCGTCTTCTGCTTG
>CBFDUE010000176.1:0-2103 GCA_965613025.1 uncultured bacterium
ATTTTATAACTCTTTATGTCTATAGTGCTGAGCAACTCATTAATTCATCATCTCTTTCTTATGTTTCATCTCTGCAATTAGAGAATCAGATTTCTAATATCAATGCATATGGCCCGTTGTATTTTGCAGTGCAGGATAAAAGGGTTACTCTTTTTGGTATTGGAGATGATTGTTTAATAGATAAAATTGCGGATGTTGATTTTGGGAGTAATATTTTTGCTTGCAGTGACTTGGGTAATGTGGTCTATGTGAATCTGGGAGACAATAAACTCAAAAGGTATACTTTTAGCTTTAGCAATGTTAAATTGAAAGATGGATCATTTTCGGTAAAGGGATACCAGGCTATCTACCTGGGACTTACACAGGGTGATCATTATATCCAAGTTACAAAGGGAAAGAGTGAGATAGAGAGTTCAAACTGGGAATATGTCATAAGGTATGATGCGGTTGAAAGTTTTGTTTCTCCCAGCGGTCCTGTTAACGTTTCATTCGGGACAAATTATCAGTATACTATTGGCACTCTTTTGGATACTCATTTTTACAATCTTACTATTGATGAACCCTGTTATATAAATATCCTGTTTAATAATCCATCGGATGTATCAGACTTTTGGCTAAGTCTTTACAATGACGAAGAAGAGGTATTTGCTGACTATGAGCTTTCCATTGGAGAAGATGTATCCAGTATTTTAAATCTGCCCGAAGACAGTTATTTCTTTACCGTAAAAAGCCCTACACAGATAGATGCTAAATCACCTTATAGTCTAACAATTGTAAAAAAAGAAGGTCTAATAGAAGAATATGAGTTGGAACCAAATAATGATCTTTCCACAGCCAATTTCCTAAAAATTGGCCAAAAGATAAATGGTGCTGTTAGTTCAAGTGAAGACGAGGATTATTATGAGCTTGATCTGGATGTTGCTACCCTTGTTGATATCGTATTTAGTTCAACCTCAGAGTCTAATGGTATGTATACAAATAGCCAATATACAATAAGCCTCAAGTTGGGTGGTCAGAATATTGACTATATCACTGTTAAAAAGGGGGAGACAAAGATGCTGCCAGCCGGTCTTTTTCCTGGCAAATATTATGTGCATGTGATAGGCAAAGGTGTGGATAGCTCAGATACCTATACCCTGGAGGTAAATGAGGTAATTGGAGTTGACAGAGAATTTGAGCCAAACAATGGGACCAGGTTTGCTAACAGTATTAAAAATGGGATTAAAAAGGAGGGAAGGCTTTATAGCTCAAGTGATCTGGATTACTATGGTTTTAAACTAAATGATACTCAGCTTGTTACAATTACGCTGGTTTCTTATTCTCAAAATAACCAGAAAGTTGAGGTCATAAATGGAGCAGGCACTAAGATTGCATCAGTTTCCACCACTGTTGATACTGACACTAACACAATTGAAAAGAAGTTGAAAGCTGGCATAATCTTTCTGAAACTGTCTGGTGATGCTGGTGATTATTCAATCCAGATAGATTCTGATGAGAATATTGATCCCCTAAAGGAACTGGTTGGGCTATCTTTAAGTCATGATAAAGGTAATGGTGATTTTGTGCTTGAAGTTGGAGAGAAGATCCAGCTAAAGCTCAATGCCAGCTTTTCAGATGGAGAAGTGGAAGATCTTGCTCTAAGTGGGATTTGGCTTAGCACAGATAGCTCTGTGGCAGATGTCCAGTATGGATTAATTACAGCTAATAAGGCTGGAAATGCTACTATTACAGGTTCTTATCTTGGTAAAACCGTAAGCTTAAATGTGGCAGTAATAGATCCAAATGCTTCACAAGAAATTTCGGCCAAGCAGACTTATGGTAATCTAATCATAGTTGCTGGTGGTGGTATAGAGGAAAGCAATAAGCTAAAGGATACAACTCAACAACTATGTGACCTATTTTACATGAAGTTTAAAGGGAGAGGGTTTAAAGATCAGGATATCTATTATATGACCCCTATTGCAACAAAGGATCTGGATGGGAATGGCTTTGATGATCAGATAGTGGATAGTATTGATGTGAGCAAGGAGAAATTTTTATGGGCAATAACAACTTGGGCAACAGAGTATGACTCAAGTGGGCCTCTTTATATCTATCTTAATG
>CBFDUE010000177.1:0-1985 GCA_965613025.1 uncultured bacterium
TCCAAATACAGGATCAATCTTTCCATCCCTTGCTCTCTGGGTAAAGTCTATACAGAATTGACCTAAGAAGCCTTTATCCTCAGCTCTTCCCTCTTCTATCCGCTCCTCAGGAGTACCTTCCCTTATAACTGTCTCCTTAGATTCCTTAGTAATAGCCCAGAACTCCTTTATGAGTTCATCCCTGTTAATCTGTTTTATCATATCAATGTAGGATCCCGTTGCATAAAAACCTGGTCTTGATAGCATGGCAAGCATGATTGCTCCAGAGCGTATCTTCTTTTCTACAAGATCAATGGATGCCACAACCCAGCTGTCCTGAACAAGATCAATCAGCATAGGTGAAAATACAGGTCTTCCTGAATTTCCGCGCTGTAGATTCTCTAATACCTCCTCAAGCAGGCGTCTAAAACGTCCCACATCCAGATTAAACTTCTGAAATATGATACTCCAGTCAGATCTGTCGTCTTCCAAGAGTTTTAGTAAAAGGTGTTCAACTGTAACCTCATAGTGTGTCCTTGAGACACTAAGACCCGCTGCCCCCTGTAAGGCATTGGTGCAGAGCTCATTTAGGTGTAATAGGAGTGATTTTATGTCTGTAACTATCATGGCGATCTCCTTTATAGTGATTTAAGGGCACAACATTACCCTTATCTCCCTCCTTAGATCTCCCTTCTCACCCACTCTTGAAAGATATGATTCAGAAACAAGCCATGTATTCCATCCCAATTTAGACCATCTGTCACTTCCAAGACATGCAGGGCGTATCTTATCATAGCTTAGAATGAGTTCCAGATCCCATTCTAAGAGTCTATCAAGATAAAAATGGATTAGCTCTTTAAGCCTTTTAAATCCTTCTGTATCAGGGATAAATCGGTGTAAGAGCTCACCATCTGCCTCCCTAATCTGCACCCTGAACTTACCCATTCTATCCTCTGTCTCTGTTCCCAGATATGTATCTTTACCAAGCTGATTTTCCGAAAGACCGATCTTTAAAAGCTGATCTTCAGCAATGGGTGCCATTCTGCTTACACATTGAATTATCTTTATGCCTTTTATATTTAGCGCATCTGATAGTAATACTCTTAGACCTTCAGAAGACCTGGGAAATAGGGTTGCAAGCCCTGTATATCTGATAAGGCTGAATGAATCTTCCAAAGAGTTTCTAAGACATTCATTTTCAAGTCCAAGCAGACAGTAGAGTCTTTCAATAGTATCCTTATCACCTTGCTCTACAACTCTATAAGGGATCTGATATTTTGCCCATGTCTTAAATAGGATGGGATATAGGGGCATATTTATTATATCAATAAAGTCCCTCATTATGGATCTATCATCTTCTCTTTCATGGAGCAGATCTTCTGTATAGAAGGGAGGAAGGGGTGAAGAGGCCCCATACAATCCTAAAAAGGTTACCGTTATCAAAAACCCCTTATCTTTGCCAATCTCTTCTATTTCAGAAATATCAGTCCCTGGGAAGTCAAAAGAGAGTTCAGGCCTAATACGCAGTCTCTCTTCAAGCTCCTTTTCATCCTTTATTATCCCTTTTTTTCTTAAATATAGTATCAAAAGTCTTAATGCCTGGATAAAAGTAAAGCAGGAACTCTCTCTTAAGAGCTGCTCAATTATATTAAAGGACGATTCCCTATTCGCTCTGGCCATGTAAATATCTCTCCTGAGATTACCTCTTTAATCTTTAAATGAATAAATGAATTTATGGATGTATATTCACTGAAGAACTGATCCATCACAGAGCCAAATATATAAAGATCGCCCAGACTGGCAAAATAATCTTCTCTGGCACTCATAAATATCTCCTGCCCCCTCAAAACCAGCCCATGCACTATACGGTCAGTGGGAGTAATGGAAAGATCAGTAATTCCCTCAATTCTTTTCAGATTGGCAGAGATCTTTACCTCTGTCTCTTATACACATCTGACGCTGCCGACGAAGGCTTAGGTGTAGATCTCGGTGGTCGCCGTATCATT
>CBFDUE010000178.1:0-1967 GCA_965613025.1 uncultured bacterium
TCTTACTGCGGTTCTAAGGCTTTCTGATTCATCAAATCCCCAATTTTTATTTATAATTTCATCCACTCTCTTTTTTAACCGCTCCTGTTCCTCTTCTTTTAAAAATTTTGCATCAATTGCAAGATTACGCCTGAGATGATCTAAAAAACTTGTAATTAGATCCTTGCGTTCTTGAGGGGTCAATCCATGAATTGGGGGAAGATCTTTCCAGACAGAATCTTTTCTGCAAATTTCATCAAGCCCTAAGTAGTTAATTTTTAAGAGTCCTGATTGTTCAAGGTTTGGCTGAACAACTCTCCAGCCTCTTCTTAGGTCTTCATAGATACGGTATTCAATCAGTTCCTGAAATACTTTCAGGGTCTCTTTTGCCAGATATGAATCTGGATCAAGGGGAATCTGACTGTTTCTGGAAATATCACTTACATCTAAATCCATACATTCAACTGCCTTCTGGGCAATTTCATCAAACTTAAGGGAGCCATATTTTTCTACTGCCTTACATATTGCTGACCTGAGCCTGCTAACACGGACGAAATCGTTGAAATGGCCTGCCTGAAGAGCAGCATCCTGCCTGTTATCAGTGAAACTTAATATCTTGCATGCCTCATTCTTTATGCCAGCAACTGGGGCATACTTTAGGGTTAAAAGGGATACAATAGTGGTTGAGGTGCTTCTTCCACCACTTGAAAGCCCAGCGAGTTTTCGAAAATCATTCCTATCACGCTTTGTGTAGGATTCTCCACAATTAAGACACAGCATAAAAGGACTTGGTTGAAAATAGGCTCTGGTTAATCCTTCTTGGGGTATATCTGAAAAGGTTCCATCTGGTAGAACCCATATCTCTTCAGGAATAAAAGATTTGTAATCTTTCCTGATCTTCCCACTGTTGGTAAACCACCCATCTGGAAGGTTTTCAGCACTTGGTCTCCATTTAAAATCATCTTTAAATATGGAAATATATCCTTTATCAAGGTTCTCCTCTTCATTTAAGATATGTGTATCAGGATCAAATGGATAAAACTTCCCTTCTCTATTATCTTTTATAACACAATAATACTCTTTGCCGCAGGATCTGCAAAACACAAGGGGAAATAACACCCTGAGTTCATCTCTCCCGGGTGCATAATATTTTAAATCCATCGTAATATGTCTCTTTGAGGAGGGTTCAAGGGTAGCATATATGGATCTACCCTGAGAAATGAATTGATGTAACTTGAATGCAAAAAGAGGATTACCATCTGGTAGTCTTATTTTAGAACCCCTGAGCAGAACCTCTCTCAATACCTCTTCACACTTCTCTATTGGAAGCCCTGTTAGCTCAGAAAGTTCCCTTGAGCCTTCATTAAGGTTGATTGGAGATCTTCTTCTAAGTTTTCCTTCTGAATCAGTTTCAAGGCCAAAAGTGTATTCAATCCATGAAACAAGTGGATTTTTAAGAAATTCACCAACATTATCAGGAATGGGAGAAAGAATTGCATCTTTTAATTTCTCAGAAGAAGGTTCAATAGATATCTTAGTAATGCTTTCCAGAGTCTCTTCAATGATGTTTTGGGGTGGAATATTTACCCCAAAGAAGGAACTTGCAAACTCTGAAACTGTCTTTTTTCTTTGCTCTGCATTTAGACCATCTTCAGAGATCATAGTAGCACTTGTTCCCATACACAAAAGATTAGGATTTCCACATCGCTCCCTTAGCCTTCTTATAAGCAAAGCAACATCTGCCCCTTGCCTACCTCTGTAGGTATGAAGTTCATCTATAACAAGGAATTTTATCCCAGTGGTGGTCTTATCAACAAATTGGCGCTCTTGAGGGCGAACAAGCATGAGCTCCAGCATTACAAAATTGGTAAGAAGAATGTGGGGAGGGGACTGCTGTATTTTGATCTTTTCTTCATCCTTTTCCTGGCCAGTATATTTTTCAAAT
This sequence comes from uncultured bacterium, assembly GCA_965613025.1. Classification (GTDB taxonomy): domain Bacteria; phylum Desulfobacterota; class DSM-4660; order Desulfatiglandales; family JALVMZ01; genus CAYTXJ01. Next base: position 1,925 of record CBFDUE010000178.1, read on the forward strand.
CTAATTGGAAAATCCTTGCCAGAGCTATTCTCATATCCTTTTT
>CBFDUE010000179.1:0-1952 GCA_965613025.1 uncultured bacterium
CAAAATCCGTGGCTGCCTCCGCATCCCCATCTGGGAGATAGAAAAATATGAAGAAAAGCTTAATGAACTGGTAAACTTTTGACAGATTTCTAAAAATTAGCTAAAAAATAATTAATTCTTGAAATTAAGGGTAAATAAGATGCCAAAAGAGGTAAGCGTTCCACGTCACTACCGATTACTTCTCAAGGATTTTAAGGAAATTAAAGGGATGATTGAAAGGGCCTTAATTGATAGGCCCCAGATAATGGAAGATTCACCTTGGGACAGATATGATATCTCACAATTTTTTGATGGTTTAGATAATAGCATTGATAACATAAGTAATGCTTTTAATAGGCTTTCTGATGAGGTATTGCAATCTTCGGAGGAGGAAATGGCTCTAATTGAGCTTAAGGAGTATATGACCCCGATTTATAAAGAGGTATCCTTTTTAAGAGAAAAGATCTACACTCTTTGGGAAAGACCATTTCCTCCTGAGCTTTTTGAAGGACAAATCCTCCTTTCAGAGCTTATGGAAAAGCCATTAAGACAGATATGGAAGATATTTGATGAATTTATTTCAATAATTGAAGATCCAGATGGTTATATAGAGAAATATGGTTCAAATAAGATCACCCTTAATCTTACCTTTGATATTGAAAAAGAGGCAGAAGCACTTTTGAACTGGATCAAAAGGATCTCCTACTTACATGATGAAGATATCTCAAAGGTTAAAAGTGAATCCTGCTCTTTTGCCTCCTTAGCACTTGCCTTTATGCTTGGTAAGTGGTGGGGAAGCCACTGAGGGGGATTAAAGATGGGGCTTTTAAAGGTTCAAGGAACGGGGAAGGTATTTACTGAACCTGACCTGTGTATCTTATCATTTAAATTAAAAGAAGAAAATAAGGACTATGCCAGGTGTTTAGAAAATCTAAATAAACGGACAAAGAGGCTAAGAGAAGCTATACTTAAAAATGACATTGATATCCATAGCTTAAAGACATCTGATTTTGAAATAAAAATAAAGGATAGATACAGCAAAGGAAGATATATCTTTGATGGATATGAAGGGACTCATCGCCTCCATATTGAACTACCCATCGAGAAAGAGCTTATAAATAGGGTGCTAAGCACAATCGTTAAAAGCAGAAGCGGTGCTGAGATAAATATCTCCTTTTCAGTAAAGGATAAGGAACCCATAAAGAGAAAGGCACTTAAAGAGGCACTTAGGGTTGCAAAGGAAAATGCAAAGGCTCTTTCTGATGAAGCTGGGGTTAAACTTGGAAAGATCTTAAAGATTGAATATGGATGGTCAGAGGTGAGGATTCGGGAATACAGTGCTAATGTGATCTTAGATTCAGCTCCTGAATATGACTTTGATATTGAACCTGAAGAGCTATATGCGGAGGACAGCGTAACCCTGGTATATGAGATAAAAGATTAAAAACAAAGGATATGGGCTTTAGGTTTTGGAAAAGGATCAGGATTGCCCCAGGAATCACATTAAATCTTAGTAAGTCTGGGGGTTCCCTTTCTTTTGGAGCACGGGGGGCTAAAATAACAATTGGGCCAAAGGGGAAAAGAGCAACCATAGGTCTTCCAGGAACAGGCCTTTTTTATACTACCACCTTTGGATCTAAAAGAAGAAGAAGAAGAAAAGAAGATGAAATTATCTCATATGATCATCCAAAAGATCAGCTTACTTTAGGATTTTTTAAGAGATTAATAACACCTTCGGATGAAAAAGCATTTGTAGATGGGCTTCGAGAGCTATCCCTTGGAAATGAAGATAAGGCCTTTGAATTTCTAAAGCAAGCAGAACATATCGCAGACAGTGCTTATAGCATTGAAAAAGGGCTTATTAGACAGTGCATTGAACTTTTTGCTTAATGCAAAAAAGAATCATAAGAATTTAGGAAGATATTTCTCTAAGTATGGGATATCTGCAACCCTTAAGATGCCTATTACAGAAG
>CBFDUE010000180.1:0-1942 GCA_965613025.1 uncultured bacterium
TTTACGATCTGCACTTAAGCTTCCTGGCCCTGGTGTTGAGAAAGGAGCTGGATAGGCGTCTTGAAAGATACGGATGCCGCTTTGAATGGGCAGACATCAAACAGGATCTAAAGGCGTTGCAATCCCATCGGCCATTCGAGAGCTATAATCTATGTCAAAGAGCAAATTGTAGTGCCAAGAACTTTTGGGCTATATTATGTGTTAGATATCACTAAATTATTTTTTTTTGCAACTGTCCAAGATCAGTTTTACACCATCAGGTGTAATCAAATGGCTTCCTATCCCCCTCACCCAAAGAGGCACTCCTCTGCCTGCAATAAGAACCTCCAGGCTGGAATCAGCCTAAAAGGTAGCTCCTCTTGTTGAAATTCATATTCCTCCTCTTCTAAGGTAATCACCAGGGCAGAATCCACAATTCCTTTGCCCACGATTTCCCTTAGTGCCGAAAATTCTCTCTCTCTGGTATCTATTGCCCTCAGAGAAAGGGAGACCTGAACCCCCACTCTCCTGCCTGAGAGCCTTTCAGTTACCACAAAATCAACCTCAGCCCCTTCAGAACGATAATACTCAAGCCCAAAGGGGTGCCTCCTTAACTCCAGAAAGACCATATTCTCCAAGAGCCTTCCCCAGTCAGGTGTAGGTCTCTTGAGATGCGAAATGATAAGCCCCTGATCAATGAGATATAGCTTTGAAGGGCTCACCTGCCTGGCCTTCTCAGAATAGGTAAACTTCGGCACAAGAAAAGCAAAATAGACATCTTGGAGATAATCAGCTATCTCATAGACAAAGTTCTTATCCACCCTGACACCCAGAGATTTCAAATATCTAAACAGCCTGTTAACACTCAGGAGAGCGGCTGGGTTCTGGAGCACAAAAGCGATAATCTGCTTCAAGGCCCAGATATTCCTCACCCCATATCTTTCCACAATGTCCCGAAACACAATGGAGCGCACATATTCCTGAAGGGTATAGAAGCGGTCAAGCTCAGTGTAGCTCTGCACCTCAGGAAAGCCTCCCACCCTCATATACTCCTTGAAAAGATTGACTATTTTGGCTCGGAGCTGAGAATCAACCCTTAAAGGAGTGGGTACCTCCAGTCCATGAAACCTCAAAAACTCCTTGAAACTCAAGGGAAAGACCTCCACCGGTATCGAGCGTCCCCTAAGGCAGGTGGCGATCTCCCGTGAAAGAAGCTTGGCCGATGATCCTGTAACCACAATCTGAAGGCCCTCCTGTTCTGAGACCCGCCTTACAAAAAGCTCCCAGCCAGGGACATTCTGGATCTCATCAAGGAAGAGATATCCCCCTCCCCCCACTACCTGGGGATAAAGACCCTGATAGACTTGAAGAAGGACATCAAGATCCCTGCCAGAGATGGGAAGGAGCCTTTCATCCTCAAAATTGAGATAGAGGATCTTCTCTAAAGGCACCCCCTCACTTTGAAGCTCCTTTATCTTCTGAAGGAGAAACCAGGTCTTCCCACCTCTTCGGATGCCGATAACAGCACTTACCTTCTGGGGCAAAAAGGGAAGCCGTATATCCCTTTTCACGGGCTGAGGTAGATCACCCCTTTTGAGCCTGCGATGAAAATCAAGAATGATGAGCTCAAAAAGTTCTCGCATGTCTCATGCTTATCATGTTTTCCATGACAATTCAAAGAAAAATTATAGTAAATTGCATGATAAATTCCAGAAAGGGATATTCCCCCTTCATCTTTTGGTTTTTCAATATTGTAATATCAAAGGCATCGGGGATGGATATGATTAAATATTGCTCCTATGTCATTACAAGAAAATATAGGCAGAGGTTTAAGCTACTTGACAAAAGCCACAGTATCTTGCCAAGCGAACACAATAAGCAAAGCCATCTCTTCCTCACAGCTTGACAATAAGCCCCCTTTTTAGCCAAAATACCTTAAATAGTTAAAAAATTAAGGAGCATA
>CBFDUE010000181.1:0-1926 GCA_965613025.1 uncultured bacterium
ATGATACGGCGACCACCGAGATCTACACCTAAGCCTTCGTCGGCAGCGTCAGATGTGTATAAGAGACAGATATGGATTATGGCATTAAACAGAGGTTTTCTTAAAAGGCTTACCTATTATCCAGGTTATGATGGGGATCCCTGTTTTTCACCTGATGGTAAAAGAGTTGCCTTTGTATCATCCAGATCTGGAAGAAGGCATATATGGATTATGGACTTAGATGGATCTGATAAGATGGAATTGACAAAGGGGATGTATGAATGCAGAGATCCAGATTGGTAAAAAAATTAAAAAGGAGTTAAGCATGAGATATTTTATCTTAATTATTCCAATAGCTCTTTTGATATGTTTTTTTACCCCTTTATCTTTTGGATCAGAAATTGAAGATGTGTATGTATCTCCATCAGTAATTAACCCGGAAGCGGGTCAGATTGCGGTTATACATTTTAAACTACCAGATTCTGCTAAGGTTTCAGTGGATATCTATGATTTTAGCCATTTCCATATAAAAAATTTACTTAAAGATGTCAATCTAAGTGCGGGATATCATAGACTTACATGGGATGGAAAGGACGAAAAAGGAGTGACGGTTCCGGATGAGGCATATTATTTTGTGATTAAGTCCATATTTAGAAATGGTAAGACTTCCACTTTTAACTCTGCCCTTAAAGGGGGAATGTATCTCGGAATAATACCCTATAATTTAGATAGATATAGAGGAATCCTCTCCTATGAGCTTCCATCCAATGCAAGGGTAAGGATAAGGGCTGGAATTCAAGGTGGAGCCTTGTTTAAGACCGTGCTTGATTGGGTGCCTCAGGTTTACGGAAATAAGGAGATACCCTGGGATGGAACTGATGATACAGGAAAGATACGGATATGGGATATGAAAGACTTTGGTATTAATATTACAGCGTTTTCCCTTCCAGCTAATACTATATTTGTAGTGGGGAGCAAAAAAGACTTCTTTTCCTACTGGAAGGATAGGGCAAAGAGAAATAAAATGAGTCTCATAAATTATATTCAATCATCACAAGATGCCTCAGATGCGATGCTCAGGGCAAGATATATAAGTGGTGCTCTTTCTTATACTACACTTAAGATAAGTGAATACTATCTGATGAACAGATTTATGAATAGAAGCCCAAACTTTAGATTTTTTATAGAAGGTCAGAGTGTTAAAAACGAAGAGGGTGTTTTTAAGGTTTCAGGCACAGTATCAATAAGGGTGGAGATGGATGAAATTACAAGGGATTTGCTCAGGGATCAGAGATATGAAGTGGTGCTATATATAGATGGTAGACTTTATATTGAAGACGAGACAGGCTACTGCCCCTATACATTTACCCTGGATACACAAAAGCTTACTGAAGGTGAGCATATCCTTACTGTTAATATTGCCACTTTGAGCGATCAGGTTGGCTCCTGGAGTGAGAAGATTGAAATTATTAAATAAAAAATTATTTCTGCTTTTTGTAGTAATAATTTTTGTTAAAAGTGGGTTTGCAAGTGAAGAGCATATCTTTTGGACATGGCCAGGAATTGAACCTGATAAATGTGCAAGTGCATGGGCTATTTCAAGATTTGTAAATAAGGATGCAAAGTTTGTCTTTGTTAAAAGAGGAAAATTTATTAGTGAGGGTATATCTTTTGATACACCTTATTCTAAATTTAGGACCACACATAATATGACATGTTTTGATTCCATATGTAAGAAATTTGGGCTTTACAGAAATGAAAGCCTAAAGAGAATAGGAAATATTGTTAGAGATATTGAGCTAAATAAATGGGAGGAGCCGATCACTAAGGAAGCCAAAGGGCTTAGGGTAATACTTGAAGGATTAAGATTAAAAGAGGGAGAAAGTGTAATTGCTCTTAAAAAGAGCTTTCAGATATTTGATTGGTTATATTCATATTATGAAAAGG
>CBFDUE010000182.1:0-1912 GCA_965613025.1 uncultured bacterium
AAATATCTCATCCATTGCCCTATTTCCTGACTTTCTTCCCTCCTATCTCCCAAAAGCCCAGACTTGAGGTATGATATTGAGAGCTTTGAATTTTTCAAAGCTCTCAGAAAAAAGCTGTAATTAAGGGTTATTTTAAGTTAATTTTTGGGGGTCTGGTCTCCGCCCCGGAGGGTCATCCGACCCGGAGGGGGGTATAACCCCCAGTGTAAAAAGGGGTTATGCAAAGCTCTCGAGGTATCAAGAAGTGTCAAAAAATTGACACCTCTATCCAACAGCCACTTTATCTATCTTTTGTTTTTTAATCTTTTCAATAAGGGTTGTGCGATTAATCTTTAATATCTTTGCGGCCCTGGAGGTTATACCATTACTCTTTTCAAGAGCCTCCATTATCAATCTTTTTTCAAACTCTCTAACTGCCTCATTAAGTCCCATACCCTTTTCAATAGGTTTTATGTTTTTTAATCTCCATCTGTCATCTTCAACCTCTATATCCTCCTTCATATATTCTGGTATATCATCCACATCAATTATTTCTCCATCAGATAGTATAATGATCCTCTTTACTATATTTTCCAATTCCCTTATATTACCTGGCCAGTTATATCTCATAAATATGTTTAATGCATCTTTAGTTATTCCCTTGATGTTTCCATTTGATTCTTTAGAATATTTTCTTAGAAAATGATCTATCAGTAAAGGAATATCGCTCTTCCTGTCTTTTAGGTCTGGCAAATGAATAGGAATCACATTAAGCCTGTAGTAGAGATCTTCCCTAAATTTTCCTTCTTTTATGGCAACCTTAAGGTCTCTGTTAGTGGCAGCAATTATCCTGACATCGACTTTTATAGGCTTTATACCCCCTACCCTTTCAAACTCTCTTTCTTGAAGCACTCTTAATAATTTAACCTGTAGTGAAGGGCTCATCTCACCGATTTCATCTAAAAAAATGGTTCCCCCATCTGCCATCTCAAATCTACCAATCCGCCTCTTATGGGCACCTGTAAAGGCACCTTTTTCATGACCGAATAATTCGCTTTCAAGGAGCTCTTCAGGTATTGCTCCACAATTAATCACCACAAAGGGTCTATCACTTCTGTTGCTATGTGAATGAATAGCTCTTGCAACAAGTTCTTTACCAGTGCCACTGGAGCCTGTTATAAGTACCGTGCAATCTGTATATGAAACCTTCTCAATCATCTCAAATACCTTTTGCATTGCTCTACTGGTTCCTACAATATTTTCAAATCCTCCAATTCTTCTCAATTCAGATCTGAGATATCTATTCTCTTTTTCAAGATCATTCATCTTCAAGGCATTCTCTATAGTCACCAATAGTTCAGATACACTTACAGGTTTAGTTATATAATCAAATGCCCCTTTTTTTATTGCTTCAACAGAGCTCTTGATAGTTCCGTATCCAGTAAGTATGATGCATTTTGTGTAAGGAGATGTCTTTAATACCTTCTTCATTAATTCAATACCATCCATTCCAGGCATCACTAAATCGGTTATTATTACCTCAAAGAATTCATCCTCTATTAGCCTTAAAGCTGTCTGCCCATCCTCTGCTGTCTTAATATTATGACCATTTTCACTCAGTAGTTCCGATAATAGTTCCAGTATGGATTTATCATCATCAACTATAAGAATCTTGGCCATACCTTCCCCCTCTTTATCTTTTTTATTTAGGAAAAGAGCAGAGTTAAAATATTTTTCATTATTTTATTAGTAGCAAATATGATGCCCAAAAGATCTAACTTAAATACTTATTGGAATATCAATGATTAAAAATAATAATGATAATGATAATTATTACTGAATTACGGCCTTTTCGAATTTTTAAACAATATGTTAAAGCTGAAAGTAGACAAAATTATTGATTTAATATAATAATTCTTAGATATTGTAAACC
>CBFDUE010000183.1:0-1898 GCA_965613025.1 uncultured bacterium
CTATCATCCCTTCTCTTTCTAAGATTCCTCCTTACCCTGTTAAACACCATACCCCTCTTTTTAAACATGCTCTTAAGATTCCTGTAAAACAGCTCTTCCCCAATTTCACCCTGAACAAGACCAATGTCACCAAGCTGAATCCTGAGTTCTCTGATCTCTCTTCCCAGCTCTTTTAAAAATCTGTCCGTCTCTTTTTGAGATTCCCTAAGTTCCTTAATTTCCTTTTCAGTCTGCTTCTGGGACTCCCTCAATTCCCTTATCCCTCTAAATAGCTCTTCCATGTTTTTCTCTATCCTGTCTAAGCGCTCAGACATATAGGAGACTCCTTTTAAAACAGGCTACTATTCAAAAATATTATCTCTGGATTTATTGGAAAGTCAAATCCTTATGTAGTAGTATATAATAACGTTTAAATTGTAGAAAATGCCAGGGAATATTTGTATAGCTTTTAAGGGCTTAAAATTTTCCCAATCGTTGAATTGACAATAGATAGATCTTGTATTTTCTGATTATATCTTTGAAATTATAAAGATGGATATTAAGCAATATATCTTTGAGCTTGGCCCTATAAGACCTCCATCTGAAGGGGGAGGGGCATCATTGCTTCTCCGTTTTACCAGGAACTGCCCCTGGAATCACTGCACATTCTGTTATGGAAGCCCATATGGAAGAAGGAAATTTAGCCTAAGATCAGAAGAGGAGATAATTAGAGATATTGATAGGGTGCAAAATCTGGTAAGACTCATTGAAGATGGAAGGATTAGCCATATAACTGATGATATAAGGATATGGAAATGTCTTGAGGTGGTGTATCAGTGGATTAGGGCTGGAAAGAGAAGGGTGTTTTTACAGGATGCAGATAGCATGATCATTAAGAAAGAGAGCCTTGTATATCTATTGAATTATCTAAAAGAAAAGTTTCCGTCTATTGAGAGGATCACAACTTATGCAAGGTCAAAGAGCCTTAAGGGTAAAAGCTTAGATGCACTAAGAGAGATTTATAGGGCAGGGCTTAACAGGGTGCATGTGGGGGTGGAGTCAGGAAATGATAATATATTGAAGAGGGTTAAAAAGGGGGTAAGCAGTGAGGAACATCTGAGTGCCTGTAAAAAGGCAAAGGATGCTGGAATGGAAGTATCCATATATATTATGCCAGGGCTTGGGGGAGAGGAGATGAGTCTTGTTCATGCAAGAGATACGGCTTTTCTTATAAACCAGATGGAACCACACTATGTAAGGATGAGACCTTTTGTGCCAAGAATAGGAACTCCTTTGTATAAGGATTGGAAATGTGGGAATTTCAGATGCCTTTCGGTTCATGGAATACTTAAGGAACTCTTAATATTGATTGAGGAATTAGACTTCAGTGGAAGAATATGCTTTGACCATATGAGAAATCCCCATATCTATATGGAACAATATGGTTTTGTGCCACTCTTTAAAAGCGACTATGAAGGCTATAAGTTTCCTGATGAAAAGGGGAGAGTGCTTGAAAGGATTGAGATGGGCCTTGAAATTAAGGAAGAAAGATACAGAAGCCTTGAACAATTATTGGAGATCGAAAGCAGGATTTATAGTTTGAATATTACAATCTGATCATCAATTGTATTAAGCATAGCTTGGCTTTTTAAAAGGATCTTTGTCCTTGCCAACAAATTGAAGTGATTTCCTTCTCTCTGCTTGACAATCAGAACCCTTTTTTAGACAACATACCCTAAGTAGTTGAGAGCTTTGAATTTTTCAAAGCTCTCAGAAAAAAAGCTGTAATTATGGGTTATTTTAAGTTAATTTTGGGGGTCTGGGGGTGTAACCCCCAGTGTAAAAAAGGGGTTATGCAAAGCTCTCTCTTAAGTCTTTCTCCTTAGCTCTTCATCTCTGATCTCCCGTCTTAGGAGCTT
>CBFDUE010000184.1:0-1852 GCA_965613025.1 uncultured bacterium
AATATTTAGAGATTATATTAATATCATTAAAAAAGGGACAGAAATCTGAACAAATAATGGGAAAGGTAAGTGATTACATACTTGCTCTTATTGAAAAGCAGGTTAAAGAGCATGGGATTGTGGTATGGTATGACCCTGAAAGGGCATATACCGGGCTTATTGATAGAATTAAAATTCCAGATACCCAAATATTGCGTTATAAGGATAGTTTTTTCAGGCTCAGAGCTGAGCTGGAGCCTTATCTGGAATTTGTTGAAAAAGATGGCACCCTGAGTCCTGAAGGTGATGTGCCCCCCAAAGTCCTCATATATGTGTCAATGGAAAGGTCAGATTCACAAAATGCCCTTGTGGAAGCAGAATGTGCGGGCGTAGTGGTGGAGCCTGGTGCCATGCCCTGGCAGAGAAATACCAGATTAAGGGTAGTGGCTGAACATGTGTTTAAAAAGATAGCACCTGATAGCCTTCAAGAGTTAAGGAAGCAGGTTGACAAAGGGCTTTTAAGTCTTGAGGAGCTTGATAGACTCTCAGAAGACCTACAAGGTATTGAGTTTGGAAAGATAAAGATCATATTTGGAACTGCATCACCTACTGAAGTGGCATTTAGATTTATGGTATCTAACCATTATGATAAGGCACTTTTAAAAAAGAATGCATTAGATGATCTATTTAAACTTTTTAGAAATGAACTTGGATTAGAGATTGATCCAGTAAGCAAACCAGAAATTGCAAGGAGACAAATCCAAAAGCTGGCCCTTTTAACAGAATTATTATCTGATTTAGATAAAGAAAAGATACCCCAGAGCCTCTCCCAAATATCTATTCCTTCTGAACCTCGTTTTGTTGAAAGGCTAAAAGGGATCTGCAATAATTGGAGAAACAGACAGGACACTAAAGAAAGCTATATTTATGTGGCAGACCGTGTAGAAGAAGAGCTAAGATTATCAGAGGCAGGTTTCGATGCAGAAGAGCTTATAGCGGTTCATACATTTCGTTTTATTGAAAAGGCGCTCCTAAGGAGTGCAGAATCATATATTATTGAAGGTCAGCAGGATAAGGCATTTGAGCTCTATGATGGGCGTTCAGGTTCTTTTTGGACAAAAGAAGAGCCTCTCTACAGGCTTCACTGGGACATTATAAAGAGGGCTGTCTCTATCTTAAGGTTGGGCCAATCTATTATAAAACAGATTCATCAAATGGATAAAGATCCGAGTTTATTGGTTAAAAAATACTGTCAGGATAAAAATCCATGGTATTATTTAGATACCCACTATAGACACCTTGAAAGTGGATTTGCAAGATTTGAGCCTGATATTGAGCTATATGGAAGAATTGAAAAATTGATGGCATTTGTAAGAAATTTTTATACAGAGACTGTTGAATTAATGGCAGATGCCTTTAGTGAAGCAATCAGGTTAAGTAGCTTTGAAATAAAGGGTTTTTGCCCTCAAAGGAAGATATTTAAAGAATTTGTAAATCCACTGCTTGAAGAAGGTAAAAAAATTGCATTTATCCTTGTAGATTCTCTTAGATTTGAGATGGGAAAGGAGCTTGCTAATGGCCTGATAGATGAATTTGAAGTAAAGACTATTCCCTGCATGGCCCAACCTCCAACGATTACGCACATAGGGATGGCCGCCCTTTTGCCACATGCAGAAAACGAAATAGAGTTAGTCCAGACCTCTAATAAGAAACTCAGAATAAAGATAGGAGATAATATCTTAAAAGATCGTTCAGACAGGCTCAGGTATCTTGGTGATGTTATTAATGGTAGCTTTTTATCTTTGAAGCTAAATCAATTAAGTAAACCTTCTAAAAAGATAAGAGAAGAGGTGGAAGGGAAAGACTTTATTAT
>CBFDUE010000185.1:0-1824 GCA_965613025.1 uncultured bacterium
TGTGTATAAGAGACAGATGTCTGTAAGCCCGGATATCTCAATCACCGAGTGGAAAAGCATGATATCACCTGTTCCAATATATCTGGTTGAAAGTCCGGGAAGTGCCGCAGTGGATGAGATCATCAATTTTGGAACACCAAAAGGAAGGGATCGCATGACCTCTGTGGCCATTAATGACCCTGTAGAGCCTCCTATACCTATCACCCCATCTATCTTTTCTTCAGAGAAAAGCCTTTTGGCGATGTTACATGCTCCTGAGATCATTAAATTGGTTATCTTTGAGCGATCTTTTGACCGATATATATCTTTAATACTAACCCCAGCAGCAGAGGCAACCTCTTCAGGAGAGATGTCGCTCTCTGTAATCTCTCCCTTCTGCATGGATATATCCATCAATAAGGTGCGTAGTCCTGAGGATTCGATCCTGTCTTTAAGATAGAGGGTCTCTTTACCTTTTGTATCCAGGGTCGAGATAATCAACACTGTATTCATAGGATACTCCCTTCTAAACCTATCCAGTCTTTTGAGCATAGTTCAGAGTCGCAGATACATATCCTAAGAAAGAGGGCTTGGCTCTGGCTTCTCTCTTTACCTCCTTTTCTGCCCAGACGGTCTCAGGTCTGCTCTGAACAATAAAGATCCTTCCTCTTCCTGCCATATCCTTTTCAATGGCCCATTCTATATCCATCGGCTTTCCATAGTGTTTCTCAATTGCCTTTCCAATCTTTGCTAATTCAATTACATCTTCATCAATTACACACTGGATATTACTTCTTTCAGTGGGCATTTCATATCTTTCAACCATATGTCTTTCCGGATTGATCCCATAATAGTATTCCTTTGAAGATATCCTCTTTTTTGTAATCTCCAGAGTGACCTTGTTAACTTCAAAATGGTCAGGGGTGACTTCACCACTTACCACACTTTCACCAAATCCCCAATTGGCATCAATTACGATAGTGGATCTATCTCCTGTGGTTGGATTTAGTGTGAACATCACACCAGCTGTGAAAGATTTGACCATCTTTTGAATCCCTACCGAGATAGCCACCTTTTCATGAGGAAATCCCATCTTCACACGGTAAGTGATTGCCCTTGGAGTAAACAGACTTGACCAACATTTCTTAACATGCTCCAAGACACTGTCCACTGTTCTGATCCATAGATAGGTCTCCTGTTGACCGGCAAAGCTTGCGCCAGGTAAGTCCTCAGCAGTTGCGCTTGATCTTACAGCCACTGGAGCAGCTGGAATCTGACATTTTCGAGATAACAGACGATAGAATTCCGCTATATAATCTTCAAGATCCTCTCCAATTGGGGTATTTTCGATAGTGGCACGTATCTTAGAGCTGACATCCTCTACCATATCAACCTTTTCTGCATTTATCCCCTTTAAAAGATCTAAAATTTCCCTTTCGATCCTTCCTTCCCTAAGAAATCGCCAATAGGCATCAGTAGTTATGGCAAATCCAGGAGGAACAGGAATACCTGCCTTTAACAATTCTCCAAGGCTTGCATTCTTTCCTCCTACCTTTGAAATGGAGGAAAGATCACATTCCTCAAACCAACGGACATAACTTAGATGGTCTCTCATGAGCCTTTCTCCTTTTTGACTAAAATCGTTTTGGCCCTTGCATTGCTTCACCCGCAAAGTAACATTCCTTAGAGGCCTCAAACTCAAAATCAAGGCTCTCAGAGATACCTGCCCCCACATCAATCACCCTTTTCGCCTGCCTAAGAGCAACCCATGATCTCTTTGAGATATCAGAGGCCATCTTTTGAACCTCATCCATGAGATCTTCAGCACTGACCACACGATTATAT
>CBFDUE010000186.1:0-1794 GCA_965613025.1 uncultured bacterium
AGATCATGCCTAGTCTCGTGGGCTCGGAGATGTGTATAAGAGACAGGGCTCATCCTGTGCAATAGCCCTCAGTGAAAGCCCCACCTTTGTATAGTGGGTGAAGGCCCAGATAATGAGGATAAGGAGCAGGCCAGCAGCTATGATGCAGATCCTCTGCCAGTCCACGATAACCCCAAATATTGTGACAGTGCCCTCAATAAACTTTGGCATACTGAATTTAGGCCCTCGAAATCCAAAAAGTCGAAACGTCTCTAAGATGGCCATACCTATTGCAAAAGAGGCCATGATCTCTGAAAACGGCATGCCCCTTACCCTCTTCAATACAAGATGAAAGATCAGAGCACCTACTACACTGGTAATTATCAATGAGATGACGATTACAAGAAGATAATTAAGACCAAGCCGATGTAAAAACAGCCAGCTTATGCATGCACATAGGACATAGAGAGCACCATGGGCGAAATTTGGAACACGACTCACTCCATAGGCAAGGGCAAAGCCTATGGCAAGAAGGGAAAGATGCATACTGTTTATAAAGCCATAGACGACAAGATCCATAACCCCACAACCCTATTTACTTTATCCAGGATGGGAGTTGAATTTCGCCCACCTTTATTAGCTCAGGAAAGATCGTGATTCTCTTTCCCTTCTGCCACTGAACAACCGTTCCTACTGCTCCCTCCTTTGGATCCATAGACTGTATGATCTCATGGTTCTTATCAAAACGGATCCTTCCAAAGACACCTATCATATCGGTCTGTTCCAATGCCCTGGCCACTTTATCAGGGTCAAGACTGCCAGCCCGTTCAATGGCGTCTTTCAGGATATATACTCCCATGTAGCTTGTAGAGAGGCCATATGCGTCAGGTTCATGCCCATATCTCTTTTCATAGGCCCTTACAAATTTCATGGTCCAGAATGTGGCATTTGAAGGGGCATTACCCGCATTTAAAAGGTCAACTATGAAATACTCCCCTTTTCCCTCTGTGGTGGGCCACCATTGGACATGCTCTGCAGGACCCATATAGCCTATGGGGAGAGCAGGAACTTTTAGATCGTAATACTGCTTTGCAAGGATAGTGAGCTCTGGCATATCAATCCATAGGAAGAGAATCTGGGCCTTTTTTCTCTTTGCCTTTAAAAGTCCCATAGAGAAGTCTGTTGCACCAGTGGGATAGACATCAAATCCAAGCACCTCAAAGCCTTCCTTTTTAGAAAGCTTCTTTACTAATCCACCAGCAGCCCTTGCATGCTTTACGTCCTGAACAATTATGTAGATCCTGTTAAATCCAAACCTCTTTCTTATGTGTTTCAAGAGTCCAATATGGACATTGGGTATCTCCCAGAGCACATGGCCTGTTATCCTGAAGGCATAGGGATATTTTTGGGCATCTCCAAACTTTGGTGAATATGTTCCAGTGGTTATAATCCATACCTTCTTATATTTTGTAATAAGATCCCTTGCAGCAAAAGATGCCTCTGAGCGAACAGGACCCCCTACCAGAAAGTCCACCTTTTCCTGTGTGATGAGCTTTTCAATGGCAAGGAGTGCATCAGTTACAGGAACACCTGGCTCCATTGCACGGGTATCTTCAACTATCAGCTTAAATGGTCGCTTCTTTCCGCCCACATCTACCCCACCTGCAGCATTGATCTCATCTATTGCAAGCAGTTGTGCATCCCTGCAATCAGGCCCGTAAAACACCCCCATAGAGACAGGACATCCGATCAAAATAGGTTTTTCTTCTGAAAGGCATATTGAAGAAGATGACAGCGAGATTGAAGATATAAAAA
>CBFDUE010000187.1:0-1793 GCA_965613025.1 uncultured bacterium
ATATATCATAGAGAGCTTTACATAACCCCGTTTTACACCGGGGGTTACACCCCTCTCTGGGTCGGATGACCCTCTGGGGCGGAAACCAGACCACAAATTCAGTTTGAAGATCCAGGGCATTGTATTTTTCCTGTCGATTTATCGTAATAATTCCGATCCCATCCTCTCTTTCTAACAGGATATTTTTATATTCCATAATCTCACTCGCTCCTTTTCCTAATTGGTCTCGTCTATGTTTTATCTTTAGGTTTAGCAATTACCTTTTCGGCAAGCTCATCATCAAAAGGATGGAGCTTGGCAAGCTGACGTCGATATTCAAGAAAATCAATCTCCCTTTTGCCTGTTATCTTTTGGGTATTAAAGGCGTTCATTCCAAGATAGAATTCTACGTTTGTTCCAAAACCAAGACTATATACCTGAGTCCTCTTGAGCATATCCCAGAAGAACCTCTTCTTGACCCTTACACTCTCTATGGTGTTCATCTGATTCAGGATCATAGTGTGGGTCAATGTCCACACCATGCGGTTGATATAATCATCAAGAAGACTGAAGTCAGTCTTTAAACTCTTAAGTTCCTCTGCCGCCCTTTCAGCCTCTTCACCTTGTTTAAATTCTCCGTAAACAATGTGCCCATTCTCTATATATCTGTCTGTTATTACTCTTGGGTCACAGACCCATTCGCCCTTATCATTTTTCTTAATAGGCACTGCTTTTGTTATCAGCCCCAACCTTTCCATCTTGTAGGCACTCCACATCTCATTGGAGACCGCCTGCCACATTGCCTGTTCCATACTCAGATTCCATGGGAGAAAATCTGTTGATCCACCAGTAGGTGATGATCCATGCCTTGTCCCTGCCTGACCAAACCTGGCAGTATCAGCCGCAACAGTGAAATCACATGCCTGGCCAATCTCCTGGCCTCCTGCAATCCTCAGTCCATTACAACGGCAGATCACGGGCTTTGTAGCACTCAGGATTGCATCTACCTGTTTTGCAAAGATATCAACATACTGTGTATATTCCAGTGGCCTCTGAGAATAATACTCGGCATATTCCTTTGTATTTCCGCCAGTGCAAAAGGCCCTATCTCCAACAGCAGTGAATATGATGGCCACAACCGATCTATCCATCGATGCACGATGCATCCCTGCAATGACCCCTTTAATCATTTCAGTGGTATAGGAATTATATTGGGCAGGATTATTCAAAATTATCCAAGCCGTGAAAAGATCAGGGACCTCTTCCTTAGTGTCCGGATTAATCAATGGCCTCTTTTCATACATGGTACAGGGTGGCTCAGTTCCGAAAAACTCGTCACCAAAAAGATTGTGATCCTTCATCTCATTGTCTCTTGGGAACCATTTCAGCATGACAACATCCTCCTTTTTAAAATTAGAAATCAGGGATTAAAACTACCCGCCTCATCGGCGAACCTTTCTTATGGATCTCTTCAAAGGTCTCGGAAATGCTACTCATTGGCCGGGTTTCAATAAAAGGCTCAATCTCTATTTTCCTGGAAAGAACCATGTCCAGGACAACTGGATAATATTCAGGAGGGCAGCCCCAGGTTCCAATTATCTCAGCATCAAAGGCCATAAGCCTGCTTATAGAATATTCTACTTTGTCCGGACAAAAACCCACCACGATCAATTTTCCGGTAAATCCCAGAAGCGTTAACCCGATCTCCTGACCGGGCTTTGTTCCACTGACTTCAAAGATCTTCCACCCATAGTTAGGAAGATCATTATTCTTGCAGAATGTTCCGAATTCCTGGTAAACCTCCTTAGGAGATC
>CBFDUE010000188.1:0-1605 GCA_965613025.1 uncultured bacterium
TTTTGGAATAGACCGCTGTGATTCTTTGAAGCAGATCCTCATCAGAAACCTCTTTTAATATGGGATAACGGTCTCTTAATTTTTGAAGTGCTAATTTAATATCTTTACTGTCCTTTTTGGTATCTAAGGCCTTTTCTAAGATTAAATCTATTTTTTGCCATTTTTGTGTCTCTGGATTTATCTTTTGCCATTTATTATTTATATATCTCCAAGAATTACCTGTCCATTTATCTATCTTTAAAACCTCTGAATGCGTTCTTTTAATTTCATATCTGGGTGCAAAGATATAAAAATATGAAGATGTGGTAACAATTCCAATAATTATTCCTATTATTAAATATAATTTTTTCTCTTCTACCATATTAAAACCTTTCACCTTGATGATTATATGGCCTATATTCTGGAACTATCTCTTTCAGGGCATTGATAATTTGATCTCTATCCCATCCATTTGCCATCTCAATAAGTCTATCTACTTTGTAGTTAAAATTTTCTTTGCAACAAACCGAATCCTTAATTACCCATATCTTGTCATGAGCTGTTTTTACTACACCTTCACCTTTTGTGATAAGCTCTTCCTTTAATTTTTCACCTGGTCTTAATCCTATGAATTCAATATCAATATCAACACCAGGTTCAAAGCCAGAAAGCCTGATGAGATCCTTTGCAAGATCAAGAATCTTTATGGGAGTTCCCATATCCAAAATAAAGATCTCTCCACCTTCTCCCATTGCTCCTGCCTGAAGAATCAATTGACATGCCTCTGGAATAGTCATAAAATATCTCTCCATCTCTGGATGAGTAACTGTAACAGGCCCTCCTTTTTCTATCTGTTTTTTAAATAAAGGAATAACACTTCCAACACTTCCTGCCACATTTCCAAATCTAACTATCATCAATCGGGTCTTAGAAGATAAACTACCGTTTTTTTCCTGAATCATCATTTCAGCTATTCTCTTTGTTGCTCCCATAACATTTACAGGGTTTACCGCCTTATCAGTGGAGACAAACACAAATCTATCGGTTCCAAATTCAATGGCGGCTTCAAGAACACACTTTGTGCCAAGGACATTATTAAGTATTGCCTTCGAGGGGTGAAGTTCCAACATTGGAACATGTTTATAAGCTGCAGAGTGGTATACCACCTGGGGCCTTATTTTTTTAAATACTTCATTAATCTCATTTGAATTACTAACATCCCCTAATATTGGAATTATCTCTACAGAAGGAAAATTTCTCCTCAATTCCAACTCTATTTCATATAAAGGGCTTTCTGCCCTCTCATATAAGACTAATTTAGTAGGATTAAATCTACAGATCTGTCTGCATAATTCTGAGCCAATAGATCCACCTGCACCTGTTACCAATATAACTCTATTTTGAATACATTTATCTATTAGATCCTCTTCAAGTTTTATGATTTCTCTACCCAGCAGATCTCTATATGCAACCTCCCTTATAGTCTTATATGAAATCTTACCATCAATTAACTCCCCCATACCTGGAATCGTCTTAAATGGTATACCTGTATTGTTGCTGTCTCTTATACACATCTCCGAGCCCACGAGACTAGGCATGATCTCGTATGCCGTCTTCTGCTTGAAA